>JACPZO010000051.1 GCA_016195465.1 Nitrospirota bacterium
TATCCGGGATGTGGTCGAGAAGAAACTGGCCCAGATGCTGGCGCGCAACCCGATGCGGATGGACTACTACAAGAAGTACAAGGAGATCATCGCGGACTACAACCGCGAGAAGGACCGGGCCACCGTTGAAGCCACCTTCGCGGAGCTTGTTGCGCTCGCCGCCAGTCTCGACGCCGAGCAGAAGCGGGCGGCGGAGGAGGGCCTCAGCGAGGGCGAACTGGCGCTGTTCGACCTTCTGCTCAAGGAGAACATCTGCAAGGCGGATAGGGAACGGCTGAAGCAGGCCAGCCGGGGTTTATTGTCATCTCTGCGCGACCTTCTCACGCCGATGCCTGGGTGGCTACAGAATGCCACGACACAGGCCGAGGTCAAGGTCTTCATCCTTGATCGGCTCTATGATGCGCTGCCGCGTCCACCCTTCACCGACGCCGAGACCGAGGATGTCTCGTCGCGGGTCTATAACTACGTCTGGCAAAGAAGTGCCAGCGGGCTAGATCTGGCGGCGGCGTAAACTCATGAGGAGCGCACCGATGATGGACGCCGGACGCGGTGCAGGTAGGGGATGAGGCCGGATGAGCTTCGCTGCTCACTCTGAATCCGAAGGATTCCGAAGGTGGGTGCAGCGGAGCGGAGCGTTGTTTAGACTTGGGAGTCAAAGTCTTAGTAGCGACTTTGCTTATTCAGGATTGGTGGACAAGAGGGCGGAGCGCCATGCAACGGGGAGAAACGGGTCGATACGAGGTCACGAGCGTCGGGGCCGAATCGGTGCGCGCCTTCTTACCGGCTCCTTTGCCGCCTGCCCCGCCGCTCTCAGAACTGGATCGGGGAGAATCGCCCTAGCAATAGCGCCGAAATCGGTTTTTCGTGTACGATCGCTACCTCGCCATCCTCAACGAAGGAACGGAGGGGCCATGAGCCCCGAGACCGCCGCGTTCGGGCGGGAGAGGAAGCCTGATGCCCCCACGAAGGGGCCTGTCTGATACGCCGATGGATGGCATGGAGGAAGCGCGAAAGCGCCTCGAGGCGGCCGGATCCGTTGCCGTCCTCACGGGGGCGGGGATCTCGGCGGATTCGGGCGTGCCGACGTTTCGGGGGCCGGACGGGCTGTGGCGGAACTTCCGGCCGGAGGAGCTGGCGACGCCGGAAGCGTTTCTCCGCGACCCCGGCCTCGTCTGGGAAGCCGGGAGCCGGAACGTCGTCGAGCTTCACGGGAACATCTGGAAAGTGCGTTGCACGGCCTGCGGCGAGGTCTCGGACAACCGGGACGTCCCCATCGCGATCCCGCCCCACTGCGAAAAATGCGGCGGGCTATTGCGCCCTCACATCGTCTGGTTCGGCGAATCGCTCGATCCGGACGACGTCCAGGCCGCTTTCGACGCGGCGGAGTCGTGCGAGGTTTTCCTTGTCGTGGGGACGTCGGGCGTTGTACAGCCCGCCGCCTCGTTCGTGTCCGTCGCCAGGCGGGCCGGAGCTTTTGTCATCGAAGCGAACCTCGACCCCACGCCGAACACGGGGATCGCGGATGTCCACCTCTCCGGCCGGGCGGCCGAGGTCCTCCCGGCCTTGGTTCCCTAGCCCGGACTATTCGTGACTGACTCTTCCAGAACGGGCGTCCACTCTGCGTAGACCGCTTTCCACTCTCCGTCCCGCTTCTCCCATCGGGAAGTCACGAGATAGGCCTGCCCCCGCTCCGGGACGATGCCCTCCAGGCCCACGGCGGCCGCGTTCGATCTGACGGTTGCCGTCTTCCCGTCAACGCTGACGGCCTGGGCCAGGACATAGATCCGGATCTTGGGATTTCGGCGGAAGTGGAGCAGGAGGAAGCCGCGCGTCTCGGCGGGCGTGCGGCCTTCGAAATCCTTGTAGTCCTCGGCCAGGGGGGCGACGGCTTTCCCGGTCTCCTTGGCCTCGATCGCCTGGACGATCTCGTCGATCGCCCGGCCGATCCGGGCTTCGTCCGTTTCCCTGGCGCACCCCAGGGAAAGAAGCAGGAGACCGGCCGTCAGGATGCCCCAGAACCAAGGTTTGGGGCGGGGATTGCGGCGTCCCGCCCACAGCGGGATGCGGTTCATCAGGTGCTCCCAAAGAGGGCTTTCAACAAAAGATGACGATCGTGTACAATATCTTAGCTTAATCAGGTTTAAGCATCCTTTGAATTTCATCGAGGCCGGGGCTCCCGACCGCTGGGCGTGTTGAGCCGGCCTCCGCACATAAACCTTTCTCATAGGCGGAACGTATGTCACGGAAGATGCTGATCAACGCGGCCCATCCGGAGGAGATCCGGGTCGCGATCGTGGACAACGGGATTCTCGAAGAACTGAACATCGAGACCACGTCCAAGGAACGGAACAAGGGGAACATTTACAGGGCCGTCGTCGTCCGCGCGGAGCCGTCCCTCCAGGCGGCCTTCGTCGACTACGGAGGGGCCCGGCACGGCTTCATCCCGATGGGAGAGATCCATCCCTCCTTCCACGCGGTCACCGAGGAAAAGAGGCAGAGGGGGGTCCGGATCCAGGACGTGATCTTCCGGGGGACGGAGCTCCTGGTCCAGGTGGAGAAGGAGGAGCGGAACGGCAAGGGGGCCTTCCTCACCACGTACATCTCCCTGCCGGGACGGTATCTCGTCCTCATGCCCTTCGCCCAGAAGTCGGGGGTGTCTCGGAAGATCGAGGACGAAGAACAGCGGGACAAGCTCAAGAAAATGCTCGAAGAGCTCGCCCCCCCCGCCGGGATGGGATACATCATCCGGACGGCCGGACTGGGCCGGACGAAGGCGGAACTGTCGAAGGACCTCTCATCCCTCCTGCGTCTCTGGGAGAGCATCCAGGAAAAGAGCGGGGAGCTTCCGGCGCCGTGCCTCGTTTACCAGGAGGCGGACATCGTCCTGCAGACGATCCGGGATTATTTCACGACGGACACCGACGAGATCCTGGTGGACAACCGCGAGGTCCACAAGGACGTCATGGACTTCCTCACGGTCGTCATGCCGCGGGTGCGGGGGAAGGTGCACCTGTGCCAGGAGAAAAGACCGCTCTTCTCCAAGTACAATCTGGAAGAACAGATCGAGACGATCTACGAACACAAGGTCCCGCTCCCGTCAGGCGGATCGATCGTGGTTGACACGACCGAAGCGCTCGTCGCGATCGACGTCAACTCGGGAAAGTCGAAGGGGGAACGGGGGATCGAGGACACGGCCTTCAAGACGAACCTCGAGGCGGCCGAGGAGATCGGCCGGCAGCTCCGCCTGAGGGACCTGGGCGGCCTCGTCATGATCGACTTCATCGACATGGAGAGCCACAAGCACAGCCGGGAAGTGGAGAAAGCGTTCAAAAACGCCATCAAGCGGGACAAGGCGAAGATCGATATGGGCCGGATCTCGAAGTTCGGGATCCTCGAGGTCTCCCGCCAGCGGCTGCGCCCGCCCGTTCAGGAAGGGGCGTACGTGACGTGCTCCCAGTGCGCGGGCGAGGGAGTCGTTCGGACGGCCGAATCGCAGGCGTTGGCGATCCTCCGGCGCATCCAGGCAGGCGTCGTCAAGGGGAATACGGGCGAGGTCCAGGGCCGCTTATCGTCGGAAACGGCCAATTACCTTCTGAACTACAAGCGGGAGAGCCTCATGGCTCTCGAGCGGGAGAACGACGTCCGCATCATCCTCTCCTCGGATCCGGGACTTTCTCCCAGCCAGTATCACCTTGAATTCGTCAAGCGGACCCAGCCGCCGCGCGCGGCGGTCCCTTCCGTTCCGGCCGTCCTGGAGATCGGCGTCGAAGAAAAGCCGGCCGCCCCGATTGTTGCCGCCCTGGAACCCGCCGAGGTTTCCGAAAAGGAAGAAACGGAAGGAGAGGGAGAAGGAGAGGAGGCCGCTCCGGCTCCTTCCCCAGCCGAGGAGAAGAAACCCCGCCGGCGAAGACGCCGGCGCCGTAGGAAGAAGTCATCCTCCGCGGAAGCCGCCGCGCCGAGCCAGGCGGCGTCGGAGGCGGAGACGCCGGGAGACGGGGAAGACGAGGGAGGAGGGGTTCCATTGGTGGAGGAGCCCGTCACCCCCGCGGCCGGTTAGGGCCGCGTCAAACCTTCAACTCTTCGACCCGTTGACCGGCGTTCCCGTTCGGAGCGGGTCCTGTCCTCGGCCAGCCCCATCGTCCTCACGGCACTCGCCGTTCCGGGCGATGGGGCGCCCCGGCCTCGGCCACCCGCTCCCCCTCTTCTACCGCGCCAGCTTCACGGCGGCGAGAAGAACGCCGAGACTCAGGAGCAGGGTTAGCCGGGCGAGCCATGAGCCGAGGCGGGCGAACTGGGGGCGGCCGGCGCCGCCGGCCTGCCTCTGGAGCGGCCCAAGGACGAAGTCATGGGGCACGCTCGCGAGAAGCATTGCCGTGAATAGGACCATCTTCACTTTGAAGACGGTCCAGAACGGGGTCTGAAAAATCTGGTCCCAGGTGTGGGGGAGGGTCCACAAGAGGCCCGTCCCCGTCGCGGCGAGAAGGGCGATCGCGCTCCAGGCGACCAGCCTGAATCGGATGCCGACCTCGTGAAAGACCTCCCGCTTCAACTCGGGGGGGAGCGTCCGGCTGTAAGGGACGAGGATGGCGGTCAGAAAGATCATTCCGCCCACCCAGACCGCGGCCCCGATGACGTGGAGCCAGAGAAACAGAAGCCGGAGCGTCACGGCTGGGGGGAGGGGGCGGCCAGGAGGTCGTTGACTCCCTTGACGCCGGGGACGGCGCGCACGTCCTCGAGGATCCGCTCTTTCTCCCGGGCCGTTCCAACGGTTCCGGTTACGGAAACCAAGCCCCGCGAGACCTCAACGGAGATCCGAAGCGAGGAGACAAGCGGATCCGCCGCCAGGACGCTCCGGACGCGGGCCGCCAAGCCCACATCGTCGATGACTTCTCCCGTGCTGCGACGCTCCGGCGTTCCCGCGCAGGCCGCAAGCGCGAGGAGCAGAACGAACGCTCCCGCGATCACCCTCTTTCCCATTTCGAAGCCTCCCTTGTTCGCCGGCGCCGATCTTCCTTCCATGGCTTCCACGGATCAGTCTTCTCCCTGCCCGGACCGCTCGATGAGAACGAGAAGCCCGGGGTGCGTGTCCGGCGACACGTTGCGGAATTCGAGGCCGATGGCGTGATGGTTACGGACCTTGCGGCACCAGCGGACGGCCGCCTCGACGACCTCCCCGGCCGACAGGCCTTCCTCGATCAGGAAGGTCAGCCGCAACTGGACGCTCTTGCCGGGCGTCAAGGGCTGGTCGGAGTAGAGGCCGATTCCGCCCCGGCTCAAGTTGCCCACGAGCGCCTCGAACGTCTCTCCCGCGTGCGTCGTGACGTCCGTGACGGCCATGACGCCGGATCGCTTGTAGAGGCGGGGATATCGCGTCATGTCACGACCGGATCGACGCGGGGCGGTGCGGACCGGGGGGCGTGCTTTTCCACCCAGCCGATGGTGTACGGGTGGTCGTCGACGTTCAGCGGCGTCAGGCGGACCCGGATCGAATACGACGTGCCCACCCGCGCCGCGCTTTCGACGCGTCCCCGGAACTCCTCTTCCTTGCTGATTCCGATCCGGTCGAAGAACGTGAGCCGGAGGCTGATCCGCGCCCTCCGGGACATCGGCCGCGGGGAGCAGAGCCTTGCGTCCGTCAGGCTGATCTCGTTCAGAAGAATGTGCCCCTGCTGGCCCGTTCCGGGCGAGGAAATATAAGCGATCGGGAGAATGCCGATTCGACTCCCCTTGCTCTCGCCGGATTTCATTCCTTGCTCTCCTCCGTTCTTCCGGATTCCCAATCCTCGGGCGGGCCTCGCGGGAAGACGGGATGATTCTAGGCAATTCCCGCCGCGCGCGTCAATGCGCTTGAAGGACCCGCGGGCTGGACAGTCCGGAGAAGCCCGCGCGGATCGAGGACCATTCCCCGGAGGGAATGGAGAAGAACGCCTCGACCACTTCCGGGTCGAACTGCTTTCCGCTGTACGTTCGGATCTCCTCGAAGGCGCGCTCGAACGCGAGCGCCTTTCGGTAGGGGCGGTCCGACGTCATGGCGTCGAGCGTGTCCACAACGGAAAAAATCCGGGCCCCCAGGGGGATCTTCTCTCCGGCGAGTCCCCGGGGATATCCCGTCCCATCGAACCTCTCCTGGTGGGTGAGCACGATCTCGGCCGCCGGCTGAAGAAACTCGATTCCGCCCAGGATGTCGAAGCCGATCTGGGGATGCTTTCTCATTTCCACCCATTCCTCGGGCGTGAGCTTTCCCGGTTTGAGAAGGATCGCGTCCGAGACGCCGATTTTCCCGATGTCGTGAAGAAGGGCGCCGTGCCCCAGCTCGATTCGAAGCGGTTCGCTCATCGTGAACGGCTCGGCCAGCCGGAGGGTGTAGGCGCGGACGCGCTGGGAGTGGGACTGCGTCTCGTGCTCGCGGGCGTCAAGGGCCGTGACGAGCGCCTCCAGGGTGGCGCCGTAGGTCACGTCGAGGCGCGCCAGCGCCTCGCGGAGCTCGGCCGTCCGCAGGAGGACCTTGTCCTCCAGCTCGCGCTGGTACGCGGCGTTCTCCCGCTTGAGACGGAGCACCTCGATCGCCCGCTCGACGGCGATCTCGATCTCGTCAAGGTTGAAGGGCTTGACGATGTAGTCGACGGCGCCGAGGCGCATCGCCTTGATGGCCGTCTCGACGTCCTGGACGGACGTCACCATGATGACGGAGAGGTCGTGCCCGTTTTCGGCGAGCCGGGAGAGGAGGGCCATGCCGTCCATCCCGGGCATCCGGATGTCGCTCAGGACAAGATCGGCGGATCCTTCGGCGAGGCGGGCCAGGGCTTCCTCGCCCGTCGCCGCCATGCGGACGTCGTATCCCTCGCCGTTGAGGACGCGGTGCAGGACGTTCCGGATCGACTCTTCGTCATCGACGACGAGGATCTTCTTGTCGCGGTTTTCCATCTGCTCCAGGTTTCCGCAGGCCTGGGATCGAGACTTCTTCCGGGGCGGAGCGCGCGGAACGGCGGGGTGCGCCCCGGGTCACCGATAGCGGGTGAAGGCCTCTCCTCTCAACGCTCGGAAACGAGGTCCGGACGGAATGAAGGCCGATTCGATTCGCGGCGCGCGCCGGGCAGGTTCTCCTCGATCACGCGAAGAAGATCGGCGAGAACGAGCGGTTTCTTGAGACAGGTCCGCGCCCCGGCGGCAACGAGCGACCGGCCGATCTCGGGATCGTCCTGGCCCGTCATCCCGATTACGGCAATCTTCTTCGTATCGGCGCTGGCCTTGATCCGCCGCGTCACCTCCAGACCGTCGATCAGCGGCATCCGGACGTCGAGGAGAAGAAGGTCCGGGTTGAACTGGCCGACCCGGATCAGCCCTTCGTATCCGTCCATCGCCGTCTCGATCTCGTACCCCTCGTGCGCGAGGGCCCGCTGGAGAAACTGGACGATCGCCGGTTCGTCGTCGACGACCAGGATTCTCGCCGACTCCTCGCCGAAGAACTCGGGATCGACGGGCATCTCCTGGGCCTCGAGAAACCGGCGGAACGCGTCCCGCTCGATCCGGTAGTGTCCCTTCGGGAGCTTGAACGCCGAAAGAAGGCCGGATCCGATCCAGTTCTTGACCGTGTTGAGGGAGACCTGGCAATATCGTGCCGCGTCTCCAGCCGTAAGAAACCTCGGTTTTCCACTCATTTTTTGCCCCTCAAATTCAGGTTTTTAGATCATATCGGAAAACTACGATAAAAACATAAAAAATATAATCCGTATTCCTGGCGGGAGAATTGTTGTCTGGCTTGCTGAACATTATCAATCCCTTACAATCGCCGCATTGCCGGTCGGGCCTGGATGGGCCAGGACCAGCCTGAAAAGCGGCCCGCCATGATCCTTTCTACGGCCGGGGCCGTTCCTCCAGGGTCAGCGGCACCGCGATCCTCTTTCGGCCCCGAACGACGGACAATTGAACCGTGTCTCCGGGCTTGCGCTCGCGAAGGATGGAGATGACCTGCTCGGCCGTGTCCGTGGCTTGCCCGTGAACGGCCGTGACGATGTCTCCCCCGATGAGGAGGATCAGGTTCCCGATCTCGACGTATCGGTCGCCTCCCTT
>JACPZO010000052.1 GCA_016195465.1 Nitrospirota bacterium
AACGTTAGCCCGTCCGGCTCTTTCCCATTATCCCACTAATTTCACCGTTGACCAGGCTCTCCGCCGTCGGGCGCGGGGTGTCCCACGAGCACGTCCCGGCCGTCGTGACGGATTCGGACTACTCTTCTCCTTTCCACTTGTTGAGGAGATTCAGCGCCTCGATCGGCGTCAGGCGTTCCAGGTCCAGGTTGCCCAGTTCCCGGGCGATGCGATCCTCGGCTTGAGCGAACAGATCGAGTTGCGGCGCGATCGGCGGCTGTCCCTCTCCTTCGGCGTGCCGCGCGAGGCGCGGCTCTCCGTTCGACGCGATGGCGGCGGCCTCGAGATTGGCCAGGATCTCCCGCGCCCGGGCGATGACGGATTCGGGCAGGCCCGCGAGACGCCCGACGTGAATTCCATAACTCTTGTCGGCACCCCCTTCTTCGATCTTGTGGAGGAAAACGATCTGGTCCCCCCATTCGCGGACGGAGACGCGGTGGTTCGCGACGCCGGCGCAGACGAGCGGCAATTCCGTGAGCTCGTGATAGTGCGTGGCGAAGAGCGTGCGGGCGCGGACGCGCGCCGCCAGGTCCTCGGCCACGGCCCAGGCGATCCCGATGCCGTCGAACGTCGATGTGCCGCGGCCGATCTCGTCGAGAACGATCAGGCTCCGATCCGTGGCCTGACGGAGGATCTGCGCCGTCTCGGCCATCTCGACCATGAAGGTGCTCTGGCCGCGTGAGATGTAGTCCGTCGCGCCGATCCGGGTGAAGACGCGGTCGACGAGGCCGATCCGCGCCGCGGCGGCGGGGACGGGCGCTCCCGCCTGGGCGAGGACGACGATCAGGGCGACCTGCCGCATGTACGTCGACTTCCCCGCCATGTTCGGCCCCGTGATGACGTGGATCGGCGCTTCGGGCGCGAGGCGCGTGTCGTTCGGCACGAACCGGTCGGACCCGAGAATCTCGACGACCGGGTGACGGCCGTCCTGGATCTCGATCTCGCGCGAGTCATCGACCGTCGGAAGGACGTAATTCCGCCGAACGCCCGCCTCCGCCAGGCCCGCGAGGCAGTCGAGGCCGGCCACGGCGCGGGCCGTTCGCTGGATCCGGGCGGCCGCTTGCGTGACGGCGGCGCAAAGCCCCTGGAACAACTCGTACTCGCGGACAGCGATCTTTCCGTCGGCCCCGACGACCTGCTCCTCGAACTCCTTCAGTTCCGGGGTCGTGAACCGTTCCGCGCCGACGAGCGTCTGCTTCCGCATGTAGTCGGCCGGAACGCGTTCCTGGTTCGCCTTCGTCACCTCGATGTAGTAGCCGAACACTCGGTTGTACCGGACCTTGAGCGAAGGAATCCCGGTCCGTTCCCGCTCGCGCCGTTCGATCTCGGCGATACTCCCCCGCCCGGCGCGGCCGATCTCACGAAGACCGTCGAGCGCCGCGTCCCAGCCGGGCCGGATCATCCCTCCCTCCCGGACCGTCGCGGGCGGTTCGTCAACCAGGGCGCGGGAGAGCAGATCCGAAAGCTCGGGGATCGCGTCAAGGCTTGCGCGGAACGGGTCGAGCGGACCGGGTCCCGCCGTCTCCAAAACCGCCATCAACCTCGGCACGGCCGCCATCGAAGCCCGGAGCGCCGCCAGATCGCGCGCGCCGGCCGCGCCCATCGTCACTCGCGCAACGAGGCGTTCGAGATCGAGGACCTCCGGCAGAACGCCTCGAAGGGCCTGCCGGACCCTCCCCTCCTCCATGAAGATCCGAACGCCGGCCTGACGCTCGCGGATCGCGGCGACGTCGGTCATCGGGGCGTAAAGCCATTCACGGATGAGCCGGGCGCCCATGGCGGTCCTCGTCTCGTCCATGACCGAAAGGAGCGATCCCCGGGGCGAGCCGTCGTACAGGGACCTCGATATCTCAAGGGTCCGGATGGCGTTCGCGTCGAGGACGGGAACGGAATCCCGAACGAACCGGATCTCGCGGACATGGCTCAGTTCCCGCATCTGGGTCTCGCGGGCGTAGGCGACGGCGGCTGAAGCCGCCCCGACGGCGAGCGGATATCCGGCCAGGCCGAACGGTTCGAGCGTCGCCACGCCGAACTGGTCCATCAGGCGGGATTCTCCCGTCGCCGAATCGAACCGGGCGGCCGGCCAGCGGGTGATCGTCGCCCCCCATTCGGCTGAAGCCGCGGCGACGGCCGGGTCCGGCTCGCCCCTGTCCGGGACCAGGATTTCGGCCGGCCTGTGCCGATCGAGGAACAGGATCCCCTCCCGAACGCTTGGCTCCTCCGCCGCGAGAAGACGCCCCGTCGATAGATCGAGAAGGGCCAGGCCCGCGCGGCCGCCGCGGTCGAGGAAGGCCGCCAGGTTCCGCGATTCCCGCGCGTCGAGGAGGGCGGGATCGAGGGCGGTTCCCGGCGTGACGACGCGCACGACCTCGCGGCGCACAATTCCCTTCGCCTGGCCCGGGTCCTCGACCTGGTCGCAGACGGCCACGCGGTAACCCCGGTTGACCAGTTTGGCGAGGTAGGTTTCGGCGGCAACGACCGGGACGCCGCACAAGGGAACGGCGTCGGGGCGTCCCTTGTTCCGGGACGTCAGGGCGATTTCGAGGACGCCCGAAGCCGTCACGGCGTCCTCGTAAAACATTTCGTAGAAGTCGCCCATCCGGAAGAAGAGGATGGCGTCCGGGTGCGCCTTCTTGATTTCCCGGTATTGCCGCATGGCCGGCGTGAGGCCGGCGCGGCCGCTATCCGGGGAACTGGGGACGGAGCTTCTCATACGTGGAGTCGAGGTGGTCGGGGATGACCTTGGTCTCGCCCAGGATCGGCATCAGATCGGTGTCCCCCCTCCAGCGGGGAACGATGTGGATGTGGAGATGCCGGCCGATTCCCGCGCCGGCGTCGCGCCCGAGGTTCATCCCGATATTGAAGCCGTCCGGCTTGTAGACGGCGCGCAGGGCGGCGACCGAGCGGCGAACGGTGACCCAGATGTCGGCGAGGACATCCGGCGGGAGCGTCTCGAACGATTCCTCGTGGAGGAACGGAACGACCATGAGGTGGCCGTTCGTGTAAGGATAGATGTTCATGATGACGTACGACTGGGCGGAACGGTGCAGGATGCGGGCGGCCCGGTCGTCCCCCTGGCGCGGGGAGTCGCAAAAAACGCATTCCTCGCCGCGAGGCACGCCCACGTAGGCCATCCGCCACGGCGCCCAAAGACGCTCCATCCTTCCCTCCCCCGCCCTCTAGAACAAGACGCTGTGCACCGAGACGGACTTTTCCACGCCTTCGAGAACCACGTCCCCGACGAATTCGAGGACGATGCGCTGTCCGAGGACCTCGTCGGAAAACGAAAAGTGGCGTGTCTCCTCGCCTCCGGCGTCGCTCGCGACGACCCTGCGGATCTCGTCGACCGTGTCCTGGCTCACGACGATGCCGACGTTGAACAACTGCCCCCGGCTGTCCACCGAGACGCCCGAGACCATCCGGCGCGTGAGGTATCGCTGCGAAACGAACTGTTTGAATCCCTCGGCCTCCCGGGCCCCCCCCAGGCTCTCGGCGAGCGAATGAATCATCGTCCGGAACTCGTCCGACTCCCCCGCGGGAGCGGGGGGTTGTTTTGGAGACGAGAGCCGCCCGGCGAGGTTCACGTTCCGCCCGATCACCGTCCGGTGGACCTGTCCCTGACACCCCATGAATTCGGCGACGAAAACCCGGCCCGTGTGGAGGGCGATCCCCATCTTGAGGTCGGTCTTCCCTTGGCGGCGGAGCCCGTCGAGGTGGCGCTGCATCATCACGGCCGTCCGGAGGCCCATGAGCGGGTCCTCGCGCCGCGGGATCGGGACGCCGAAGGTGATCATGACGCCGTCGCCGATGAACTTGTCGATGCGTCCCCCGAAACGCGTCACGATCTCGGCGATCGGGTCGAAGATCCGATAGAGCGATTCGGTCAGCTCTTTCTCGGAGAACCCCTTCTCGGACAGGCGCGTGAATCCGCGGACGTCGGCGAAGAGGATCGTCGCCGCGCGGGCGTTGTTCACCACCTGTTCGGTCTCCCCGAACCGGAACAGCCTCCCCTGGCTGAAGAGGATGTCTTCCTCGGACGCCGCCGCCTCCGTCGTGAGGAGGTGGACCCTGTGCTGGAGGACCTCGAGGATTTCCGTTCGGCGCACGCCGTCCAGGAGGGCTTTGTACCGGTCCAGGAGGACGGTCCACCCGTTCAGGCGCTCGGCCGCCTCGACCAGGACCGGCCGGGACCGCAGGGCGCCGGCCACCGCGTCGATGTCGGTCAGGAGGTAGTCGACGAAGGGCCGGCAGAAGAGGGCCTTCAACTGCCCCTTCTTTTCCGAGAGATGCTCCACGGGGATGAAGGGAAGGAAGGTTCGGAGCGCCCCGAGGACTCCCCCCTCGCGGGATTCGACGGCGCGGAGGAGGCGCGTCTTCAAGATGTGGAACACCTCCGTGAAAACACGGTGCGAGAAGGGATATCGGGGATTGTGACCGGCGAGAACGACGGAGAGGTTGATCTTGTGGATGGCCGTCTCCGTGATCGGGAACTGGTCGGAGACGATCGACTCGATCAACTGCCATCGGAACGCGGGGCCGAACTGGATTCGGACCTTGTCCGGCTCGGCTTCGGTGAGGGCCCGAAGGGCCCGCGACTGGGCGGCCTGCAGGGCGCCGGCCAGGATAATCTCCACCCGATAGCGGAGAAAAACTTTCCGTCCCCGTCCCGTGAAGAACTCGTTGACCAGCACGGCCAGGTGCTTGGCGAAGGCCAGCCAGAAAAGATTGACCAGACCGTTCCGCCGTTCATGCGGCATCGTCCGGGCCAGGACGTCGCGAAGCGTCGCGATGAAGTCGTTTTCCGCGGAGGCGCCGGATTCCACGTAGGCCAGGGGCGCGCCCTCGTCGTACCCTTCGATGAGCCGATAGGCGTGATCCAGGAACGCCGAGGCGCGGCTCAGCAGGTCCAGCGGAAGCCGGACGTGAAGCGACTCGGCCCCGCCGCGCAGGGCCTCCTCCTCGGGAAGGACGGGAAGCGCGCTTCCGAACAGCATCGCCACCTCGTCCTCGGTCCCTTGCGTGAAGGTGAGGTGCCGGCAGACCTCGGGCGGAAAGTAGGTCCTCATGCGGGCTCGCGGCCGCTGAGGAGGGCCATGACCTTTTGCACGTCCTCCCAGACCTGCTTCTTCTCGTTCGGATTCCTGAGCAGGTAGGCCGGATGGTACGTGGGCATGAGCGGAATCCCGTGAAACGGATGGAACCGCCCCCGAAGACGCGAGATCTTTTCGTCCGTGCCGAGGAGGGTCTGGGCCGAGAACGTCCCGAGAGCGACGATCGCGCGGGGGGAGATGATCTCCACCTGGGCCCGCAGGAACCCGGAGCACGCGCCGATCTCCAACGGAAGCGGGTTCCGGTTTCCCGGGGGACGGCACTTGATGATGTTGGCGATGTAGACCCGCTCGCGCGCGAGGCCCATCGCCTCGATGATCTTCGTGAGGAGCTGGCCCGCCCTTCCCACGAACGGCTCCCCCTGCCGGTCTTCGTCGGATCCGGGCGCTTCTCCCACGAACATGATCTCCGCGTCAGGATCTCCCACGCCGAAGACAACGTGCGTCCGCTCCGTCCAGAGGCCGCATCGCCGGCAGTCGCCGATCTCTTCGCGAAGGGACGCGAGCCGCGCGGCCTTCCCCGACCCGCTCTTTGCGGGCGTCCGCCGAGGCGCGATCCGCCGCGGGACAAGAAGCTCCTCCACTCCCCAGGCACGCAGGTTATCGAGGGCCGCCCGACCGTCGGACCGGGGATCGCGTGCCGGCGTCACGGTCTCACCTCGACCCCGCCGTGCGGGGCCGGCGGGTCCGCGGCGCGCGGGACGTCGCCCCAATGGAGCTTGCTCCGAAGGATGTCGAAATAGTTCCGGCGGGGGGACGACAGGAGACACGTTCGATGCTTGGACCGTTCGAGAACGATCCGGTCGCCGGACTTGAGCCGGAGGCCGATCTGGCCGTCCAGGGTCAAGTAGACGTCGTCGTCCCCCGCCCGGATCCCGATTTCCACGCGGGCCCGGTCGGGGATCACGAGCGGCCGGTTCGTCAGGGCGTGCGGACAGATCGGCGTCAGGATGAACGCCTCGATCGTGGGATAGACGATCGGCCCGCCGGCGGCCAGGGAGTAGGCCGTCGAACCCGTGGGAGTCGACACGATCAAACCGTCTCCCTTGAACGTCGTGACCGTCTTTCCGTTGACGACGGTCTCCATCTCGATGATCCGCGCCAGGGCGGCTTTGTTGATGACGACATCGTTCAAGACGTCGTGGACCGCGATGGCTTTCCGGTTCCGAACGAGGCGGGCCGAAAGAAGGATGCGTTCCTCGATGAGGCATTCTCCGGCGAAGACCTCTTCCAGCGTCGGGAAGAGATCGTCCGCGGGGGTCTCCGTGAGGAAACCGAGAGACCCGAGATTGACGCCCATGATCGGCGTCCGGTACGGGTTGACCAAACGGGCGACCGACAGAAGGGTGCCGTCCCCGCCCAGGACGATGACCATGTCGGCCCGGGCGGCGATCCGTTCGCGCGGCAAACCGGGCCGCCCCAGCGCGGCCGCGACGTCGGCGTCGAGGAGCACCCGGCGGCGGCGGGCCTCCAGCCAGGCCGCGATCTCTCCCGCGAAGGCCGCGCCCTGAGGGTGCTTCTTCTTCGCGATGATTCCGATCGCGCGGAAGTCGCCCCGGACGCGCCGGGTCCACGGGGAGCTTTCTGTCTTGGAGGCTTTCTTGGGCGTCGCCGGTTTCTTCAACAAAGGCCCCCGATCGCTAGTTATCCAAAACCTCCGGCCAGTCGATCTGGATCGCGCGGCGCTCCTCGCCCTCGTCGCGGATGAGGACGCGGATTGCGTCCGCCGCCGGCGAGGACCCGAGCCGCTCCGCCCATTCGACGGCGACGACCGAGTCCGGCCGGCGCAGCTCGTCGATCGATTCCTCCCGAAGCTCGTCGGCCGACCCGAGGCGGTAGAGGTCGACGTGGACGAGCGTCAGCCGGCCCGCGTATCTCTGGACGAGGGAAAAACTAGGGCTCGTCACCTCCCGCGGGTCGATTCCCAATCCCGCGGCCAATCCACGCACGAAGACGGTCTTTCCCGTCCCGAGATCGCCCGTGAGCGAAACGAGCTCGCCGCCCCGGAGACGGCCGGCCAGCCGGCGGCCGCATGAGATCGTCTCTTCTTCCGAGCGGCTGGCGATATTGCAGGCTGCTGAAAAACTCATTTTTCAGCAGCCTGCTATGCGGCACAGGGACGTGCCGCCATTTTTCGAACACGCAAGTGGTTGAAAAATGAAAGCGAGGCCGAAGCTGTGCTTTGGCCGAGCGTGGCTGAAAAGTCCTGGATGGACTTTATCGGCATCCTGATAGACGGCTTCCCTCATCGGCACGCGTGAATCCTCTTGAAGGCAAGCGGGATCTTTCGAGCCACGTCGCTCGCGATCAGTCCCGTCGTTCCGCGGGCCTCCGCCGCGAGGTCCCCGGCCATCCCGTGGATGAAGACCGCCAATGGAGCGGCGGACCCTGCGGGGAGGCCGCCCGCCAGAAGCGCGGCGATCAATCCCGCCAGGACGTCTCCCGTCCCCCCCGTCGCCATCCCCACGTTTCCCGTCCGGTTGATCCAGAACCGCCCGTCCGGAAGGGCCGTGACGGTCCCCGCTCCCTTGAGGACGACGACGGCCCCATAGCGGCCGGCGGCGTCCCGCGCCGCGCCCACGCGGTCCTTTTGGACCTGCTCCACGCTTCCTCCGATCAGGCGGGCCATCTCGCCGGGATGGGGCGTCAGCACGGTGATCCGCCTCCTGCGCCGGATGGCGGCCTCTTTCCCGGCCAGAAGCGTCAGCGCGTCGGCGTCGAGGACGAGCGGACAGGAGATGACGCGAATGAGGGCGAAGACGGCTTCGGCCGTTCGGGCGGCGAGCCCGATCCCGGGACCTATCACCGCGGCGTCGGCGCCGGCCGACGCCGCCCGGATCGAATCGACGGCCGAAAGACTGAGAAACGTGTCTCCATCGCCCCCCACGGGCAGGGTCATCGCCTCGAGGGTTTTCTGCTCGAAGACGTTCCGGAACGCCGCCGGAACGGCGATCGTCACGAGGCCCGCTCCGCCGCGAAGGGCGCCGAGCGAGGCGAGGACCGCCGCGCCCGTTTTGCCCGTCGATCCCGCCGCGATCAGAACGCGGCCGAACGTTCCCTTGTGTCCGAAAGCCGGTCTGACGGGAAGAAGGGCGGCGGCTTCGCGCTCGGCCAGGGCCCGTCCTCTCGGCCCGACACGCGCCGTCGAAATCTCCGGAAGGCCGATGTCGGCGACCTCCACTCGTCCCGCGTGAATCGACCCGGGCGGAAGGACCAGGCCCGCCTTGAGGTGCCCGAACGTGACCGTGAGACCCGCGCGAACGGCGGTCCCGAGGACGGCGCCCGTGTCGGCGTCGATCCCGGACGGGACGTCGACGGAGACGACCGGCCTCCCCGACGCGTTCACGGCATCGATCGCGCGTGCGGGAAAACCGGCGATGGGCGCGTTCAAGCCCGTGCCGAAGAGAGCGTCCACGACCAGATCCGACTCGGCCATGTCCCTGGCGAACCGCGCCTTGCCCGGCGGGGCGAGCAGGCGGGTCCGGCCGCCCGCGCGGACGAAAAGGCCGTGATGGAGGCGCGCTTCACCCTTGAGGTCCCGCGGCGGCGACACGGTCCAGACTTGCGCCGATACGCCGCACCGGGAAAGGGTGCGGGCGATGACGAACCCGTCTCCCCCGTTGTTTCCTCTTCCGCAGAGCACGACGACCTTCCCCCCGGCCGACGGGCGGAACGTCTCCTCGATGGCGGCGGCCACGGCGCGGCCCGCGTTCTCCATCAGGATGGCCGCGGGAATACCGACGATTTCGACGGCGTGTCGGTCGATCGCCCGCATCTCGGCCGAGCCGACGACGATCATGTCCGGAGGCCTCCTCCCCCGGCGGAGATCCCTTCCAGGACGGCCTGCGCGACGGCGTACTCCCGGTCGTGCGAAAGGGAGATGTGGACGAAGGCGACGCCGCGGGCGACCGATCGGTCGCGGACGGGGCCCGTCAGTCGGACGGAGGGGCGGCCGGACGGATCTCGAAGGACTTCCACGTTTCTCCAGGACATCCCGGCGGAAAGACCCGTGCCCAGTCCCTTGAGGACGGCCTCCTTCGCGGCAAAGCGGCCCGCCAGGTGCAGGGCGGGACGGGCTTGGGAGAACGCGAAGTTCAACTCGTCAAGGCTGAAGACACGATGGAGAAAGCGCTCGCCCCAAGTCCGGATCGCCCTGTCGATCCGGGCGACATTGACGATGTCGATTCCCACGCCGACGATCACGCTCTCTCCGCCTCATGCCCCCGGCCGGCTTCGCGCGGACGCGATTCGTTCTTTCATCTCGCGGACGGCCCGGGCCATTCCGGTGAACAGCGCCCGCGAGACGATCGCGTGGCCGATGTTCAGTTCCTCCATCTCCGGGATCGCCGCGACCGCGCCCACGTTGGCGTAGGTCAGGCCGTGCCCGGCGTGAACGTGGAGACCCAGCCGGGCGGCCAGCCGGGCGGCGTGCGCCACCCGCTCGCCCTCCCGCGAGATCGACGTCTCGCTGCGGGCGTTGGCGTACATTCCCGTGTGAATCTCCACGGCGTCGGCCTCCAGCTTCCGGGCGCTCTTTACGGACTCGGGTTCCGGATCGATGAAGAGGGCCACGAAGATCCCGCCGTGACGGAGGGCGCTGACGGCCCGCTTGATCGAGGCCTGGTCCGCCGCGAGGTCCAGGCCGCCTTCGGTGGTGACCTCTTCCCGGCGCTCCGGTACGAGGGTTGCCTGGTCGGGCTTCACGTTCAGGGCGATATCGATCATCTCGGGCGTCGCCGCCATCTCCAGGTTCAATCTTCCCCGGACGATGTCGCGGAGAAGGCGAAGGTCCCGGTCCTGGATATGCCGCCGGTCTTCCCGAAGGTGGACGGTAATTCCGTCGGCCCCTCCCAGCTCGGCCAGAACGGCGGCGGCGGCGGGGTCGGGCTCGGCGGCCCGGCGGGCTTGGCGAACGGTCGCGACATGGTCGAGATTGACACCGAGGCGCATCGAAGATCCCGTGTTGTTGGCGGCGGAGTCGTTTTCATCTTACCCCAAGGACGCTCGGGGTCAAGGGGTTTCTTTGATTTGACAATAGTTTCCCGTTGACTTCGACGTCGTGGAATCCTAGTATGTCCCCCGAAAACGCGCGTCGACGATAAGCCGCGAGCGGATCCGCCAGCATGGCACAGACGTCGCTCATCCCGCCCATTCCCCTTTTCGAAGGGCTCGATCGGATCGAGCTCGAAAGGCTCGCCGACGCCATCGTGCACCGGCATTTTCCCCGCCACTCGATCATCCTCTGGCAGGAGGATTCCGGGGGGACTCTCTTCATTCTGGAACGAGGCAAGGTGAAAGTCTCCCTCTTCAGCGATGAAGGCCGGGAAATCGTCCTGGCGACGCTCGGGCCGGGCGACTGTTTCGGCGAGCTCGCCATCCTGACCGGGGGCGTTCGGTCGGCCACGGTGACCGCGGTCACCGACTGCGACGTGGGCGTCCTCGACGGAAAAATGTTCGAACAGGCGCTCGCGTCCTCCCACAAGCTGTCCCTGACCCTCCTCCGGCTGTTGGGATCGCGCCTCCGCGAGGCCGACGACCGGATCGGCGATCTGGCCCTCCTGGACGTGTACGGCCGGGTCGCCCGGCACCTGCTGAAGATCGCCGCGAAGGCCGAGAAGGTCGGCGGCGTCCTCGTCATTCACCCGGCCCCGTCGCCGACGGCGATCGCCGAGCGGATCGGCTCGTCCCGCGAGACGGTCTCCCGCGTCCTGTCGGACCTGGAGCGCCGGGGCATCATCGCCCGCTCGGACCGGACGTTCGTCATCCGGCGGCCCGGCGCCCTGTCGGGAACCGGGAGGACGCGGCAGGCGTGACGGACGTCACGGAAAAAACGACGATCGTCCTGTAAGCTCAAACCAAGAAGGCGTAGCGGCTTGTTTTCAAATCCAAGGAGGAACCGATGCCCGGAAGAAGAATAACCCCAGTGCGCATGGCGGCGGCCGTGGCTGTTCTCGCCCTTCTCCCTCTGACCGCGGCCTGCGGAAAGAAGGAAGAGTCCAAGTCGATCAGTATCCCCGGCCTGGGGAAGATCGAGACGAAAGGAGACGGCAAGGAAGCGACATTCTCGATCAAGACCAAGGAGGGAGAGGTCAAGTTCGAGAGCTCCAAGACCGTAACCGAGGCCGATCTGGGCGTTCCCATCTACCCCGGCGCGAAGTCGCAGGAGGGCGGAAGCCTCATGATCGCCGGTGGCGGCAAGGAAAAGGGAGGGTCGTGGACCGCGGCCAATTTCACGACGTCCGATCCATACGAAAACGTCAGGGACTTCTACAAGGGGAAAGCGGGGGCGGACGCCCAGGTCATGGAGACCTCGGCGGAAGGCGCCAAAACGGCCATGTTCCACCTCAAGGCCAAGGACGAGAAGGACAAGACCGCGGCCACGGTCATCGTCTCGCGCTCGAAAGACAAGCCGGAGACGGAGATCCACATCCAGCGCGTGACGGAGAAGAACTGATCTTCACGGCACCGCAAGGGGGAGGCGGACGATGAAAGGATGGCGGACAAGAGGGGTCAAGGCCCTTCTTCGGGGATTGGTCCTCCCCTCCCTGCTCGCCGCTCCCGGGACGGCCCATGCCGCGAACGTCGGCTTCTGGGTCGGGTCTCCGTCGTTCGGCGCCTGGAGCGGTCACGGGGGAAGCGGGTTCTGGTTCGGATGGGACGGCCTCCTGGTCGGAGCGCGGAACGGGGGCGCGTGGATCCGGGGCGGATATCCGTACTGTTGCTGGCGTCATTGGGACCATCGGGATCACGCGCGATGGAGACACGGCCCGGTCCATACGCCCATATACGCGACGTATCCCGACGGCCGGATTTACGCCCCCGTCGTCGTCATGGAGCCGCTTCAATCGGCTCAGGATTTCGAGCCGACGTCCCCGGCGGGACCAAGCGCCGCCCCGCACGGCGTGTTTTACGACGGACACCCCGTCCGCGGGGCGGGACGTCTGGCGTTGGCCGGCCTCCCGGAGAACGCCCGCGTTCTCGTCGATGGCGTCCCGATCCGTGAGCGGGAGGTTTCGCTTCTCTCCGGCGCTCACCGGGTCGAGATCCACGCCCCCGGGTATCGTTCGACCGAACAGAACGTCGAAATCCGCATGAACGGGTTCCACGAGTTCGCCGCCACCATGATCAGGGAATCGAAGTAGCCCTGCTTTCCAACAAGGAGGACTTGCCCATGTCGCCCGAAGGCTCGACCGCACCGAACCTTGGCACCTCGTCCACCGGAATGCAGCCGAACGTGGCCGCGGCCCTCTCCTACCTTCTCGGAATCCTCACGGGGATCGTTTTCTTCGTCGTCGAGAAGGAGAACCGCTTCGTGAAGTTCCACGCGATGCAATCGATCCTCGTGTGGGTGGCCGTCTTCGTCGCCTACATCGTCCTCATGTTCATCCCGATCCTCGGATGGATCATCGCCCTCTTCCTGTGGATCGGCGTGCTGGCTCTGTGGCTCTTTCTCATGTGGAAGGCCTACAAGGGAGAGTGGTACAAGCTCCCGATGCTCGGCGACATCGCCGAAAAGAACACGCAGTCGTAAGGGAGGTCCCATGCGAATCTTCATCAGAACAACGACCGTTTTCTGGGCGGCGCTCGCCGTTCTGGCGCTTGCCCTTCCGGCCCAGGCCCAGCCTCGGATCGCCGTAAAGGACTTCCGGGACAAGACCGCGAAAGGATACGCGAAGATCGGCGCAGGCATGGCGGAGATGATGGCCACGGCCCTCGTCGAGACGGGAAGGTACGTCGTTCTCGAACGGCAGGCGATCCGGGACGTCCTCGAGGAGCAGGACCTCGGAGCTTCCGGCCGCGTCAAGAAGGAGACGGCCGCCCCCATCGGCGAGATCGAAGGGGCCCAATTCCTGATCTACGGCACGATCACGGAGTTCGAGCCCGACTACCGCGGGATCGGCGGCGCGGCCGGCATGCCCGGCATCCGGCTCGGCGGGATCGCCGCGGGCGCGAAGCAGTCGCACGTGGCGATCGACCTTCGGATCGTCGACGCCAAGACGTCGCGGATCGTCGCCGTCACGAAGGTTGAGGGAAAGGCCACGGATATAGGCGGCGGCGTCGGCGGCGTCATCGGCGGCGGAAAAACCACGATGCCGCTGGCCCTCGGCGGCTGGGCGAAAACGCCCATGGAGCAGGCGATCCGGGTCTGCATCCAGAACGCCGTCCAATACATTTCCGGAAAAATCTAGTCTATCGGGATAAGGAGGAAAAAGATCAATGACTACAGACAAACTGTATCCGCGCACGGTCGTCGCGGGATTGGCGCTCGTTTTCCTGGCCGCTTCCTGCGCGCCGACGGCCACGGTCCGCGGCGGCGGTGGGCCGACCGCCGCTCAGGCCGAGGCGGTCCCGTACACGGGCCCCCAGAAGCGGATCGCCGTGAAGAAGTTCACCGATAAATCGGCCAAGGGATACCACCGGATCGGCGATGGAATGTCCGACATGATGGCTACGGCCCTGTTCGAGACGGGCCGGTTCATCGTCCTCGAGCGGCAGTCGCTTCGGGACGTGATGGAAGAGCAGGACCTCGGCGCCTCGGGCCGCGTGCGAAGGGAAACAGCCGCGCCCATCGGCCAGATCGAAGGGGCCCAGCTCTTGATCTACGGCGCGATCACGGAATTCGAGCCGAACTACCGGGGCATCGGGGGCGGCGCGGCCATGCCCGGTCTGCGGATCGGCGGGCTCGGCGTGGGCGTCAAGCAGTCGTACGTCGCGATGGATCTTCGGATCGTGGACGCCAAGACGTCGCGCGTGGTGGCCGTGACCAAGGTGGAAGGGAAAGCCACCGACGTCGGAGCCGCGGGCGCGGGCGTCATCGGCGGCGGAAAGACTACGATGCCTCTGGCCCTCGGCGGGTGGGCAAAGACGCCCATGGAGCAGGCGATCCGCGTCTGCATCGAGAACGCCGTGAACTTCATCGTGCAGAAAAGCTTCTAGCCCGCCGCGCGACCTCCAAGGTACTTTGCGTTATTTCCACTCGTGGGCCTTGACCCCGCCCCAAAGGGCTGGGTCAAGGCCCACTTTGCGGTTCTTCACACCTTCTCGTCGAACGGATAGATCTTCAGAAATTCCAGGAACTCGGTGGAGGCGTGCGAGGGAAAGGCGCGTTTGGGCCGGATGAGAGAGAACTCGCGTGTCATGACGACGTCCTTGAACGTCGTTGTCTTAAGGACGCCGGCCTTGACCTCCTTGCGGACAGCCCAGGCCGACAGGATCGAGAGCCCCAGGCCGTGAATCACGGCCTGCTTGATCGCCTCGGTGCTGCCGAGGACGAGCGGGGTCTTGAGCTTATTCGACGTAATCCCGTGCTCGGTCAAGTGTTTCTCGATCATTTGCCGCGTCCCCGACCCTTCCTCGCGGAAGATGACGGGCTCCTTAAGAAGCTCCGCGACCGAGATGTTCCGCCGGGAGGCCCAGGGATGGTCCGGTGACATGACAAGCACGAGCTCGTCGGGGAAGAGCGGCTCGCGGACCAGTTTCTGCTTGTGAACCTCCCCTTCCACGAGACCCATGTCGATCTCCCCCGCATCCAAGTGGTCGAGGATCCGGCGCGTGTTCGCGATGAGGAGGTTCACCTTGATCTTGGGGTACTTCTTCCGGAAATCAACCAGGACGGAGGGGAGAAGGTAGTTTCCGATCGTCGACGAAGCCCCGAGAGAGAGGTTGCCCTTGACGAGGCCGGTCATCTCGCCGATCTCCTTCTCGGCGGCCGCGTAGAGGGCCAGGATGTTCTTGGCGTGCTCGTAGAGCCGGACGCCGGATGGCGTGAGCGTCACGGCGCCGGCCGTGCGCTCGAAGAGCTTCGTCTCGTAAGCCTCCTCGATAGCCTGGATCTGGAGGGAGACGGCGGGCTGGGTGAGATGGATGATCTCGGAGGCCTTCGAGAAACTCCGGCACTCGGCGACCGTGCAGAAAACCCTCAGCTTATGGTCGTCCATGAATGCCCGCCGGTTGAGAAAATCGTGAGGTCCGCCAAGAGGCCCTGTAAGCCGAATTCTGTTCCGGCCGTTTCCGGCCGGAGATGATCATTCCTCTTGCCCCGCCGTCGCCGGCGGAGTCGTGCGACCGACCCGCTCTGCCCTTTCCCCGGCGAACCGGGGAAACGTCGGATGGGCAACCCTTGCCCTCTTTCGAGGAAAGGCAGAGCCTATTTGGTCTTGCTCCGGGTGGGGTTTGCCAGGCCGGCCCGTCGCCGGACCGCCGGTGAGCTCTTACCTCACCTTTTCACCCTTACCCGCCAACGGCGGGCGGTATGTTTTCTGTTGCACTTTCCCTCGGGTCACCCCGGGTTCCCGTTAGGAACCACCCTGCCCTGCGGAGTTCGGACTTTCCTCCCCGCACCTATCTCCGCGAAAGGTTTCCGTTCTCGATCCTGAGGAACCGGCGGGAAACCGGACCCTTGGGTCGAACAGCGCTCCCTTTGGCGGAGATAGATGCGGGGCGATCATCCGGCCCTCTTGGCGGCCTCGTTATTCATCATATGGGGATTGCCGGCGGAAGTCAACGCCGCCCGGAACCTGCCCATGTCTTACGGATTGCGCTCGGCCCGGTCAAGGGCCTCGTTGGCCAGCCGGTCAGCCTCGACGTTTTTCTCGCGTGGAACGTGGTGCACGGCGACCCGCGGGAAGAGTTTCATCCGCCGGGTCGCCTCCCGGTGGTAGCGGGCAAGATTGGAGTCGCGGACTCGGTATTCCCCGTTGATCTGGCGGACGAGAAGCTCCGAGTCGGAGAAGATTGTCAGGCGGTGCGGGCCGCCCGGCTGGCGCGCGGCCAGGCGAAGCGCCGCGAGAAGCGCCTCGTATTCCGCGACGTTGTTCGTCGCCCGCCCAAGGAAGAGGGACTCGGCCGCGAGCCTCTTGCCGTCCTTTTCGAGAAGGACCCCCGCGCCCGCGGGTCCCGGGTTTCCGCGCGAGGCCCCGTCGATCCGGGCGATCATCTCGCCGGCTTTCGCCCCCTCCTTCGTCTTGACGGGAGGCGACGGCGGCAAGGCCTCGAGCCGGTCAGCCGCCTCGATCAGGAGTTTCTTGACCTCCGATCGGGAAAGGTGCGGGTGTTCCTCGATGAGGAGGCCGATGTCCAGGCCGGTGGCGAGGCTGCGAAGGAGCGCGGCGGGAGTCAGACGGACGGATTCCAATAGAGAATTCTGTGGCAGTGGGGACAGTCGATGATGGACCGTCCCTCCCGAACCTGGTTGAAGAGTTGGGGAGGAAGACGCATCCGGCAGCCCGTGCAGGTGGCATTCCGCGCCGGGACGACGGCGGTCCCCCGCATCTGGACGCGGATGTTCTCGTACCGGGCCAGAAGGACGGGATCCAGGGCCGCGGCGAGATTCTCCCGCGCCTTCGTCTTCTCGTCGATCCCTGCGTCCACGTAGGCGTATTCCCGCTCGAGTTCCTGCCGCCGGCCCTCGAAACTTGCGCTCTCCTCGCTCACTTTGGCATCGAACGCCGAGAGGTCCTTTTCCGCCGCCTCGACCTTTTCCATCAGCCCGAGGATCTCGTCCTCGACCGCCGAGCGCAGTTTCTCGGCCGTGTCGATCTCCTTGAGATGGGCAAAGTACGCCGTGTTGGTCTTAATCTCGCCGGTGCGGTTCTTGAGCCGGGCGATATGGGCCTTGGTCTCTTCGAGCTTGGCCTCCCGGTCCCGGCGGTCGCGGTTCATCTGGTCGAGGGCGCCGCGAGCCGCGGTCTGCTCCGCCTCGGCCTGGTCGAGCCGATCCCTGACGGCCGCGACCTTCCCCGGAAGCTCGTCCTTGAGGACGCGAAGGGCGAGGACGTCCCGATCGATCTCCTGGAGGGACACAAGGAGCGCCAGTCCTTCGGACAGAGGCGTTGTCGTGTCCGTTCCTCCGCCCAAAAAAAATGCACTCCGGCCGCCCCCAGAGTGCATCGAGTCATCCCCGGATTGCGGGGTCCCGGTCGATTGGCGTGGATCGGTCTGCGACATTCAAATCCTCCTTGGCACCAAGATCCATCGATCCATGGTGGGCCCACCTGGGCTCGAACCAGGGACGAGCCGGTTATGAGCCGGCGGCTCTACCGACTGAGCTATGGGCCCGAATCGCGTCCCTACAGGTTTTCAACGAAGCTCTTCAACTTTCGGGCCCGGTTCGGATGGCGGAGCTTCCGGAGCGCCTTCGCCTCGATCTGCCGGATCCGCTCCCGCGTGACGTCGAACTCCTGGCCGACCTCTTCCAGCGTGTGGTCCGCCGCCTCGCCGATCCCGAAACGGCGTCGGAGGACCTTTTCCTCGCGCGGGGTCAGCGACTGGAGCACCTTCCGGATCTGCTCTTGCAGGTCCGATTTGATCGTGCATTCGAGCGGCGACGGCGCCTTCTTGTCCTCGATGAAATCCCCAAGGTGGGAATCCTCCTCCTCGCCGATCGGCGTCTCGAGCGAGATCGGCTCCTTGGCGATCTTGAGGACCTTGCGAACCTTGTCGAGAGGGAGCTCCATCCGGGTGGCGATCTCCTCCGGGGTCGGCTCGCGCCCGAGCTCCTGCACGAGTTGCCGAGAGGTCCGGATGAGCTTGTTGATCGTCTCGATCATGTGCACGGGGATCCGGATCGTCCGCGCCTGGTCGGCGATGGCCCGCGTGATGGCCTGGCGGATCCACCAGGTGGCGTAGGTCGAGAACTTGTAGCCCCGGCGGTACTCGAACTTGTCCACGGCCTTCATGAGGCCGATGTTCCCTTCCTGGATCAGGTCGAGGAACTGGAGCCCCCGGTTGGTGTACTTCTTGGCGATCGAGACCACGAGCCGAAGGTTCGCCTCGACCAGCTCGGTCTTGGCGAGCTTCGTTCGAATCTCGCCCTTCTCCAGGTCCTTGAGGGTGTGCTTGAGCTCGACCGAGGACAAGCCCGTCTGCGATTCGGTCTCCGCGATATGCCGGTAGGCCTCGCGGCACCTCTGCTCGAGGTCCGGCAGATGACGCGCCGAGGTCCCCATCGATTTCTCCAGCTTGCGCCGTTCGGCCCCGTTTGCCTTGATTTGGCGGAGCACTGCGGGAAGGTTCTCGCGGGGAATCTTGAGCCGCCGCTCGACCGTTCGGATCTCCTCTTCCGCGTTCTTGATCAGCGAGACATGGATTTTCAGGCGTTCGGCGAAACGATCGACAAGCCGCGGTTGAAGGTTCAAGGAGACGAGCTTCTCGGCCAGTTGATGGCGGACCTCCTTGACCTTTCCAACGGCGGCTTTGCGGCGCTCCTCGCCCATGCGTGACCGCCGAAGCCGCTCGTCCGCCGTGAGAAACCGCGTGGCGGCCCGCTTGGTCTCCGTGAAGGTCCGCAGCGTGCGGTCCCGGATCTCGCGCTCGTTCGTCGGGACTTCAGCCTCGAAATCTTCCTCGAAGGCGGCCACGACGTTCTTGAGCGGAATCTTGTTCTTCCGGAGCTGTTCCGCCAGGGCGAAGATCTCCCGCAGCGAGTTCGGAAGCGTCAGGACGACTTCCGCGATCTCGCGTTCGCCGGCTTCGATCCGCTTGGCGATCTCGATCTCGCCTTCGCGCGAGAGAAGCGGCACCGTCCCCATTTCCCGGAGGTAGAGCCGGACGGGGTCGTCCGTCTTGCCAAGGGCGCCGGGCGAAAGATCGTACTCCTCGGCCTCTTCCTCGGCCGGAGCGGGCTCCGCCTCGGCTTCCTCGGCCTCTTCCGCCCCTTCTTCGGCCTCCGGAGGAACGCGCCCGAACCCCTCGGGCGGACCTTCGACGATATCGATGTCCATCTCTCCGAACATCGACATGATGCTGTCGATCTGCTCGGACGAGACGATCTCGGGCGGAAGGCCGTCGTTGAGTTCCTCGTACGTCAGGAACCCTTTCTCCTTTCCGAGGGAGATCAGGTGCTTGACGTCGGCCATCTTGTCTTCGGGATTGCTCGCCATCTACTCTTTTCCTCCGTTGCAGGGCGCCGCCGCTACGGGCAGGTCTCCTTGCTGACTTTCATATGCTCCCGGAGCGACGTTTTCAAGGCCTCGGGGTCGCCCGAGGATTCCGCTTTCCGGATCTCGCCGTACAACCTTCGCTGGGCAATGCGCTGCCTCCGGCGGACGAATACCCGGATGCAATCCTGAAACGCGGCTTCGACTTGCTCGGGCGTTCCCGGAAGATCGACGACCAGCAGCCGGCCGACGGCCGGGTCGGAAGCGTCATGCCCCCCCCCTTCGAGGAGACCGCTGTACGCCGCGCGAAGCGCGGCGTCCTCCCAGAGATCCGGCGAGACCCGATCGCGGGCCGTCGGGATCAGATCGGGCCGCATCAAGAGAATCTGAAGGAACAGCGGCTCGACGCGAACGGGCATCTTCGATCCCCCGCGAACGCTCCCTTGGCCGGCCTCGCCATGGGCGCTCGGTCCGCCCGGCGGAGAAATCGCGGACGGCCGGCCCGGCCCTCCCGGTTTCTGGCGCGAAGCATGCCACGCCTCGATGATCCACTCCTCGCGGATGTCGAGACGCTCGGCGGCCCGGCGGATCCGTTCTCCCCGCTCGATCGGGTTTGCGATCTGGTCCCATATCGAAAACATCTGCTCGACGATCCAGGCCGACGATCCCCTCTTCTCCTGGATCAGGCTTTCAAGGACAAAATCCGCCAGGCGGATCGAACTCCCGACCGCCTTGCCGAAGGCATCCGGGCCCTCCTTTTGGAGGAAGGAATCCGGGTCTTCCCCTTCCGGGAGAACGGCGACGTTCACGGCGGCCCCGCTCTCGAGCAGGAGGCCGGCGCTGCTGCGCATCGCCCTCAGTCCAGCCGCGTCACCGTCGTACACGAAGACGACATCCGGGGCCATCCGCCTCAGTTGCCCGACTTGTCGGGTTGTCAGGGCTGTTCCGAGGGTGGCGACGGCGTGATCGAACCCGGCCGCATGCGCTCCGATGACGTCGAAGTATCCTTCGACGAGAAGCGCGGCCCCTCGGCGCCGGATGGCCTCCCGAGCCTGGTAGAGGCCGTAGAGATGGTCGCCCTTCTTGTAGATCGCCGTCTCGGGAGAGTTCAGGTACTTCGGCGGGGAGTCATCCATGCTCCGGCCCCCAAAGGCGATCGTCCGCCCCGATGCGTCAACAATCGGAAAGATGATTCGATTCCTGAACCGGTCGTACACCCCCTGGCCGCTGTTCCGCGGGACCGCCAGGCCCCCCTTCACGAGCCAATCGGCCGAAAACCCCTTCCCTCTCAAGTGGCCGATGAGAGCGTCCCATGCGGGCGGGGCGAACCCCACTCCGAAGGACACCTGCATCTCCACCGGAACGCCCCGGCCGGCCAGATACTCACGGGCACCCAGGCCCAGCGGCGACGAGAGCGAAGCCGAAAAGAACGACCGCGCGGCCTCGTGGAGCGCGATGAGCTTCTGGGTCTCGGAATCCTCGCGGGCTTCCGACGTCGGCAGGCGGATTCCCGCGCGCTCCGCCAGATGCCTCACCGCATCCGGGAACGAGAGCTTCTCGTGACGCTCAAGGAACTCGATCACGTCCCCCCCGGCCCCGCAGCCAAAGCAGTGAAAAACCTGCTTACCGGGATTGACCGTGAAGGAAGGAGTCTTCTCGGCGTGGAAAGGACAAAGACCTTTGAGATTCTGGCCCGCCTGCTTCAAGGTGACAAACTGGCCGACAATGTCGACGATCCCGCTTGCGTCCTTGATCCGCTGAACCAGATCACCCGGAAAAGCGCCCGATCTCCCCGCTCTCATCGCCGCTCCCCGCCATCCCTCGCATCCCCGTCGGAGCGCCTCATTCGGTCGCGGTTTGCAGGGGCACGGCATCCCGTTCCCCTACGACGACCCACCCTCCAGGAGCGATTGCACGACTTTCTGGACGGCCTTGCCATCGGCCTGTCCTACGACGCGCGGCATGACGACCTTCATCACGGCGCCCATTTCCTTGGGGCTCCGGGCCCCCGTTTCGGCAATGGCCTGCCGGACGATCCGCGAGAGATCTTCGTCCGACAAGGCCGGGGGAAGGTATTCCCGGACGATGTCAAGTTCTCTCCGCTCCTTCTCCGCCAAGTCGGCCCGGCCGCCGGCTTCGAACTCCCTGATCGACTCCTGCCGCTGCTTCGACTGCGCGGAAAGGACCTTCATCCACTCCGCGTCGTCGAGGGAGCGCCTCAGCTCGATTTGACGGTTCTGGGCGGCGGCCCGGATGAACCGGATGACCGAAACGCGCAGCGAATCGCCCGCCTTGAGCGCGTTCTTGAGATCTTCGCCAAGCCGTTCGGACAGCGCCGCCAAGTTCGGATTCCTACTGGACCTGGCGCGCGGCTTTTCGAAGGGCCTTCTTCCGAGCGGCAAGGGCCTTGCGCTTTCTCCGGACGCTCGGCTTCTCGTAGTGTTCGCGCTTCTTCATCTCCGAGAGGATCCCGTCCTTCTCGCACTGCTTCTTGAACCGCTTAAGGGCGCTTTCGAACGATTCGTTCTCTTTAACCCTTACAGTCGGCATTTCGCTTCTTCCCCCCTCTCGACTCGTATGGTAGGCTTGTCCCTGGCCTCGTCGGCCCTCAAACGCGCTCAAAACCCCATGAAAAATAAGCCTTTTCTAAAATTATAATAATATCAACTCGGACGCACGGTGTCAACGGCCTATTACACGGCCTATTACAAGGTCCATTATCGCTCCAGCCCGCCGCCTCGATCAGCCGGGCGGCCACCCGAACGCCCTGCCTCCAACCAGATGGACATGGATATGAAAAACGGACTGGCCGGCGGACGCGCCCGAGTTCACCACGAGCCTGTATCCCGATGCCGCCACTCCCCTTTCTTGCGCCAGCTTACGGGAAATCCAGAACAGATGCCCCATCAGTTCCCTGTCGGTTTCTTCGACGCCGTTGACCGACTCGATGTGGCGTCTCGGCACGAGGAGGATGTGCACGGGCGCCTGGGGGTTGACGTCTTCGAACGCGACGAGCTTATCGTCCTCAAAGACGATCTTGCTTGGGAGCTTTCGCTCGATGATCTTGCAAAAAAGGCAGTCGTTCATCTTTTTCCCCTCCGGGACGCTTTTTCCTCGAGACCGCTCCGCCCGAACCTCCGGGCCAGCTCGGCGTAGACATCGCCCGGCCTGATCCCGCTCTCGGCCATCGCAACCAGAGCGTGAAAGATCAAGTCGGCCGCCTCGTGGACGATGGCCTGCCTGTCTTCCCCCTTGGCGGCCAGGATCAGTTCGCCGGACTCCTCGGCGACCTTCCCAAGAATCGCGTCCTTCCCCTTCTCGAACAGGGACGCCACGTAGGAGCCCGGCGGACGGTGCTTCCGACGGTCCTCAATCGCCGCGAACACGCGCGAAATTATTTCCGCCCCGCGGATCTCTTCTTCTCCGCGGAGGGTCCTGTAGAAACAGGAGACCTCCCCGGTGTGGCAAGCAGGACCCGACGGCCGGACGCGGTACAGGAGGCCGTCCGAGTCGCAATCGAAGCGGATGGAGACGACGCCCAGCGTGTTGCCCGAGGTTTCCCCCTTCTTCCAGAGGGTCCGCCGCGACCGACTGAAAAAGTGGGCGAATCCGGTCTCAACCGTCTTCTCGACGGCCTCTTCGTTGGCGAAAGCCAGCATCAGGACTTCCCCGCTCTCGGCATCCTGAACGATGACGGGGATGAGCCCATTTTCGTCGAAAACCAGGCTTTCGATCGGATCTTCCATGAACGGTCCTTTCGGGATCAAGGAAGCGCTGGACGCGCTTCGCTAGTATCCGAACCCAGTAATTACGGAACCTTCTCCGCGGATGTGTAGGTTGGGTTAGGCGCGGTTTTTTGCGCCGTAACCCAACAAAACCCTCTTGGCGAATATTCGGTTTGTTGGGTTACGCGATAAAGCCGCTAACCCAACCTACATGCCTGGACGGCGACGGGAATCAGGCCCTTGTCGTCAAACTGGAGATCCTGCACAAGTCCGGTCAATGTTCCCCCTGAAAAAACAGTCATTGGGCAATGGTTATTCGTTATTGGTTATTGGCCATTCACGATTGACCGTTGACGATTGACCAATAACCGGTGTCTCTTGCCTACGCAAGCCGGATTGGGATGCCACGGCTTGCCAGATATCGTTTCGCATCGCCCACGGTCGCCTCCCCGTAGTGAAAAATCGAGGCCGCCAGAACGGCGTCCGCGCCCCCGAGGACGATCCCTTCGTAGAGATGATCGAGCGTCCCCACTCCCCCGGAGGCGATCACGGGAATCCCGACGCCGCGGCCGACCGCCTTGGTCAGATCGAGGTCGTACCCCTCCCTCGTTCCATCCCTGTCCATGCTGGTGAGGAGGATCTCCCCGGCCCCGAAGCCTTCCATCCGATCCGCCCATTCTACCGCGTCGATTCCGGTCGACCTCCGTCCTCCATGAGTGAAGACCTCCCATCGCGGTTCCGCGGCAACGGGCCGGTCCTGGACCTTGGACGTTGGACCGTGGACTCTCTTCGCGTCGATCGCCACGACGATGCACTGGCTTCCGAACCGCTCCGACGCTCTCCGGACGAACACGGGGTCGGCAACGGCGGCCGTGTTGACGGCCACCTTGTCGGCCCCCGCTTTGAGGAGAGCGCGGATATCTTCCAGCGTTCGGACGCCTCCTCCCACCGTCAGGGGCATGAAGACCTGGTCGGCCGTCCGGGCCACGACGTCCAGGATGATCGGCCTTTCCTCGTGCGAGGCGGTGATGTCGAGAAAGCAGAGTTCGTCGGCTCCCTGCTCATCGTAGGCCCGCGCGATCTCCACCGGGTCCCCGGCGTCGCGAAGGTTGACGAACGTGACTCCCTTGACGACGCGGCCGCCCATGACGTCGAGGCACGGAATGATCCGCTTGGCGAGCATCGGCTACCGCGGCCCTCCGTCGAGAATGGAGAGCGCTTCGTTCAGGTCCACGGCTCCCGTGTAGAGCGCCTTTCCGACGATCACGCCCGCGAGGGGAGGATCGACCGCCTTGAGCCGCCGGATGTCATCGAGCGATCCTACGCCCCCCGCCGCGATCACGGGATGGCGGCTTGCCGACGCGACCGCCTTGACCGCTTCCACGTTCGGCCCGCCGAGCATTCCGTCGCGGCGGATGTCGGTGTAGAGGATCCCCGCCAGGGGCAGGCCGACGATCTCGTCGAGAAGTTCCCGCACGGGAGTCCGCGACATTTCCACCCATCCCGACAGGGCAACGAAGCCGTCCTTCGCGTCGACGCTCACGACCACCCTGCCCGGGTACTCCCCGCAGGCGGAGCGCAGGAACTCGCGGTCCCGGACGGCGCCGGTCCCCACGACGACCCTCGCCGCTCCCAGCTCGAAGAGCCTCTTCATCACCGGAAGGTTCCGGACGCCGCCGCCCACCTGCACGGGGATATCGGCTTCCAGGAGGATCTCCTTGATCGCCGGGAGGTTCTGGGGCGTCCCCGTGACCGCCCCGTCCAGGTCGACGAGGTGCAGTGCTCTGGCCCCAAGGGAGATCCACCGCCTCGCCGCCGCGGCCGGGTCCTCGTCGTAGACCGTTTCCATGTCCATCCGCCCCTGCGCGAGCCGGACGCACCGCCCGTTCTTGATGTCCACCGCCGGGTAGAGGATCATCCGAGCTTTCCGAACTCTTCGATGATCGACAGGCCGACGCCCTGGCTCTTCTCCGGGTGGAACTGGGTCGCCACGACGTTATCCTTCCAGACGGCCGAGACGAACTCCACCCCGTGCTCCGTCGTCGAGGCGATCACGCCGGGATCGTCCGGGAGAACGATGTAGGAGTGGACGAAATAGACGTACGAGCCGTCCCCCACGTTCTGCATCGCGGGCGGCCTCCGCCGAAATGCCAGGGTGTTCCACCCCATGTGCGGGACCTTGAGCCCTCGCTTCCCGACCGACTCCGGGAACCGCACGACGCGCCCGGAGAAAACGCCGAGCCCCGGATGGCGGCCAAACTCCTCCCCTTCGGCAAAGAGAATCTGCATCCCGACGCACAGGCCCAGGAACGGTTTGCCCGCCTCGATGGCCCGAAGGACGGGTTCGGCCAGTCCCCGGTTCTCGAGGTTCGACATGCAGGCTGGGAACGAACCCACTCC
>JACPZO010000054.1 GCA_016195465.1 Nitrospirota bacterium
CTTTCCCGCCTACCGCCGCCGCGGGGAGCCGACGCCGGTCGCAATCTTGAAGTTGCAAGCGCGCGCTTCATTTTCCGTAGGTGTTGAGCATAGACTCAACATACTTTGCGTAAGCCTGCGCCGCCTGAACAATCTTGTTAAAGACATCGTAAAGACATCGGGGACGTTGACGCTTTCAGTGCATTGTGCTTCCCGTTGTCCTTTTTTCGGGTGGAGGATCGCCGTCCAACCGGCTCTGTCACCCGTGAGTCACGACCTCTTGCCAAAAGGTTCAAGCCCAAACGGCCCGATGCACCGCCTGACGCGCCCATCGTGACCGGCGTCACGCCTCGGGCATGATCTCCGTCGCGGTTGGACGGCTCGGACGGTTGAAGAACCCCTCCTTGAAAGGCAGGGATTCTCCGACCTCCATGGTACTTTTCGATATTTGCATTCGTGCGCCTTGACCCCGCCCCAAGGGGCGGGGATTGCGACGCACTGCGCGGTTCACATCCTTGCCGCAGACTACCGTCCTTGGGGTTGTTGCACGGCCGGGAGCCTTGGGCTCGCCCCCGCGCCGGGCTGTCCGGAACCGGGCTTCGGCCCACAGCTCCCGGTGACGTTCACGCCCACCTGGAACTGGTTGTCGTTCTCGCTCACTTCCTGGACCTTCTTCAGGTTGTCCAACGTCAGGTGAAGGAAGTTCTGCCCCGGCTTGAGCGCAACCAGGTCCGTTTCCTCCTTGGACCCGCCAGACGCGATGGAACCCCACGACCTCCCCCAGCTTCCGGGAACATTGCTGTTCTTCCACTCGCTGTCGAAGCCGCCCGTGGACGCCAGGCCGATGTTTCGCGCCGTGTGCTTGATGGCAAACTCGCACAGGCCGCTGTTGTTCATGTTGACCGAGTGGGCGTCCTTCACGTCCACGGTTACACTGCTTCCCCAGGGCGCGCTCTTGCCCCCGATCGTGACGCCCGTCCCGCTGGTGATGTCGGGAAGCATTGGAAGCTGCGGCTGGCCGGCCTTGACGACCGGCGGGGCCGAGCCCGCTTTGGACAGCGGCCTGGGCTTCACGACAGGGTACGCATACTGAGCGTTATTGCCGAGGTTCACATCGAGAGGACCGGGAAGAGAAGGGACCACGGGACGTTGTTTCTTACGTTGCATAACTCATTTCTCCGGCGCCGCACCTATCACCGACGGGTCTGTAGGGCAACCCTTCAGGGTTGCTTTTGCAAGGCTGAAGCCTTGCCCTACGGGGAGAGGAGAAGAAAAACGCCCAGGCAGGCCACCCAACCCCCCAGGGCGGGGGGGAGAGGACAAGAAGGCCGGGTTCGCCGAGGCGTACGACGCGACTGGATGGCCGGGCGCCCACTGCCTCACGGTATCGCCGACTTGGACGCGAACTTGCCGGTCTTGCCGTCGAGCAAGATACTGACGTCTCCCTTCTCGTAGCCGCCGACCACGCTCCAGGCGGTGCCGGGGCTCTTCGTGGCCTGGCCCATCATCATGAGCGACATCGCCGCCTTGCCCTTGACCTTGAGACCGTTCTTCTTCGCCTCGGCCATGACCTTGTCGCTGTCCGCGAACTCGCCGACCGCGTCCTTGATGTACGGGTTGACCTCGAGCGTCTCGACGACCTTGCCGTCCTTCACGTCCACCGTGTAGCCCTTTTTCGCCTTGGCCGAGTAGTACATGTACCCCCATTTCGCCGCCGTGCCGTCGGGATTGGCCTGGAGGGTCGAGACGTTCACCAGCACGGCGTCCTTCTGCCACTTCTGCGCCTCGGCGCCGGCCTGAGCCACCCCTGCCTTGGCGGTCTGCCCCGCCGCCTCAGCGGAGAGGGGCAGGGCGACGAGCGCGACGAGCAACAGTGTGATGAGCGGTCTTAATGTCATGAAATCCTCCTTTCCTCCATCGGGTCCCGGCCGTGCATGCGCCGTTCCAGCTTATTGCACGGCGGGCAGCTTCTTCTCCTCGCGCTCCGGCTTGGATTTTTTCTTCGGTTTCGACGGCACCTCCGGTTGCGGATTGAGCTCCGCCGGGTTCGTTATTGCGTTCGGAGTGGACGAACTCGGTTTCGGCGGGACCAACGCCTTGCCGCCGCAGTGTCCGGCCGGGAAGACGACCGTGAACGTGTACAATGGGCCCTCTTTAAAACCGCCGAAATCCCAGCCGCCGCCAAGGGTGGGACCTCCGCCCTCAACCTTAAACATGGGCTTCAGGGGCAGTTCCATCTGGTGCGACCCGACGAGCGATGAGAACGGTTGCAGTGACGTCGCGGGGACGCTCAAGGTTGTCGTCTCTCCGACGCCGATCCCCGGCACGTCGGCCGCCCCCTCCAGCTTATAGGGATAGCCGATACTACGGAGGCGGATCTGCGCCTGCCCGGCGGCGAGCGCGCTGCCGCCGGTGTTTTTGAGCGTCACGGCCGCGATCAGCGCCGGCGCGGGTCCCTTGCAGTTTTTCGTGATTTCCACCTTGGCGGGACCGACCGCGATGTTCGGCTTCGCCGCGTCGGCCAACGCGGCGATGGCGCCCGGCGAGGGCTTCGCCACGACGTTTCCGGGTTTCTGGTCCGACATTTTGACCGGCGGCTCCGCGATTGTAAAACCCACGCCGTCCGCCAGCCCAGTGGATGTGCCTTTGGATGTCGTCTGGCTCAGGTAGGCGATCGCGCCGTACTTGCCGGGACCGCGCTTCTTGAACCAGTCGGCGTTGAGGGAGATCGAGAACGAGTAGTCCGCAATCTCTCCCTCGAATTCCTGGACCCCTACAGCCGAGGTCACTCCCACCATCTGGTCGCCGTTGGGATCGAGCTTGCCGACCTTGAGATGCCACTTCTCGGTGAACGGGCTCGCCTTGGCATAGACGACGAAGTCCCACGGTCCCGGGACCGAATACCCGGTCTGAACGTTCGGAATATCGGCCTTCAGGTTCACCGTGAGCGACGGTGTGAGCGTGAACTTCTGGTACTTCGCCGGCGCGGTGAAGGTTGGTGTCGGGATCTGCCCCGTCGCCGGCTCGTCCGGCTTAGGCCCGGCTACGGCCTTGCCGGCCGGCCCCAGCAGGCCGGCCACGGCAAGCGTCATGACGATCAGGAATCCCGCGGCTGTTCTCGTGGAACGTCTCATGGCATCCATTCCTTTTTCCTCCTTCGATCTCAATGCGTTGTGTTCCGGCAGCCGGACCCGCAAGTCCACGGCTCCCCGCCTCATTGCTTCTCGCAGTGGTACCAATTTGGATCGTCCGTATACCTATTCGCGTTCTTGCACTTGATCAGGTACATGGCATTCACCTTCTGGTCACCGTAGGCGCACGCGACCGAGTCAAAGAGCGGCGATGAAGAAAAAAGCGGGAGCGTGACCTTCTTCTTCTCAGCCGGCTTGACGTCCGCGGGGTTGAGCCCGGATGTGTCCAACTCCACCCAGGCATCCATC
>JACPZO010000055.1 GCA_016195465.1 Nitrospirota bacterium
GATGCCCCGGGCGAACAAACTCACGATCCACCAAGGCCAGCACCCCCGCGTGCTTCGAAGATCCCATCCCCTTGGTCAGCAACAAGGCCAGGGCAGCGTAGAACATGGCGTAATAGGCCCGGTTCACCACGCCATCCCACTCGGCGGCTTCCGCCAGGAGTTCAGCCTGGTGTAAGGTATGATCCGCTTGTTCAAGGCGGTAGCGAATCAACTCATCGCGTTCTTCGGGCTTCATACGGCCACGCCCTCACGCTGGATAGCCCGTATGAAAGGCGAAACCCGCAACGGGGAACGTTCCACCTGCTCCGCTGTGTATTCCACGGTGGTAATCACGCACCCTCGTTCAAAACCAACCTCCCAGGCCACACGGCTGATTGTGCGTTCAAACTCCGGGGTCAGATCCCCGAGGATCAAGCAAAGGTCCAGATCGCTCTCGGGTACAAAGTCCCCGCGGGCGCGGCTGCCGAAAACCCGCACTTCCACCAGCGGCACGCCCGCACGGAGCAGTCTCGACTTGAAATACCGGACGATCTCCTTGTCTTCTTCCGTGACCATCCCTCTGCCCCTCCCTGTTCCAGTGACACGCCCAGACAACCTGTGAACGTCGCCGCGGTCGTCCCCGTACAGTGGATATACTCACTATCGATCTTGATGATGCCGGGGATCAGGAACCCCGGCGTCGAAGCCACACTGATCGTGGTGCCTGCGGCTCCGGGATCGACAGTAAGCGTCGTGGCGGGATAGACCGCCGCATCTTGGTTGTGGCCCGCCGTCGTCACCAGACCCGTGAAGCTCGTCGGGGTGGTTCCCGTGTAGGCAATTTGCTCGCTGTCGATCGTCAATATTCCCGAAGCCGGAAATCCCGTCGTGGAGACGACCGGGATCGTAACGGCTCCGGCGACGATGGTGGCCGTCAGCACGGTCGGAGGATCGACGCAGAAGTTCCCGTTCCCCAGCGCGATCGCGCTGGCCGAGGGACACGGATTCGCCACCGTCGCGCCGGCCCTCGAAGACCAGACCGGATACGAGTAGTTGTAGTTCGTTCCTGTCTTCAGAGCATACTCGATCCCCCCATCCGCAATGTAGAGCGCCTCGGTCGACTTGAGTTCCCCCACGGACTGGAAGCTCTGGGTGGAGACGAGCGAGACGACGATCGCCCCCAGAAACCCGATCACGATGATCAGGAACACCGCCGCAATGATCGACCCCCCGCGCTGGGAGGACAACACGCCGTCGCTCCCCCCCTCCCTTGCTCTCCCCCTCCGAGGGTCCGAGGATTGCGGACCCGGGGGGAGGGATGAGCGGGAGTGTCTATCGCCTACGACGGATGCCGCAGGAGCACACTTCTTCCGCTGACAAATCACTTTGCCCCTCATATCTCCATCCAATACTATCCGACTTTCACCTCGATCTTCGGTTCCGGGATGGGTTCACGCCGGCGCAGCTTCACCACCACGACCGGATGCCCTTTCTCCTCGAGCGCGCGAACGGTTCGAGTGTTCTCGACCGCCAGCTCCGGATCGTTCTCCGGAAGAATGACCATCTCCGCCCCCGACGGAATCTGATCGAGAACTCCCGGGTGCTCGAAGGCGTACTGCATGAACTCGTTCAGGAGGTCCAAGTTCCTCCTTGCGATCTCGACCTGCTCCATCACCGCACCTCCGCCTCGTACCCCAACCGATACCAGCGCCAAGAAGCTTTCAGGTCTTGGATGGCAAACGTGAACGCAAGATTATAATCTCCGAACCGCATGGGTTGCTTGTCCTGCGCTCCGTCAGGGTGAAGAACATCTTTGTGCGCAAACCCATGCATCGTATCGAACCGAACGACAGGCCGCCAGGCATCTTTGATGTACGCCTCATATTGCACGACAAACCCTCGAATGGCTCCCGCCTCCATCAGCGCAATGACCCGCAACCTATCTGCTCCATCCGGCGATAGCGGGAAAAGAAACTCTATCTCCCTACCCATGACGCTCCACGATCGCCCCCAGAAACCCGATCACGATGATCAGGAACACCGCCGCAATGATCGACCCCCCGCGCTGGGACCTCAACACCTTCTTCATTCTTCCCGCCCTTCGATCAACCGCACGTACAGCGCGAGGATGTCTCTCGCCGCGCCCCTCGCTCCGTCGGCGTCGGCCCGGTCGAACAGCCCGGACGGAGGGATGAGCGCCCCCTCGTCGCCGTAGAAGGCGTGCCCCCGCTCCTCGAAAAGCGTCACGGAAGCGCCCAGGATTGTCTCTATTTCCTTCTTCCAGAACGCGGGGAAAAGGTCAATCTGGGCTTTGAGAGTTTTGCTCACTTCATGCGCCTTGGGCGGATCGACTCCGACCCAGCGCAGTGCTCCCTTGAGGACCAGTTCGACTATCTCTTGAGCCTCCCGAACGACGTCGTCGAACGACCCCTCCCCATAAAGGACGTCCAGCGCCAGCGCCCGCGCGCGGGCCTTCCGAAGATAGTCGAGGGCGATGTTCCGCGTGTTCACAGGACGATCTCCTCGCCCGGCTTGGAGCCGGGCTTGAGGATCCAGTACGGGTTTCCGTCCTCGTCCCAGACCCGCCGCGTCCCCAGTTCCCGCATGCGTTCCCGAAGCCGGTCCAGGACTCCCTGGAAGAAGCCGTCCCGGTCGTACAGGATCGCGACCGCCTCGATCATGTCAAGGTAGTACGGCTTCGTGATCTTCGCCATCTCCGGATCGAGAAGAATCGCCGAGAGCCGGCACCGAAAGTCTTCGGAGATTCTCTCCGCGAGCCGGATCCAGACTTTCGTCCGATCGAATCTCCGCGGCGGAACGCTCTTCTTGACGATGAGAAGGTCGATGTCGCTTTCCGGACGAGCCTTCCCCCGCGCCCACGAGCCGAACAGGACGATGCTCACCAGCTCCTCGCCCCACTCCCGCTCCAGGAGGCCGCAAAAAGCCTCCAGTTCCCGCGCGATCGTCTCGTCTCCGATGATCTGGCCGACTTCCCTTCCTTCGGCGGACTTCATAAGACATTCCCTGGGCTCACGCAAATCCGCGACTCGCCCCTCCTATTTCTGGACCTCGAACCAGTTAGTCACGACGGCTTTCCCCCACCGGCTTTCCGCCCCGGCGGCTCTTGCGCCGGACGCTCGGTCTCCGCCGTCCCGCTTCCGGGCGCCGGAGACGCCCGCAGGTCCTCCTTATGGACCAGGTCCTTCTCGGAATTGTAAACGCCATCCATCAGGAACTCGGCGGGCATCTCCTTTCCGCTGGTGTACGTGCCGCTCTTCGTTCCGTAGCGCAGGATGCCGAGCTTTTGCAGAAGTCCGATCCAGTCCATGCCGGGTTCTCCTTCCCTTCATCCGCAACTCGCGGACTGAAAACCCCTCGGATGCGCGCGGATCCGGAAAGCCTGCGTCTCCCCGCTCCGCGAGACGGTCAGCGTGATGTCGACGTTCCATATCTCGGCCGCTGAGCCGGCGGCCGCCCCGCTCCGCCTGAGATAGGCGAAGGTCAGCGCCGTGACATCGGAAGCCAGCGCGGTCCCGTTCCGGGTCAGGTTTGTCCCCGCGGTCGTGTAGGTAACAAGGTTCCCATCGTTGCCCCGAAAGGCG
>JACPZO010000056.1 GCA_016195465.1 Nitrospirota bacterium
CCTGCAACGCCGGGAATGCCGCCCCAATGACTCAGCCCGTCCCCGGGAAACCGCCCGATGTCTTGTTCCTCATGGCATCCGGATGCCCTTGCCAACACTGCTCGAACGTCCTCCAGGGACTCACCCAGCTCGTCCACGAAGGCATGATCGGGAGGCTCGAGGTCGTCAACGCGAAGATGTTTCCCGAGCGCACCGAGATGCTGGGCGTCGATACGGTCCCCTGGGTCCGGATCGGCCCATTCGAGCTGGAGGGAATGCTCTCCCTCGACGAACTCCGCGAATGGCTGGGGCGGAAAGACGACGAAGAGGGGATGGCGGCGTACTTCGAGTATCTCCTCGCCTCCGGCCGGCGGGAGAAGGTCGCGGAAATCGTCCGCCGCGAGCCGGACCGGACGCGCTCGCTGACCCGGCTCCTCGGACGCGTCAAGACGACCCTGCACGTTCGGCTCGGGATCGGCGCCGTGCTTGAGGAACTGCGCGGGACGGAGGCGGTCCGCTCCATCGTCCAGGACCTGGGCCGTCTCACGACCGAAGGCGACACGCGGGTCCGGGGCGACGCCTGTTACCTCCTGACGTTCACGCACAGCGCCGAAGCCGTTCCCTATCTCACCGCCTGCCGCCGGGACCCGGACAAGGACGTGCGCGAGATCGCCGAAGAGGCCCTGGAAGTCCTGCGCGCGGAAGGCGTCGTTCCGCGGCAAACAAGCCCGGCATCGCCTTGACAGAGCCTCGGGCGTCGGCTATGATCCTTTCCGCTTGCGCAATCGACATCTTGGGGCTGTAGCGCAGTTGGGAGCGCGCGTGAATGGCATTCACGAGGTCAGGGGTTCGATCCCCCTCAGCTCCACCAAAACTTTACGATTTTGGCCTTGACGCGGGCAGAGAGAGTGTGGCATAGTGATCGGCAGATTGTGGTCCGGTTTTTGTTCCAGTTGAATGCAGAGCATTTCAACCGCATAGCCAAGCCGCTTTGCGGTTTTTTTGTGCCTCTGTTCGCCGGAGCGTTTCGGCCCGACAATCCTCAACGGCTCGGAGGTCCCCCATGGCAACAAGGGGGAGGCGGGCCGAGATCCCCGCACGTCGGGGGGTTCCGGCGAAAAGGAGGTGATTGACAAATGGCACAGGGAACCGTGAAGTGGTTCAACGATGCGAAAGGGTTCGGCTTTATCGCCCAGGAAGGCGGCAAGGACGTCTTCGTACACTTCTCCGCGATCCAGAACGAGGGATTCAAGACCCTCGCCGAGGGAGAAACGGTGGAGTTTGAAGTGACCCAGGGTCCGAAGGGGCCCCAGGCATCCAACGTTCGCAAGGTCTGACGGTCTTTTCCGGATAGGAATTGCGAGGAACCATCGGCCCGGTCCCGCTCCGCGGGGCCGGGCCGTTCTTTGTGCCTCCGGAAACGGCTGGCCCGGGAATCTCACGGGATGATCGAGAACCGGCCGGCGCGGCCGATCCGGTAGATCTGGAAGTCCCGTCGATCGATCGTGAAGATTCGGCTCAGCCTTTCCCGCTCGGCCAACCGGACGAGCGCCGCGTCCGCCAGATCCATCGGCAGGCTTCGATACTTTCTCATGAGATCCCGCATTCTCGGAACATCCTCCGCGTCCAGCGGGAGGAGGACAACCACTCCGCGCTCGATCATATCCCATAGGGCTTCCTGAGCGGTCAGGGAAAAGCCAAGGAGATAGATCGCCTCCGTCACCGCCGGCCATGCGGTCCCGAGCGGTTCCCGCATCCCCCGGAACGCCTCCTTGCAGCGTTCGTGTTCCGCGTCGTCCGCATGAACCAGGGCGACGAGCGGGCCGGCGTCCACGAGGATCATCGGCGTCCCCGCCGCCTCTCGAGAATTGCCTTCTTAAACTTCTCCCCGGTCCGCCTCGATAGATCCGGCGGGCCGCCGTGCGCGCATCCCACCAGATCGGCCGCTGTTTCGTAGGGCGTCTTGCCCCGCAGGGAGCCTTCCTCCCGCCCGGCCAAATCGTCAACAGCCCGCCGGATTACGCTGGATTTGGTCTCGCCCCTCTTCCGCGCAATGCGCTCGATAAGCCGCTCCGTCTTTGCGTCGAGCCGAACGCTGACAGGCATTTCCGAATCCTCCTGGAGGTTGTAAGACAGAAGTGTAATACATCCTCCAATAGGTCGTCAATGGTGCTCCCGCCACTCCACAAAGCCAACGGGCTCAGACCGGCCTTCCGGGGGTCTCCGCGGCCATGGTGGAGAAGGTGAGCCATGCGCCGGCGGCGATGACGAGCGCGCCGCCGGCGACGAGCCGAAGCGTGATCGGCTCGCTGAAGAAGGCCGCCCCGAGAATGGCGGCGTGGACGGATGTGAGGAGGGAGACCGTACTCCCCTCGGCCGCCGTCGTGAAGCGGTAGGCGTACGTCATCAGGATCTGGCCGCCGAACGAGGTCACGACGATCGCCGCGATCCCGACGAAGCCCATGACGCCCGGCCAGACGGGCGAGGTGAACGGAAGGGCCGGCGCCGTCATTACGCTCCCCACGGCCGCGAAGTAGAAGAAGATCGGCCAGGCCGAGTCGGTCTTCCGAAGCTCCCGGACCGTCGAGATCGCCGCGCCGGAGAAGATCCCCGCCGAAATCCCCATCACGTCCCCCAACGAGACCCCAAACCCTTCGTGCCCCAGGATGAGACCGGCACCCGCGAGCGATACGGCGAGCGGAGCCCCCGCCCGGAGCGTGAGCGGCTCCCGAGCGAAGAGCGCGGAGAAGAGCGTCGCGAAGACCGGGTAGGTGTACGTCAGGAGCGTCGCGGGACCGGCCCCGATCCGGCAGATCGCCATGTAGTAGAGGATGACGGCCGCCCCGCCGAAGAGGCCCCGCCAGACGAGGAGCCGCCGGTTGTTGATTGAGAGCGCGACCGTCCCGGCGGCGGCCAGGACCAGGATAATGAGCGCGTGACCGAACGACCGGAAGAAGGCCAGCTCCACCGGGGGAACGTAGGTGTTGGCCCACCGGACGGAGACGGCGTGGAAGCCGAAGAGCACGGTGGAGACACCGATGAGGAAAGGGCCGTTTTGCCGAAGAGGAGGCAGGGGATTCTCCTCCTTCAGGACGATTCAGGCTCGCGGAACAGGTTGAGCGGTACGCGGCCCTTCCCGACGGGCCGGGCGGCGGCGAGCGCGCGATCCAGGAACTGCCTTGCGCTCCCGACGGCCGCGGAAAGCGATTCGCCCCGGGCGAGGCAGGCGGCGATGGCCGCGGAGAGGACGCACCCCGTTCCGTGAAACGGTCCGCCCGGGGTCCGTTCGCTTTCGAAGACCTCGAACCCTTCCTCGTGGAAGAGGACGTCCATGATCTTGGCCGGCTGTCCCTTCCGTCCGGGGGGAAGATGCCCGCCCTTGATGAGAACGGCCCGCGCCCCCGTCTCGAGAAGAGCGTCCGCCGCTTCCTTCATGCTCTCGATCCCGTCCACGACGACACCCGTCAGAGCCTCCGCTTCGGGGACGTTCGGCGTGACGATCGTCGCCAGCGGAAAAAGGATGCGCTTGAGAGTCTTGATCCCTTTCTCCGGGAAGAGAGGAATCCCCGTCCCCGACTTGAGGACCGGGTCGACGACCAGCGCGGGCTTCCCTGCCCCCCGGAGAGCCTCGACGATCACGGGAAGATGCTTCTCGTCCCAGATCATCCCGGTCTTGACGGCGTCGGGCGTCAGGTCGGCGAAGAGAACACCCAACTGCTTTTCGAGAAAACGGGAAGGAACGCCGAATATCTCCTCAACCCCCGACGTGTTCTGAGCCGTGAGGGACGTCGGAACGCCCATCCCGTAGACGCCAAGAAGGGTGAAGACCTTGAGGTCCGCCTGGATCCCCGCCCCGCCCGACGGATCGCTCCCCGCGATCGAAAGGGCCTTGCGGACGAAGGGAAGGTTGGGTGCCTTGGTTGTCCTTCTGCTCACCGATTCATCCTTTCGCCCGCTCACGCGATCGCTTCTTTGTCCTCGCGGTCTTTTTCTTCGGCGCGCCGTAGGCCTTGGAACTCTCCTTGACCATCGAGAGCTTTCGAGGATGCGGGACAGTCAATCACGCCTCATCAACCATATCCTAAAAGCAACCATTAGTACAAACAGCACAGCCCCTACTGCCAATAGGGAGTCCCATATCTCACCGACAGGGACGCCCCGGGAAACCATGAAATAGGCAACAAACGCGAGCAACGCCGCTACAACAACCATCGCAAATGCCCACGGCAGATAACTCCGATAAAAGCGCTTGTGGAACGACTTGTCCTTCATGGTTTCAAAAAACTGAGCGGACTGCTCCCCTCCCCAATACCGGCGTGACTTCTCTACCGTGTCCAGAGCCACCGTCCCATTTTCCTGCGCCTTATACCGGATCAATGGCAAATGGTGGGCTGGAATGACAAGAGTGCCTACAACAATTGCAACATGTACCCAATAAGCGTAGGCCATCCCCCAGATATCGGCCGGAGTCGGATATCTGACGAGCCTGAACACAATTTCAATTCCTTCAATCGCAATACCAAAGATGCGGAAGGCCGCCGGCGAAAAGAAAGCACTAGGATAAACGATTCCAAGCTCATACAAAGAACTGCCCTTTCGGTATCCGGAAACAGTCCAAAGAAACACGTTATCACTCACCACAAAAGCGACAATCCCAGCAAGAAACAACCTTACGTAGCACGGTGCGCTCCAATAAGCATCCGCAACGGCGGACCAGAACGAACCGGGCGAACTCATCGAGACCATGAAGAACTCCTTGCGGGAAATCTCCGCGAACGATTCCGCTCTCTCGAAGCTAAATACCCATGCGAACAGACGGAACCCCCCGCCAGTCATCAGGTCGGTCGCTATCAGGCGGCTTGCAATCCGGCCCCTCGCACTTGCATGGATCCCCCGCCGTAGTGGGCAACCGCTTCGGCCACTGGTGCCTTCAAGTCTTCCCAGTCTTCCACTCTTCTCCCAGTCACGCCGCCCCGCGTGTTCACCACTCAACCAGCGCCGCAAGAGCGTGCGCCGCGGCCTGGATGTCATCCTGGCCAAGGATCGCCGAGATCACAACGACGCCGTGCGTCCCAGCTTCCAGGACCTCCCTGACGTTTCCCGCCTTGATCCCTCCAAGAGCGTAGACCGGGATTCTAAGCGACCGGCAGGTTTCTTTCAATACCGGAAGGCCCGCGGGTTTCCCGTAAGCGGCCTTCGAAGGCGTCTCGTAGACCGGGCCAAACGTAACGAAGTCGGCCCCGTCCGCTTCGGCCTCCGTTGCCTCCGCCAAAGAGTGTGTCGAGACGCCGACGCGCATCCCTTTCGGAACGACGGACCTGATCCCCCCCACGGGAAGACCGTTCTGGGGCAGGTGCACGCCGTCGGCTTCGGCGCAGATCGCAACGTCGAGACGATCGTTGATGAAGAGGAATGCACCGTAACGGCGCGTGAGATCCCTCATCTCCTCGGCCAGAGCCAGGAGATCGCGGATGGGGAGGTCCTTCTCTCGAAGCTGGACCATCCGGACGCCGCCGTCCAGGGCGGCCTTGACGGCTTCGGTCAGCGTTCCCTTCCGGACGGCAAGCCGGTCGGTGATGAGGCAGAGGCGAGGGAGGCTATTCAATCATCCCTTCCAAGGGGCTCGACGCCGCGGCGTAGAGCTTCCTGGGGATGCGCCCGGCTTTGAAAGCGAGCCGTCCGGCGATGACGGCGTGGCGCATGGCGGAGGCCATCATGATCGGGTCCTTGGCCCCGGCGATGGCCGTGTTGAGGAGGACGCCGTCGCACCCCAGCTCCATCGCGATCGAGACGTCCGACGCCGTCCCGACGCCGGCGTCCACGATGACCGGGACCTTCGCGTGCTCGAGGATGATCCGGATGTTGTACGGGTTCCGGATCCCGAGGCCCGAGCCGATCGGCGCCGCGAGCGGCATGACGGCCGCCGCGCCGGCGTCTTCGAGCTTCCTGGCCATGATGGGGTCGTCGCTCACATACGGGAGGACGATGAACCCCTCCTTCACGAGGACCTTCGTCGCATCGAGGAGCGCCTCGTTGTCGGGGAAGAGCGTCTTGGGATCGCCGATCACCTCGAGCTTCACCATGTCGGAGACGCCGGCTTCGCGCGCCAGGCGGGCCGTCCGGATCGCCTCCTCGGCCGTGTAGCACCCGGCGGTGTTGGGGAGGATCTTGTAGACCTTGGGGTCGATGAAGTCGAGGAGGTTCTCCTTCGTCCTGTCGGTGACGTTCACGCGGCGGACGGCGACCGTCACGCAGTCGCTTCCCGAAGCCTCGATCGCGCGCTTCGTCTCGTCGAAGTCCTTGTACTTTCCCGTCCCGACCCAGAGCCGGGACTTGAACGTGATTCCCCGGATAATGAGGGGATCGGCAACTTCGGCGGGTGACGCCATTCGGATCTCCTCTCATGGCATGTGACTGAATCCTCGTTCGCGATCGAGCGGTAGGACACAAGGAAACGGAGAACCGGGGAACCGGTGAGAAATGCAGGTGCGCCCGGAACGGTCTCTCCCCGTTTCTCCGGTTCCCCGGTTCGCCGCCTCACGACTTCAAAACCCTCCTCCCATGAACGAGACGACCTCGACGCGGTCGCCTTCAGAGAGGATCGTCTGTCCGTGCTCGGCGCGGGGAACAATCTTCTCGTTCAACTCGACAGCGACGCGCCCCTGAACGACGCCCATCTCGGCAAGAAGACGGGAGATGGTCATCCCCTCACGTAGGACCCGAGCGTCGCCGTTCACCTTCACGGTCACCGGGCCGCTCCGTCCATCGCCCACTGCCGCTCCCGAAGGCGGACGAGGCACTCGCCCCGCTCATGCGGGGCGCACTGGCACTCGTAGGCCGCCCTTCCGGCCTCTTCTTCGTCGCAACGGCGGCAGAGATTCGGGATCCACCCTTCCCCCGCCATGTCCCGGGCAACTTCCCGCAGGGAGCGATGATCCGCGATCTCGAATTGCGTCACGTCCATCGGCGGATGGGGCCGGGCGTACCCCCCGGGAGACGTCGAAACGCCGGCCGAGAAGTGCGACGCCCCCGCGCGCGCGAGACGTTCCCGCATAGCCGGCAGTTCCCGCGTGGATATGGAGATCGCGCTCCACGGAAGCGCGAGGCGGTAGACGGCGACGATCTTGAGAAGGTCGTCATCGGAGACGGGACTGGGCGCCTGCGTCAGCGCGGCCCCCTCCGCCGGTCTCAGGCGGGGGACGGAGACCGAGACGGCGATCCCCTCGCCCCATCGCTCCCTCAGGTGCAGGGCGTGGGAAAGAAGCGAAAGGACATCGAACCGGTAGTCGTGCAGACCCAGCAGGGTCCCCATGCCAAGAGATCGAAACCCGGCCTCCACCGCCCGGTCCATCGTTCCCAGCCTGAAGGCGTAGTCGGCCTTCGGTCCGCCGACGTGAACCCGGACGTACGTCTCCGGATGGTACGTCTCCTGAAACGACTGGTACCGGGATGCGCCCGTATCGAGGAGCCGCCGGAAATCATCGACAGTAAGCGGGGCCACGTTGACGGCCGCTTCGACAAAGCCGCGCCGTCTCGCGGCCTCAATCGTAAGACCGATCTCCTCGATGCCGGCGGCGTGACGGTCCTCGCCGGCTACGATCAGAAGCCGCGTGTGACCGATCCGCGCCAGCGCCTCAAGTTCGGACTCCACCTCCTCGCCGTCGAGCCACTTGCGGTCGGCGCCCGCGCCGCGCCGGAAGCCGCAGTAGAGGCAGTCGTTGGCGCAGCGATTGGTCAGGTAGAGGGGAACGAAGAGGAGGCGGTGCCGGCCGAACGTCTGCCGGGCCGCGTCCGAGGCCGCCCGAAGGACCGCCGCGCGCCCCTCCGGGTCCTCCACGGCGAGAAGATCGGCGGCCTCCGGAACGGTCAGCCCGCCCAGAGCGCGCGTTCTTTCCAGGACTTCCTCGATCCGGGCGCGATCCGGCCCGGGCCGCCGGGCGAGGGCGGAGGCCGCGGCCGCGTCGAGATTGAATGCGTGACGGTCCGTTCTCAAAATGCCTCCAAGTAGGTGCGCCCTGTCGGGCGCACAAAAACAAAACGCCGCACCAGATGGCGCGGCGCCTATTCGCTGCGATCGACCGCTTCCCTACGCCGGCATGACCCGGATCAGGTGCAAGGGGTTGTTCCGCCCTGTCGGAACTCTCAGTCCTTGCCGCGAAGGACACCCCCAGCGTCTATATCTTATGTCATGGGGGCAATCATACGGCCCGTCTTTTCCGCTTGTCAACTTCCCTTGCGGTTCAGTTCTCTTGCGGTTCAGGGACCTATTGCTTCGCGGGAGAGGAAGGAGCCTCGGGCGCCGGACCGGGCGCGGCCCCTTCCTTCTTCTCGACGGGCGCCGTGACCGAGGCCGAACCTCCTCCCCTCGCTTCGTCCAGAACGACGGAGGAGATGCCTCGCTTCGAGGCCATGTAGGCGAGAGACAGGGACGTGACCATGAAGAGGGCCGCGAAGACAACCGTCATCTTGGCCAGGAACGTCGTGGCGCCCCGCGCCCCGAAGAGCGTCTGACTGGAGCCGCCGAACGCCGCGCCGATCGATGCCCCCTTCCCCTGCTGCAGAAGGACGACCGCGATCATGAAGAAAGACAGAAAGATGTGAAGGATCGTGAGTGCCGTGATCATGTTCGTTTGTCCCTTTCTAAAAAGTCCCCGAAGACCGCCGTCCGCCGTTAGGCCTTCGCGGCCGTCACGATGGCGGCGAAGCTTTCCGCCTTGAGACTCGCGCCCCCGATCAATCCCCCGTCGATATCGGGCGTCGAGAAGAGCGTGCGGGCGTTGTCCGGCTTGACGCTTCCGCCGTAGAGGATCCGGATGTCCTCCGCGGCGCCCTCGAACCGCCGGGAAAGCCAGTTTCGGATGAGGGCGTGCGCCTCGCCCGCGATCTCAGGTGTGGCCGTCCTCCCCGTCCCGATGGCCCAGACCGGCTCATACGCCAGGACGAGCGTCCGCGCTCGGTCGTCCGAAAGCGACCCGAGCCCGCCGTTCAACTGCCGAAGAAGAGTGCACTCCGTCTCGCCGGCTTCCCGCTGTTCAAGCGTCTCGCCGACGCAGACGATGGGCGTCAGCCCGTGACGATAGGCCGCGTCCACCTTCCGGACCACGGTTTCATCCGTCTCCCCGAAAAACTGCCGCCGCTCCGAGTGGCCGATGATGACGTAGCGGCACCCAACGGCCGCCAGCATCCGGCCCGACACCTGCCCGGTGAACGCCCCTTCGTCTTCCCAGAAAAGGTCCTGCGCGCCGAGGCCGATTCGCGTCCCCGAGACTTCTCTCGCGGCGGCCTCGAGGGCGGGGAAAGCCGGAACCACGACAACATCGGCCCCGTCCCGCCCCTTGAGAAGCGGGATCAGCTCCCGAACGAAGGCCGCGGCCTCGGACGGCGTCTTGTACATCTTCCAGTTGGCGGCAGCAAGGGGTCGGCGGGACATGGCGCAAGACTATAAGGGCTGGAATGGGGGGGTGTCAAGCGAAGCGAGCCCCGCCTGCAAGCCCGCCAAGACCTCCGCCCGATCCCCCATGAAGCAGTGCGGGTCGCGCCGCCGGAAGACGTCGAGCCCCCGGCCGTGCGAGACGGCGAGACAGCCGCCGCAGACGTTCCGCACGGGGCACCCGCGGCACTCCGAGCATCCCCGGCGGTATCGCTTCGCTTCGCCCGAGTCGTAGATTTCAGAGAGGCTCGATTCGCGGACGCTCCCGATCGGAGACGGGAACTTCCTGCATGCGTGGACTTCGCCGTCCGGAAGAAGAGCGACGAAGTTGAACGCCGCGCCGCAGCCGAAGCCCGTGCACCCCCGAAGGAGCGGCCGTCCGTAGTGGTGGCGGAAGACGTTGAAGAGGTTGTCCTTGAAACCGAGGACGGGGTTCGACCGGGAGGCAGCGATGTAATCCTTCAGGAACGAGACGTACTCCTCGCGCGTCGGGACATCCATCTCCGCCCCCTCGCCCGCCTGGGACAAGCGGTTGAACGTGAACCGGTCGGCCAGCCCCCGGAGACGCTCGCCCAGCGGAATCACCTGATCCAGGTTGTCCCGCGTGAGCGTCAGCATCACGTGGACCCGGATGCGGAATTCGCGCAGGACGCCGAGAAAACCGAGGACGCGCTCGAAGTTTCCCGCCCCCCGGATCCGGTCGTTGTGTTCCGGAAGGCCTTCCAGGCTGACCTGATAGTAGAACGGCCGGCGGACCTCGGCGATCTTGGCGATCTGCTCCCGGCTCGCCGGGTTCCCGAGAATGGAGATGGCGTGCCCGGCCGAAGCAACGGCCCGGTAGAGGTCCATGAATCCCGGATAAAGGAAAGGATTCCCGCCCGTCAGGCAGACCTGGCCGCTCACGCGGTGCCGGTCGCAGAAACCCGTGAAGTCATCGAGGACTCTCGATGCTTCGTCGAGGTCGAGGATCGTCCGCTTCGACCGGTCGTAGCAGTGGGCGCAATGAAGCTCGCAGGCGTTCGTCAGGTGCCATTGGAGGGTGAACGATCCCGCCTTCCGCCCGAAGAGCCAACGATCGCGCAACACGGCTTAACTCCCGCAACCGCCGCAGCCGCCGCCGCAGCCGCCCCCGCCGCAGGAGGAGCAGGATGAACAGGAAGACCCGCACCCTCCGTCGCCGGATGTCCGCTTCTTCGGCCTCAGCATCTTCGCGTGCGGGAAGAGAATGGAGGGCACGGCCCCGAGTCCGTACACGGCGGCCAGGATCGCCAGCTCGTTCGTCTCTCCTCCCGGAAAGATCGACCCCGCCCTGTCCTCGAGCCACTTGAACCGCGTCTTGAGCTGGCCCAGCACGGCGTTTCCGCGGACCGTGCGGGACGCGTTGCCGACGACGCAGACCGCGATGGCGGACGCGATCATCAGCATCGCCAGGAACTCCACGTTGGTCCGCCCCCGGGCGAGCGCGATCGCGATCTTCGTGAGAGCGACCCCGGCGAGGATGAGGACGGCGCCGGCGTTCAGCCGGAACCGCGTTCTTTTCGTCTCCTCGTCCGGGAGCAGGCCCAGACGCTCCAGTTCCACCCGGTACTTGGCGCACACGGCCTCGGCCTCGAGGCTGTCGCCGACCGACGAACCCTCCTTCGGGACCTTGAACCACGCGAGGACCGCTTTCTCGATCGGCCGCCGGACGAACGTCTCGGCCGACGGATCGGCCGTCACGATCTCCTCGCCCTTCACCTTGAGAAGTCCCCGGTCGACGAGCGACAGCGCCGCCACCCGCGCGGCCTCCCGGTGCCCCCCGCGAAGATACGCGATCATGTAGGGATCGGACGAATCGATCCGTGGCGCGTCTCCCCCCTCCCGAAGACAGCGAGCGCCGAGAACGCCGGCGATGACGATTCCCGCAAGAAAGAAATAGAAAACCAGGAAGTCCGGACCGGGAAGATCGAACGGGTTCACGGCCTGTCCCTCAGGAGAGGCTTTCCGCCCGCTTTCGGAGCTGTTCCGCGATCTCGATCATCTTGAGGAGGGCGGGACCGGAGGCGCCCGCCGGGAGAACTCCCGACTCGCGCGCTTCCGAGACCCGGCCCAGGACCTCATCCCATTCGGCCCCGCCGAAGGACGAGACGACGTTTTGCAGGGCTTCTTTCGGGGAGGAGGCCGGCGTGCCTTCAAGATCGAGGAGGGTTGCGGCGGCGGAACGGAGCGGTCCGGCCGCGTCCGCGACGACGCGGGCGGCCTGCTCTTCCCGGAGGCTCCTGAGGGCGTACTGCTCCCTCAGCCGAAGGACCAGGTTGAGGAGGACCTGCCTGAGCCGGCCGATCGCCGCCTCCCGGGGGATGGAAACGCCCGCGAACGGATCGCTCCCGTGGAGAACGCGCCGGCGGCGGAGAATGTCGGAGAACTTCTCGGCGAACGCTTCGGCCGCCGCCGGGATCTCGCTTTCCAGCAGGATCATGGGCGAAAACCGGACGGCGGCGCGCGCGGCCCTGAGCGGCTCGCGGAGCGGATCGACCTTGGCAGGATCGAACGCGGAGAGGACGAGAACGACGTTCACGTCGGAGGTCGCGCGGAGCTTTCCCTCGGCCGCGCTCCCGAAGAGGACAATGGAGCGCAGATCGTCTCCCAGCGCGCCCCGCGCGGCCTCCACGAACTCCTTGAGGACTTCGTCCGCGATTTCGACGGGAGAAGCGGCGCGAAAGAGAGAAGCGGGGCTCATGGGCCAATCCTCCTTGTGGTCTTCGCCCGTCCGAGGCGGCGAAGCCAAACCTACGCCTCGGCCTTCCCCTTCTCGACGGGGATCTTGAGTTCCTTGATCTTCTTGCGGAGCGTGTTCCGGTTGATCCCCAGCGTCTCCGCCGCCTTGATCTGGTTTCCCCCGGTCGCGCGAAGGGCCATGGCGATGAGCGTCCGCTCCACTTTCGACACCACCATGTGATAGAGATCGCTCCCCTCGACGTAACGCATCTGCCGGACGAACGTGCCGAGCTTCTCCTCGAGGAACCGCTCCAGAGACTCGTCTTTCGCCACGCGCTGGCGGCGGGCCCGACCGCGGAGGTGGTCCGGAAGAGCGTCCGGGAGGATCGTCCCGGTCGTGGAGAGGATCATCGCCCGCTTGATCGTGTTCTCCAGCTCTCGGACGTTCCCCGGCCAGTCGTACCCCTTGAGAAGCTCCATGGCCCGCGGCGAGACGTGCATCCGTCCCGTCCCCAGCTCGTGGCGGAACGCATCCACGAAATGAGAGACGAGGAGGGGGAGGTCCTCCATCCGCTCGCGCAGGGGGGGAAGAAAGATCGGAAACACGTTGAGGCGGTAGTAGAGGTCCTCCCGGAACCGCCTGGCCGCCACGAGCTCCTCGATGTTCTGGTGCGTCGCGGCGATCACCCGGACGTCCACCTTGATCGTGTCGGTGCCGCCCACGCGCTCGAAAGTCTTCTCCTGGAGAACCCGGAGGATCTTCGCCTGGAGGGAGAGATCCATGTCCCCGATCTCGTCCAGGAAGATCGTCCCCCCGTGCGCCACCTCGAACTTCCCCCGCTTCTGGGCCGACGCGCCGGTGAACGCCCCCTTCTCGTGGCCGAACAGCTCGCTCTCCAAGAGGTCGCGGGGAATGGCCGCGGCGTTCACGGTGACGAAAGGGCCGCTCAAGCGCCGGCTGTTGGCGTGGATGACCTGGGCGACCAGCTCCTTCCCCGTCCCGCTCTCCCCCCGCAGGAGGACGGTGACGTCCTTGCCCGCCACGCGTCCGACCGCCTTGAACACCTCCTGCATCTGGCCCGACCGGCCGACGATCGGCGTCACCTCGCTCTTCTCGGCCGCCGCCTCCTCCGCCGGAGGCGGAAGCCCGATCTCGCCCGCGGCGCGGGCGACGAGGGCCGTCACCTGGTCCGTGTCGAACGGCTTCGTCAGGTAGTCGTAGGCGCCCCGCTTCATGGCCTCGATCGCGTGGGTCATCGTCGACTGGGCCGTCATGATGATCACCTGCACGTCGCGGCGCTCCGCGCGGATCTTCTCCAGGGCGTCGAGCCCGCTCATCCCGGGCATCCGGATGTCCATCAGAACGATCGACGGGGGCTCCAGGGCCAGACGCTCGAGCGCCTCGGGCCCCGAGTGGGCGACCGTGACGGCGAACCCGGCCTTGTCCAGCGCCTTCGACAGGACCCAGCAGACCGACTCGTCGTCGTCCACGACGAGTACGCGCGGCGCAAGGGTCGTCACACCGCATCCTCCTGCTTCGTCCTGGCGCGGCGCCTGGCACCGGCGCCGCCCGGTTTCTCCGGCGGCGTCTCTTCCTGGACCATGGGGAGGATGACGGAGAACGCGCTCCCGCGCCCCGGCTCGCTCTCCACCCGGATCGCCCCGCCGTGCTCTGTGACGATCTGGTGCGAGAGGGCGAGACCCAGTCCCGTCCCGCGGTCCTTCGTCGTAAAGAAGGGGGTGAAAAGCGACGCGGTTGCGTCCGGCGGAATCCCGACGCCGTCATCCGCGACCCGGACCTGGATCATCCGCGTCCGCTCCCCGCCGCGCCGGATCGCCATGAACGGATCGGGAACGCGGGTGGTCAGCGTCAGGCGTCCGCCTTGCGGCATCGCCTCGACGCCGTTCCGGACGAGGTTCAGGAAGACCTGGGCGAGCTGCTCCTCGTTCCCGCGGACGGGGGGAAGGGACGGATCGTACTCGCGCTGGAAGCCGACGCCCGCCGCCGCTGCGCGGGGCTGTTCGAGGAGGAGAACGCGGTCAAGGACCGAGTGGATGTTGACGGGACCGTAGGAGAAGGTCCGCGGGCTGGCAAAGGGGAGAAGGCCCGCGACGATCCGATCGAGACGGTCGACCTCCCGAACGATCACGTCCGTATAGGGAACGAGGGCCTGGTTGTCGCGAATCTCGCTCCCCAAGAGCTGGGCCGCGCCTCTCACGCCGGCGAGCGGATTCCGGACCTCGTGGGCGATCCCGGCCGCCAGGACGCCGAGCGCGGACAGCCGCTCGGCCCGCCGGACCTGTTCCTCCATCTCCCGAACGCTCGTGAGGTCCCTCAGCACGGCCACGACGCCCGTGATGCCGCCGCCGGACCCGGCGACGACCGAAGTCATCACGCCGATCGCCCGCGTCTCTCCCCCCGGACGCCTGAGGACCGCGTCGTTGTCGGAGAAGGACCGGCCCGTCTCGAACGTCTGCGCCGCCAGGGAGTGGATCTCCGTCAGGTCCCGGAAGACCTCGTCGAGAGACCGGCCGACGGCCTCTTCCGACGTGATCCCGACGATCTCCTCCGCCGCCCGGTTGACGAGCATGATCCGGCGGGACGGGTCGATCACCACGACCCCCTCGATGAGCGAGGCCAGCACGTCTTCGTAGAACGCCTTGACCGTCGAGAGGGCCGCCATGGCCTCCTGATCGTGCAGGAGCCGCTCGACCAGGGCGTCCAGGACCGTGAGCCAGACGAGCGTCTCCTCCCCGGCGGACGATCCTTCCAGGCCGTGCATCCGCCGCGTCTCGGCGACTCTGTCGCGAAGGAGGCGGATCTTTTCCCGGTCGGGAGTCCGGCCCAGGAGAGAGGCCCCCTCGGCCAGAAGGGACAGGATCTCGGCATGGTGAATGAGAGACGGCATTGGGAGAGACCCTTTGCGGGACCCGGAACGGCGGTCGGCCAACGCCCCGACCTTACCACACCCCCCGAGGCGGTTCAAGGCTTGGCCTACTCGGCCTACTCGGCCTACTCGGCCCACTCGGAATGCCCCGGCGCGATCCCCTCCTTCTCGGCTTCCATCTCTTCGTAGACCCGCCCCACCGCCGGCGGCAGGCGGAACTCGTAATTATCGAGGGACGAGAACTCCGGGAGCCGAATCGCGCGCTGGGCTTCGAACGTGGACAACCCGGCATCGAGCGCCGCGCCCACTTCCCGCCGGATCGACTCCAGGAGCCGCTTCGTCTTTTCGATCGAGGCCGAGCCGCCCGGTTCGCCGTGCCCGGGGAACACTCTCTCGACCGGACCGCCGGTTTCCGCCGAGAGGCGGGACAGCGCCGCGAGCCATTCTCGGCTCGAGGAGTCGCGGATCCAGGGGAACCGATTCGTCGTGACGAGGTCGGCCGCGTAGAGAATCCCTTCGTCCGGCAGGAAGACGGCCGTGTCCCCCCAGGAATGGCCTCGTCCGGCGTCGATGAGGACGACGTCGACGCCGCCGATTCGAAGGGCGGCGCGCACGGAGAACGTGAGGGCGGGAAGGACGAGCGGAAGGTCGTCGGCTTGGTTGCGGGTCCGCTCCTTCAGCGCGTCGACCATCTCCCGGCCGCGCTTTTCCATCTCCCGGACGGTCGACGCCGACGCCACGACGGTCGCCCCTCGCGCCAGCGCGTGGGCGCCCGAGACGTGGTCGGCGTGGGCGTGCGTGTAAACGAGGAACCGGACGGGCCGGTCGGAGACCTCGCGGATCTCCCGGAGGAAATCGGCGGCGGCCGCGGTGGACCACTGGGCATCGATCACGACCAGTCCGCCCGGCGTGACGATCACGCCGCTGTTCGGATTTCCAAAGTCGCCCTGGAAGAAATAGAACCGGTCCGAGACCCTCTTCAGCCGCTCGAGACCGGAAGCGGGAACGGCGGACGAAATAACGGCGGGGACAAAAGCCAAAAGGACCAGGGCTCTCCTTCGGAGTTTCAATTTCCAATTTACAATTTCCAATTTACAATTTCCAATCACCATTCTCCCCCTTTGAAAAAGGGGGATCGAGGGGGATTCGCTCTCCGCCTCACGAACGAATGCGGAAGTCCCGTAGCCCTTCCTCGAACGTCCTCGCCGGGCGTCCGAAACGCTTTTCGAACGAGTCCCGGGGGCAGAGATGGTTGGCCTGGAAGGCGTCGACCTGCGCCAGCGTGAGCGGCGGCCGCCGCGAGAAGGCTTCCAGGACGACGGCCGACGCGCGGATCAGGGGGCGGGGAAGGTGCACGAGGGAACCGTGCCGGTCGGACGCGCGCGCAACCATGGCGACCGCCTCGTCCACGGTCAGGATCTCGGGGCCCCCCACTTCCCAGACCCCGGTCTCGTCCTCGTCCAACATCTGGAGAAGAGCGAAAGCCAGATCGGCCGCGTGAAGAGGCTGCAATCGCCGCGTTCCCGAGACCGGGATCGGAATGAACGGAAGAAACCGGGACCAGTCGAGAATCCTCTCGACGAAATTGTCCCCGCGCCCGTAGAGAATCGTCGTCCTCAGAATCGCCGCCGGAACGCCCGATCCCAGGATGTGGCTTTCGGCCCTCGCCTGGGCCCGGAGGAACGGAAAGGGGGCGTCCGGCGCCGCCCCGACGAGCGACAACATGACGAGGCGGCGGACGCCGGCGTTCTTCATCTCTTCCGCCAGAAGCCTCGTCCCCGCGTCGATCCGCCGGAAAACGACCCGCCGGCTCTCCTGCGGGATGCCTTCGAGATGGACGACCCGGCCGCAGCCGCGGAGCGCGCGCCCAAGCGCGTCCCGGTCGAGGAGGCTTCCATGGACGTACTCGACGTGGCCGTGGCGGAGCTGGGAGATGCTCGTTTTTCCTTCGACCAGACAGCGAACCCTTCCGGAATCGGCCAGGATCGGCAGAAGGCGTTTGCCCACGAATCCCGTGCCGCCCGTGACGAGCGTAATCTCCGGCGTGGTTTCCATTTCTATTCGACCGTACCACCCTTGTTCCACGCCGGTCAAGGCGGGAACCGGTCGATCTACCCCGGTTCGGCCCGATGTGGTAGATTGACACGCCCTGCCGGAGGATCGACGTGACGAAGCCCGGGCCCAGCGTGCAGGCCGGCATGCAGGCCAGCGTGCAGACCAGCATACAGAAACGCATCGACCGATACGAAATCGTCCGTCTCGTCCACCGCGGCGCGATGGGGACGGTCTACAAGGCTACGGACACGGCCACGGGTGAAGTCGTGGCGCTCAAGGTCCCCGACCTCTCCTTCGGCGCGAGGCCCCAGTTCTACGACGCCTTCCGCCGGGAGGCCGCTCTCCTTAAGGATCTCGACCATCCGGGAATCGTCCGGTTCAGGGGGGCGGACGGACGGGACCGGCACTACCTGGCCCTTGAGTTCCTGGACGGCGAGGACCTGCGCGGAGTCTTCCGGCGGGAAGCACCCCTTCCTCTTTCCCGGGCGGCGGAGATCGGCCTCGCCCTGTGCGAAACCCTCGCGTATCTTCATGGCGGAGGGATCGCGTACCTCGACCTCAAGCCCGAAAACGTCATCCGGACCGTGGACGGACGCTTTGTCCTCGTCGACTTCGGCCTGGCGAGAACCATGGGAAAGCGCGAACTCGTCGAGGACCGCGCCGAAGCCGGCCTTCCCTGGGGAACGCCGGACTACGCCTCTCCCGAACAGGTCGCCGGGAAGGAGGCCGATTCGCGGAGCGACATCTATTCCCTGGGGATCGTTCTCTTCGAAGCGGTCACGGGACGCCTTCCCTTCGCCGGCCGGACGCCCGAAGCGCGCGCCCGGCGGCGCCTGCGCCTCGACCCGATCCCGCCCCGCGCCGTCAACTCGGGCCTTTCCCCCGCCTGGCAGGAATTGATCTTGAGAGCGCTCGAGAGAGAACCGTCCGCCCGTTTCCAGAAGATTGAGGATCTGGCCCAGTCCCTCAGGGATCCCCTCTCGATCCCGCTCACTTCACGGGCCGCCAGAACGGAGATCCCCGGACTTGGCGAAACCGTTCGCGGCTGGTTTCGGTCGCTCGTCGGGAGGAGCCCGTAATGCCTCAGCCGGAAATCATCGTCGTCGGCCTTGACGCCCACACGCCGATCCAGAAGGTCCTGGACGCGGCGATCGACCGAACCAGGCCCGACGCAAGGGAGTTGGTCCTCGTCTCCGTCTCCGCGGGCCCGGAGGAAAGCGTGGAGATGGACGAGATGGACCACGACGCCCTCCGGGACGCCGCGCGGATGGATGCCCGCCTCGTCCTGGAGCGGGCCGAAGCCCACTGCCGATTGCGGGGCGTCGGCCCTCGCCTCGTGGTGCGGGAGGGCAACCCGGCGGTCGAGATCGTCACGCTCGCGGCGGAAGTCGGCGCGTCGCTCGTCGTCGTCGGATCGCGGGGGAGAAAAGGCGTCGTCAAGACGCTCCTCGGGAGCGTCTCGGCCGACGTCGCCCGCCGCGCCCCGTGTTCCGTCCTCGTCGTGCGGTAGAACGGGGGAAATTTGAAATACTTCTTGACACCTTCCGGGCGTATTCCTTATTTTGGAGTCTGCAACTGAATACACGTGGATTGATTTGCGGCGTATTGCAACCACGTTAAAAAAAGTGCTAAAAGGCCGGGTCAGGCATTTCGTCAACCCCGTGCGTCTTTTTGGCACGGGGTTTTTTTATTTCCAGCGTGGAGCCGGCGTGGAGCCAACGTGGAGGACGGTGTGGAGGACGAACAGCCGCGCGGCATCGAGATGGGGTTGGAATCCTTTCGGGAGATGGTGGAACACCTGAGGGCGCACGCCCCGAACGAGGCCTGCGGGATCCTGGCCGGAAGGGACGGGCGGGTCGTCCGCGTCTATCCCATGACGAACGTCGAGCCGACGCCCTATTCGTACTTCATGGACCCGAAGGAACAGTTCACGGTCATGAAGGAGATGCGGAAGGAAGGGCTCTCTCTCGTGGGCATCTACCACTCGCACCCGGCGACGACGCCTTACCCCTCCCGAAAGGACAGGGACCTGGCGTTCTATCCGGAGGCCGCCACGGTGATCGTCTCGTTCCGGGACCCGGGGGAACCCGAGGCGCGGGCCTACCGGATCGTGGAGGACCGCGTGACGCCTATCCCGCTCGTCGTCCCCGGCTCGCCGGGGCGGGCCGGGGAGAAGAACGAAAAGCTGTCCGCGGCATGAGGAAGGGGATCTCGGATCATGATGATTTCGCTCAACGGACAGAAGGAAACGTGCGATGACGGCGCCACGATCGCGTCGCTCCTCCAAAACAGGAACATCCGCCCGGAGATGGTCTCGGTCGAGGTCAACGACACGATCGTCGAGCGCGGCCGATACGACCAAGTCCGCCTCGAAGAGGGCGACTCGGTCGAGCTCCTCTACTTCATGGGCGGAGGAGCGTAAGGCCGGCCCGGTCGGACGGAGCGTCCTCGATCTGATCGGCCGGACCCCTCTGGTCCGGCTCAGGGCCGTGGTTCCGGCGCGGGGCGCCGAAATCTGGGCCAAGATCGAGTCGTTCAACCCGGGCGGAAGCGTGAAGGACCGGATCGCCCTGGGGATGGTCGAGACCGCCGAGCGGCGGGGCCTGCTCAGGCCCGGATCGGTCATCGTCGAGCCGACGTCGGGAAACACGGGCATCGGCCTCGCTCTCGTCTCGGCCGTGAAGGGATACCGCCTCATCCTCACGATGCCCGAGTCGATGAGCGAGGAAAGACGGTTGATCCTGGCGGCCTACGGCGCGGAGATCGTTCTCACGCCGGCCCGCGACGGGATGGCCGGGGCCGTGGAAAAGGCGCGGGAAATCGCGGCCGGCACGACGGGGTCGTTCATGCCGCACCAGTTCGAAAACCCGGCCAATCCCGCGACGCACGGCCGGACGACGGCGCGGGAGATCCTGGCCCAGACGGGGGGACGGATCGCCGCCTTCGTCGCGGGCGTCGGGACGGGAGGCACGATCTCGGGGGTCGGCGCGGTCCTCAAGAAGAGAGTGCCGGGCGTCCGGATCTACGCCGTGGAGCCGGCGGGCTCGCCGGTCCTCTCCGGGGGGGCGCCCGGACCGCACCGCATCCAGGGGATCGGCGCGGGGTTCGTCCCGAAGACGCTCGACCGGAAGATGATCGACGAGATCGTCGCCGTGGACGACATGGACGCCTACCGCACGGCGAAGCGCCTGGCGCGGGAGGAAGGCCTTCTCGTGGGAATCTCCGCCGGAGCGGCGGCGTTCGCGGCCGTCCAGGTGGCGGAGAGACTCCCCAAGGGGAAGAGGGTCGTCACGGTCTTTCCGGACGGCGGAGAACGGTACTTCAGCCTGGAGCCGTACTTCGCGTAAGCCCCTCACCCTGCCCCTCTCCCCAAAGGGGAGAGGGGATGAAATGCAAGGGACTGCGCGTGACCCGTTCTTGTTCTTTCCTCTCCCCTCGGGGAGAGGATGAAGGTGAGGGGGGCGAGGGGTCGGGAAACCCTCGTTTGAACGACTGGGCTTGATGGAGGGTCGAAAGAGAGTGTCGCACGTCAAGGGTCTCAAATGCCGCGAATGCGGGCGCGCCTACGCCAAGGCGCCGATCTACGTCTGCGAGTTCTGCTTCGGCTCGCTCGAGGTCGTCTACGACTACGAGGCGATCGGGAAAACGCTGACCCGGGAAACGATCGCCTCCCGCCCGCCCTCGCTCTGGCGCTACCGGGAGCTTCTCCCCATCGACGGGGACCCGACGGTGGGCCTCTACTCCGGCTTCACCCCCCTCGTGGCCGCGGACAACCTGGCCCGGGAGTTCGGCCTGAAAGAGGTCTACGTCAAGGACGACGCCAACTGCCATCCCACGCTCTCGTTCAAGGACCGCGTCGTCGCCGTCGCCCTCTCGAAGGCGAAGGAGTTCGGGTTCGATACGGTCGCCTGCGCCTCGACGGGGAACCTCGCCAACTCGGTCGCGGCCCACGCCGCCCAGGCGGGACTCAAGCGGGTCGTCTTCATCCCCGCGGATCTCGAGACGGGGAAAGTCATCGGCTCCCTCATCTACGATCCCCAGGTGGTGGCCGTGGAGGGAAACTACGACCAGGTCAACCGCCTCTGCAGCGAAATCGCCTCGAAGTACAACTGGGGGTTCGTCAACATCAACCTGCGCCCGTACTACGCCGAGGGATCGAAGACCATCGCCTTCGAGGTGGCCGAACAGCTCGGCTGGCGGACCCCGGACCATATCGTCGTCCCCGCGGCGTCCGGCTCTCTCTCGACGAAGGTCTGGAAAGGGTTCTCGGAGCTCGACAAGCTGGGCCTGATCTCGCGAGCGCGCGTGAAGGTCCACGTCGCCCAGGCCGAAGGGTGCTCGCCGATCGTCCAGGCGTGGAAGAGCGGCCGCGACGTCATCAAGCCGGTCGTCCCGAAGACGATCGCCAAGAGCCTCGCCATCGGGAACCCGGCCGACGGATACTACGCGATCGACATGCTGAGGGCGTCGGGCGGCGACGCGGAGGCCGTGACGGACGACGAGATCGTCGACGCGATCAAGCTTCTGGCGCGGACGGAGGGGATCTTCACGGAGACGGCCGGAGGCGTCACGGTGGCCGTCGCGCGGAAACTTGCCCTGGCGGGGAAGATCGGGCGGAACGAGTCCCTCGTCATCTGCGTCACGGGGAACGGCCTCAAGACCCAGGAGGCGGTCGCCGGCAAGATCGGCGAGCCGGTCCACATCCGGCCGAACCTGGCCGCCTTCGAGGCGGCTCTGGAAAAGAAGACGGCGGGCGTGGGGTAGGAGTTCGGAGTGCGGAGTGCGGAGTTAAAAGTCGAAGGTTGAAGGTCGAAAGTTGAAAGTTGAACCTGGGGATCGGCCATGGCGCAGGAACAACCGAAGATGCTCTCGGCGGACGAAACGCCCGCCTTCGACGAAACGCTCAATATCCGCGGCGAGGTGTGCCCCTACACCTTCGTCCGGTCCAAGCTGAAGCTCGAAGACATGGATGACGGGCAGGTCCTCAGGGTGATCGTGGACTATCCCCCGGCGATCAAGAACGTCCCCCAGAGCGCGATCAACGAGGGGAACGAGGTCCTCGGCATCAAGCAGATCGAGGAGCGCGCCTGGGAGATCTACATCCGCAAGCGGGAAAAGAATTAGCAGGCTGCTGAAAAACAGCTGCCTGCGCGCGGTGCAGGGATGCACCGCCCAATCTCGAAGATGGCGCGAAGATTTGGTGTCGAGCGATTTGAAAGACTTGCGCGAATTGACTTCGCGCAAGTCGTGGCTGAAAAAGC
>JACPZO010000062.1 GCA_016195465.1 Nitrospirota bacterium
GAACTCTTCGATGATCGACAGGCCGACGCCCTGGCTCTTCTCCGGATGGAACTGGGTCGCCACGGCGTTATCCTTCCAGACGGCCGAGACGAACTCCACCCCGTGCTCCGTCGTCGAGGCGATCACGCCGGGATCGTCCGGGAGAACGATGTAGGAGTGGACGAAATAGACGTACGAGCCGTCCCCCACGTTCCGCATCGCGGGCGGTCTCCGACGGAATGCCAGGGTGTTCCACCCCATGTGAGGGACCTTGAGCCCTTGCTTCCCGACCGACTCCGGGAACCGCACGACGCGTCCGGAGAAAACGCCGAGCCCCGGATGGCGGCCAAACTCCTCCCCCTCGGCAAAGAGGATCTGCATCCCGACGCACAGGCCCAGGAACGGTTTGCCCGCCTCGATGGCCCGAAGGACGGGTTCGGCCAGTCCCCGGTTCTCGAGGTTCGACATGCAGGCTGGGAACGAACCCACTCCGGGAAGGACGACGTGAGACGCGTCGGCGATGACCTTCGGATCGGAGGTTACCACGGCGTCATGCCCCACGCGGGCGAACGCTTTCTCCACGCTTCTCAGATTGCCCATTCCGTAGTCGACGATCGCGACCCGTACCCGATTCACCGATTCACCCATTCATCATCCTACAGCTTTCCCTTCGTGCTCGGCACCCCCTTGACCCTCGGGTCCAGGCTCGTCGCCTGATCGAGCGCCCGGCCGAAGGCCTTGAAGACGCCTTCCAGGACGTGGTGAGGGTTCCGGCCGTAGCGGGCGTTGATGTGGAGCGTCACGCCGCTGTTGTTGACGAAGGCCGCGAAGAAGTCTTCGACCAGTCGGGCGTCGAACCCCTTGATCTTCTCGCGCTTGACGAGGTCCACGTTGTAGACGAGGCAGGGCCGCCCCGAAATGTCGACGTGCGCGGCGCAGAGCGCCTCGTCCATCGGCACCTCGGCCCCGCCGAACCGGCGGATTCCCTCTTTCGTTCCGAGGGCCTCCTTGAGGGCCGCCCCCAGGACGATGCCGATGTCCTCGACCGTGTGGTGATCGTCGACCTCGACGTCCCCCCGGGCCTTGAGGTCCAGGTCGAAGAGGCCGTGACGCGCGAACAGTTCCAGCATGTGCGAAAGAAATCCGACGGGGGTCTGGACGCGGGACCTGCCTGCTCCGTCCAGATTGATGGAGGCCGTCACGTTCGTCTCTTTCGTCTTTCGCTCGACCTTTCCGATCCGGCGCGTCATTGGATCTCCTTCAGGGCAAGTTGGAGCGCTTCGAGAAACGCCTTGTTCTCCGCCGGGGTCCCGATGGTCACCCGCAGGCAGTTCTTCAAGGCGGGCGTCCGGCTGAGGTTGCGGATCACGACCCCGCGGCTAAGGAGACCCGAGTGAATGGCCTCGGCGTCCCCCACCGTCCGGAAGAGGATGAAATTGGCCTCCGTCGGGTACGGCGAGAGGCCGCGCGTCCACTCGAGCGCCTCCATCAGCCGGTCGCGTTCCCGGACGACTTTCTTGACCTGCGCGGACAGCACGCGGGGGTGGCTCAGGGCGATCCGCGCGGCCGTCTGCGTCAAGGCGTTGATGTTGTACGGCAGCCGGATCTTCTCGATCTCCCGGACGATGTCGGGATGGGCCGCCATCACGCCCAGTCGGAGCGCGGCCAATCCGATCTTCGAGACGGTCCGAAGAACGACGACGTTCCGGTGCCGGTCCCCGTTCGAGAGGTAGCTCTTGCCGGAGTAGTCGCCGTACGCTTCGTCGATCACGACGAGCCCGGGGGCGAGATCGATGACCTCGTTGACGCGCGTCCGTGAATAGCAGACGCCTGTCGGGTTGTTGGGGTACCCCAAGAAGACGATCCGCGGCCTGCGCGCAAGAGCGGCGCGCGTCTCTTCCATTCTCAGGTCGAAGCGTTCGTCCAGGGGGACAGCGTCGACGGCGAGCCCGTGGCCCTGGGCGATCAGCGCGTACATCGAGAACGACGGGACCGGAACGAGGGCCCGGGCGCCCGGCACCGCGGCGGCCGCAGCCAGGAGCGAGATGATCTCGTCCGAGCCGTTCCCGAGGAGGACCCAGTCCGGCTCGACGTTCAGCCAGGCCGCTACGGCGGCCTTGAGCTCGCGCGCCTCGGGGTCCGGGTAGCGGTTCGTCGGGACGCGGGAGAGGGCTTTCATGATCTCCCTCCGCACCTCCGGCGCGAGGGAGAAAGGCGACTCATTGGCGTCCAGCCGGATCTTCCCGATCTGGGCTTCAGCCGCGTAAGGTTCCATCCCGGCTAGTTCGGGCCGAAAGAGATGCCGAAAGCGCCGGGGGCTCACCGCCCTGGCCCCCGTTTCCGCCCGGCCGGACGGATCCTCTTCGGACTCCGGCCGCCGCGGGAGAGATCCAGGCGCATCTCCACGGCCCGGGCGTGGGCATCGAGTCCTTCGGCCCGAGCCAGCCGAACGGCGGCCGGTCCCAGCCGGACCAGCGCCTCGCGCGTGAGCACGACGACACTCGATCGCCGAAGGAAATCCCCGACGGACAGGGGCGACGCGAACCGGGCCGTTCCCCCCGTCGGCAGAACGTGGTTCGGGCCCGCGACGTAGTCGCCGACAGCCTCGGGCGTATCGTGGCCCAGGAAGATAGCCCCGGCGTTCCGGACCAGCGGAAGAAGCCCGAAAGGGTTTGCCACGGCCAGTTCCAGGTGCTCCGGGGCGATCCGGTTCGAGATCTCGACCGCCTGCGCGAGAGACCGCGCGCGGATCAACGTTCCGCGGTGCTCCAGCGATTCGGCCGCGATGCTCTTTCTGGGGAGCAGGGCCGCCTGACGACCCGCCTCCCGCCGGATCCGGACCAGAAGGTCCAGGGACGGCGAGACGACCAAAGGCCACGCCAGGGGATCGTGTTCCGCCTGCGCGAGGAGGTCGGCCGCCGCCACCCGCGGGTCGGCCGACTCGTCCGCGATGATGAGGACCTCCGAAGGCCCCGCCACCATGTCGATATCGACCGCGCCGAAAACCATCCGCTTGGCCGTCGCGACGTAGATGTTCCCTGGTCCGACGATCTTCGCGACGGGCCGCACGCTCCTGGTTCCATAAGCCATCGCGGCCACCGCCTGTGCGCCTCCGATCGCGAAGATCTCGTCAACCCCGGCGATCTTGGCCGCGGCCAAGAGGATGGGGGGGACGGTCCCTCCCGTCGCGGGCGTGCAAAGGACGATCCGAGGGACGCCGGCAACGCGCGCGGGAATAGCGTTCATCAGGACGGATGACGGGTACGACGCCGTTCCGCCGGGCGCGTACAGGCCGACGGAATCGAGGGGCGTGACCACCTGGCCGAGGAGGGCCCCATCCTCGTCGGTGACGAACCAGTTCTTCTCGCGCTGGTGCTCGTGGAATGCGGCGATTCGATCCGCGGCCGTCCGAAGAGCGTCGAGGACTCTCGCGTCGATCTTGCGGAACGCGCCGTCGATCTCGCGCCGCGTCACCTTCCACTTGCGGGGAGGAAGACCGCACCGGTCGAACCGGCGCGCGCAGCGCGCGACGGCGTCGTCCCCCTCCCGGCGAACGGCGTCGATGATCCCGCGAACCGCCGTCTCGACGTCGGGCGGCACGTCGGACCCGCGGCGGGCGATCGCCTCGATTTCGCGCTCGAATCCCCGGGACCCGGCCTCGATGAGTCTCACCCGCCCTCCCCCGGTTGACCGATCTGGCCGCGAATGTCATCCATCAGTTTGGAGACGCGGTCGTACTTGATCTTGAGGGCCGCGCGATTCACGATCAGCCGCGCGGTCGATTCCATGATCGTCTCGACCGGCGCGAGGCCGTTGGCCTTGAGCGTCCGCCCCGTGTCCACCAGGTCCACGATCCGCTCCGAGAGGCCCAGGATCGGCGCGAGCTCCATCGACCCGTAGAGCTTCACGATCTCGACGGGAATTCCTCGGCGCGCGAAGAAAGACTCGGTCAGGTTCGGGAATTTCGTCGCGATCCGGACTCCCGACCACCGGCCCGGATTGTCCACGCGCGAGAGCGCCTCCGGCTCGGCCACCATGAGCCGGCACCGCCCGAACTTGAGGTCGATCGGCTCGTACACGTCCCGTTCCTGCTCGTACAGGACGTCGCTGCCGACGATCCCGAGGTCGGCAGCCCCGTACTCGACGTATGTCGGAACGTCCGTCGCCCGGACGATCGCGAACCGGAGGCGCGCGGCCCGGTTTTCGAAGACGAGCCGGCGGGGATCGGGCTCCCGCATCTCCTCCGCCGCGAGCCCCATCCGCGCAAAAAGCGCGACGGCCCCTTGATAGAGCTTCCCTTTCGGAAGGGCGACCGTCAGGAAGTCCGCCGGACGGGACGCCGCGGTCCGGGCCTCCCGCCGCTTTGTTTTCATGCCCTTCACCGATTCACCCATTCACCCATTCACCGATCTTTCAAGACGTCAGCCTGATGATCCGCGCGCCGAGATTTTCGAGTTTCTTTTCGAGAGATTCGTACCCTCGGTCCAGGTGGTAGACGCGGGAAACCTCCGTCTCGCCGCGTGCGGCCAGCCCGGCCAGGACAAGCGACGCCGAAGCGCGCAGGTCCGTCGCCATGACGGGCGCGCCGGACAACTCGGAGACCCCCTTGATGATCGCGTTCGGCCCCTGGATCTTGATGTCCGCTCCCATCCGGCGAAGCTCGGCCACGTGCGTGAACCGATTCTCGAAGATCGTTTCCGTAATCACCGACAGCCCGTCCGAGACGGACATCAGGGCCATGAACTGGGCCTGCATGTCGGTCGGGAAGCCCGGGTAGGGCGCCGTTCGCGCGTCCACGGACCTGAGCCGCCGGCCCGCCTTTACGCGGATCGACCCGTCCGGCTGGACGGTCACGTCGGCCCCCGCCTCCCTCAGCTTGAGCAGGATGGCGTCGAGATGCTCGGCTTGCGCGTTCCGGATGAGGACGTCGCCCCTCGTGATGGCGGCGGCCACGGCAAGCGTTCCCGCTTCGATCCGGTCGGGCATGATCCGGTATTCGGCGGGCTTGAGATCCCCGCCCCCCTGGATCGTGATGGTATCCGTTCCCGCGCCGCCGATGTCGGCCCCCATGGCCTTGAGGAGGTTCGCCAAGTCGACGATCTCCGGCTCGCGGGCGGCGTTCTCGATAATCGTCGTTCCAACGGCCCGCGTGGCGGCCATCATGAGGTTCTCCGTCCCCGTCACCGTCACGGTGTCGAGGACGATCCGGGCCCCCGTCAGTCCGTCGGCCGCCGCTTCGACGTAGCCGTGGTCGATCGAGATCCGGGCCCCCATCTTTTCGAGCCCGGCCAGGTGAAGATTGATCGGCCGCGCGCCGATGGCGCACCCGCCCGGAAGGGAGACGCGGGCCCGTCCCATCCGGGCGAGAAGCGGCCCCAGAACGAGGACCGAAGCCCGCATCGTCTTGACCAGGTCGTAGGGCGCCTCCGTGCCGTGCAGGACCGTCGTGTCGACGACGAGTCGATCGCCTTCTCGCTGGGCCGTCGCCCCCAGCCGGCCCAGGAGGTTCCCGATCGTCGTGACGTCCATGAGGGCCGGGACGTTCGAGAACCGGAAGGCGCCCGGCGCGAGAAGGGTCGCCGCGATGATCGGGAGGGCCGCGTTTTTCGCCCCGTTGACCTGGACCTCGCCGGTCAGCGGGATCCCCCCCCGCATCAGCAGACGCTGCATTCTTGCCCCTTCCGCGCCCCCGAGGACGACGGCCGTTCGTCTCTTTCCGGAATTCTCGCGACAACGACGCGCGGCAGGCCGGCCAGGTCGGGCGCGACGACGGCCTCGACGAACCCCGATCGATCGAGGAGATCGAGGATCCCCGGACCCTGGTCGTGGCCGATCTCGAAAACGAGGAAACCCCCCGGCCTCAGAAACCGCCGGGCCCCGTCAATCAGCCGGCGGATGACCGACAGACCGTCCGGGCCTCCATCCAGCGCCGCCCGCGGCTCCCAGCGAGAAACCTCGGGAGCCAGGGAGTCGATCTCCCCCCTTCGGACGTACGGCGGATTCGCGACAACAAGGTCGATCCCGCCCTCCAGGGACAGACTCCCCATCGGCTCGAAGAGATCCCCCTCGATCACGCGCACCCGTGCCGAGACCCCCGCCGCTTCGACGTTCGTCCGGGCCAAATCCAACGCCGCCGGAGAGATATCTGCGGCGAAAATTCGGGCATCGGGGAACTCGGCCGCCAGCGCGATCGCCAGGCACCCGCTCCCCGTCCCGATGTCGGCGATCGTCCGGAGACCGAGGCCGTCCCGGGCGGATAGGCGGAGCGCCTCCTCGATGATTCCCTCCGTTTCCGGCCGAGGGATCAAGACGTCGGGCGCGACCCGGATCGGGATGCCCCAGAACTCCGTCCTGCCCAGGATCATGGCCGCCGGCTCGCGCGCGGCCCGCCGAGCGACGAATTCCCGGAAAAGCGCGGCCGCGTCGTCCGGAGGCGGCCGGTCCAGGCGGGCCAAGAGACCGGCCGCATCGAGCCCCGCGGCATTCTGGAGGAGAAGCAAGGCGTCACGAGGCGCCTCGGGGATCCCCGACTCCAGGAGAACGGAGGTTCCCCGTTCCCTCAAGTCCTGGAACGTCAACTCCCCGCCCGACCGTCTCACGATACCGCCGCCTCCACCTCGATCGACTTGAGTCTCTCGGCCGTTTCGGCCGTGGCCAGAGCGTCGATGATTTCGTCCAGATCGCCGCCCATGACGGCGTCGAGCCTGTGAAGAGTCACGCCCACGCGGTGGTCGGTCACACGGTTCTGAGGGAAGTTGTAGGTCCGGATCCGCTCCGACCGGTCCCCTGTCCCGACCTGTTCCTTTCGGGTCTTCGCGCGTTCCGCCTCGGCTTCCGACCGTTTCTTATCCAGAAGGCGCGCCATCAGGACCTTCATCGCGCGGGCCTTGTTCTTGATCTGCGATTTTTCGTCCTGGCACGAGACGACCAGCCCCGACGGCAGGTGCGTGATCCGCACGGCCGAATAGGTCGTGTTGACGCTCTGCCCGCCCGGACCCGAGGAGCAGAACGTGTCGATCCGAAGGTCCTTCTGGTCGATCTGCACCTCGACATCCTCGGCTTCCGGAAGCATGGCCACGGTCACGGCGGACGTATGGATTCGCCCGCCCGACTCGGTGACGGGCACGCGCTGAACGCGGTGGACGCCGGACTCGTACTTCAAGCGGCTGTAGGCCCCGCGCCCCTCGATCGACGCGATCACCTCCTTGAGTCCGCCGATCCCCGTCTCGCTCGTGTTGAGGACCTCAACCTTCCAGCGCCGATCCTCGGCATACCGGACATACATCCTGAAAAGCTCCGCGGCGAAGAGCGCCGCCTCCTCCCCGCCGGTCCCCGCCCGAACCTCCAGGATGACGTTTCGCTCGTCGTTCGGATCTTTCGGAAGAAGAAGGAGCTTGATCTCCCGCTCGGCGTCGGCGCCTTCGTTCCGAAGGCGGTCCACCTCGGAAGCGGCCATCTCGCGGAGCTCCGGATCGGCCGAGCGGTCGTCCTGGATCTCCTTCGATTCGTCGATCTGCCTCATGATCGTCTTGAGCCGCCTGTAACCCGAGACGATCTCCGTGAGCGCCGCCTGCTCCTTGGAGTATTTCTGGAACAAGGAGGAGTCCGAAAGGACCTGAGGCTCCGTCAGGAGACGGTTCAGTTCCTCGTATCTGGCCTCCACGGCCTCTAGTTTGCCCAGGATGTCCATTGGTCGCGTTTACACCCGCAAATGCCCCGTTGATATCGAAAAAAAACCCCGCGTGCGCGGGGTCGGAAAGGATGGCCCGCCATCCCCTCCGGATAGAAGGATGGGCGGCGTGCCTGGCAGGCTCTAGAAAGCTTGCGCCCTGGTCCGTCTGCTCCCCTGCTCCGCCCCCGTTTCGCCTGAAGTCTACGCCTTGCTCCGGCGGGCGCTCTTCGGGGCCGGCTTCTGGGCCGCCCCCTGGGTCTTCCCGCCCGCGGCGTACTTCTTCTGGAAGCGTTCCACCCGGCCTTCCGTGTCGATGATTTTCTGCTTCCCCGTGAAGAACGGATGGCAGCTCGAACATATTTCCACGCGGATCTCCGGATGCGTCGATCGAGTCTTGAAAGACTCCCCGCAGGCGCAATGGACCGTCGCGTCAACGTACTCTGGATGAATGCCAGCCTTCACTCTGCCGCCTCCCTCGAATGTCGTGAATCGGAAAATCAAACCCGCAAATGCTAACAGAATCGGCACCCCAAGGCAAGGGACTTATCCGAAAGGGTCCGGAACTAGAATCCCGACTCAATCCCTTCATTATCAACAAGATAGCCACGAACGCTACCTGTTCATCGAATCCAGAAAGTCCCTGTTGGTTTTCGTCCCCTTGACCTTGTCGATCAGGAACTCCATGCTCTCCACCGTCGAGAGCGGATTGAGGACCTTTCGCAGGATCCACATCTTGTTCAGGTCGGCCTGATCGACCAGCAGTTCCTCCTTCCGCGTTCCGGAGCCGTTGATGTCGATCGCCGGGAAGACCCGTTTCTCGACGAGCTTCCGGTCGAGGTGGAGTTCCATGTTGCCCGTCCCCTTGAACTCCTCGAAGATCACGTCGTCCATCCGGCTTCCCGTGTCGACGAGGGACGTAGCCAGGATCGTGAGCGAGCCTCCGTTCTCGATGTTCCGGGCCGCGCCGAAGAACCGCTTCGGCCTCTGAAGGGCGTTCGAGTCGAGTCCACCCGAGAGCACCTTCCCCGAGGGGGGGATGACGGCGTTGTGGGCCCGAGCCAGACGCGTGATGCTGTCGAGCAGGATGACCACGTCCCGGTTGTGCTCGACGAGCCGCTTCGCCTTCTCGATGACCATGTCCGCCACCTGGACGTGCCGCGTGGCCGGCTCGTCGAAGGTCGATGAAATGATCTCGGCCTTCGTCACCTGCCTCTGCCAATCGGTCACCTCCTCCGGCCGCTCGTCGATGAGGAGCACGATCAAGACGACCTCGGCGTGGTTGGCGACGACCGCCTTGGCGATCGCCTGCAGAAGCATCGTTTTTCCCGTCCTGGGCGGCGCGACGATCAATCCCCGCTGGCCTTTTCCGATCGGCGTAACCAGGTCCATTACGCGGGTGGACATGTCCGTGGACGAGTGCTCCAGCTTGATCCGCTCCTCGGGATAGAGGGGCGTCAGGTTGTCGAAGAGGATCTTGTCCCGCGCGGCCTCGGGAGGCTCGAAGTTGATCGATTCCACCTTGAGGAGGGCGAAGTACCTCTCGGTTTCTTTGGGAGGCCGGATCTGGCCGGAAACGGTGTCCCCGGTCCGGAGGTTGAACCGCCGGATTTGCGAGGGAGAAACGTAGATGTCATCGGGGCCCGGAAGATAATTGTAGTCCGGCGCCCGGAGAAATCCGAACCCGTCCGGCAATATCTCCAGGACGCCCTGGCCGAAGATCATGCCGTTCTTCTCGGTCTGGGCCTGAAGAATGGCGAAAATGAGATCCTGCTTCCTCAGGCCGGCCGCGCCCTCGACGTTCAGGTCTTTGGCGACCTGCGTCAGTTCGGCGATGTTCTTCTCTTTCAGTTCGACAAGATTCATCAGTGGGGCTCCTTGGTGGATTGTTGGTTCTCCGGCGGGATCGTCGGCCGGGCCGGGCTCGTCGGCCAGGCCTTGAGGTTTGCCGTGATTGGCGTCCCCCCGTCGAACCTGCTCGGTTGCCCAGGAGGCGGTTTTGCGTCTACGGATGCCGGAACCGGATTTATTCGTCATTGCGGTTCTTGAAGAACCCCGCCTTGAAAAGCGGGGGTCCTCCGACCTCCAGGGTACTTTTCGTTATTTGCCATTCGCGCGCCTTGACCCCGCCCCACCTGCCTGCCGGTAGGCAGGTGGGGCGGGGGGATTGCGGCGCACACCGCGATTCTTGAGGGAGCCGCACGTCCAAGAGGCCAAGAGGGAGAGATACCCGCGGACCGGGATGCCGCCGGACCAACCGTCCGCTTCCGCCGGATCAGCTTGTACCCTGTTTTTTCCTAGTTGAGCCTGATTGAGAATGCCTCGTGGGAAGTCCGCTCGATTCGGTCTGTCTGTTTGTCAGGATCGGAATTGTCAGGGATTAACGGTTCGTGCGCGGAAATCGGTGGATACATTATCAACCCTTTCGGCCATTGTCAAGAAAAATCCCCCCCCGCATCCTTGCCGCCAAGTCTCGGCGGGTCCGGTGACCCGCCCTACGAAATTCGTCCAATCATCCGGTCCCGCAAGGCGGACACACCGTGCCCGCCCGACATCGTGCCCGGCGGCTGGCCGCCGCGTGCCTTGAACCGGGCCCGTCCCCCTGCTATAGTGCCGGAGCAAGAAAGGACGCCAGGAGGCCGGATGGCCGACAGGAAATACTGCCTCTGCTGCGGCGAAGATGTCCCCTTCAACCGGGTTGAGCGGGAAGGCCGGACGGAGCTTACCTGCGCCTTCTGCGGATTTACGCTGGATGTCGAGGCGGAGCCTCAACCCGCCCGCGGCTCGACGGTCTTTCTCGCCGATGATTCCCAGGTGACCCGGGATATCCTGCAAGGGATCCTTCTCTCGCGCGGAATCGCCCCGGACGTCCGCTCGTTCCCCGACGGAACGGCCTTCGTCTCCGCCGTGTCGAAGCTCTTCAGCGACCATCAAAGCCTGTCGCTCGCCATCCTGGATCTCAACATGCCCGTGATGGACGGCCTCACCGCCGCCCGCACGCTCCGGGCCCTCGAAGGGCAGTTCGGCCTGGATCGGACGCCCCTCATCTTCTTCTCGTCCGTGAAGTGCGACGAGAACCTCCGCCGCCAACTCGTCGCGACCGCCCCGGCGTCCTACGTCAACAAGGGGAGCGACGCCGAGCCCGACCGCCTCGTCGAACGGATCGACAAGTTGATTTCGTACATCCTGATGAAACGAAAGGCAGCGTAGTCCGGGGCGAGGGTTGCGAGGTCAGGGCCCTTCGGGCGCCAAGTCGACCCGGCTGTCGTCGATGAACTCGCGGACCCCGGGCGGCACCGACATCTCTTCCAGCGGGAACTTGCCGAGTTCCCGGGCGAGAATACGAGCCCGGTCCTCCTTGTTCAGCGCCTTGTTGATGATGATCCGGCGCTCGTCGTGAACCCGGCACGACCCGCCCTTTCCGCCGGGTCCCTCCCACCTGAGGTCCTCGTACGAAACGCGGACGGACAACTTCCGGGCCACCTCTTCGAGCTCATGGGCGAGATCGTCGATCTTCATCCAACGCTCGCGGCCGGATCAGCCCGCATTCTCGGCCGGCCCCGTCCGCCCAGCCCCCGCCGGGTCGCCCAGCGCAACGGCCGCGGGCTTCTCCTTGTACACCTCGTAGATGCTCACGATCTTGATGTTTTCCTTCTCGAGGGCCTTCTTGATCTGCGTCATCTTGGCGTCCTCGACTTTGAGCATGAAGTTCATCCGGGCCACGATTCCATCTCCTTGCCGCAGAGTAGGTTGTAGGTTGGACAATATCTAACACAACGACGCGAAGAACCGCAAGGCTTTCAACCGCGGCGTTTTTCCAGTCCGTTGCCTTTTTTTCGATCCCGGCCGGAGGCGGTCATCCGGCTTTTTGCAGCAACCGCATTTCCTCCCGCACGGCCTCGCGGACGACATCCTGGATCGGGCGTTCTTGCTTTGTGTGGTTTCGGAGGACTTCGTTCACGAAGGACCGAAGCGGACCGAAGGCGCCGAAGGGCCGAAGGGGACGTTGTAAAGTTTGTCAAGTTATACCCGACACCACCGCTCAAGGTCGCCTCGGGCAGGAATCCCCTCCTTCTCCGCCCGGCGCGCCGCCAGGGAAACCGCCTGGGGACTCACTCCCAGCGCCC
>JACPZO010000063.1 GCA_016195465.1 Nitrospirota bacterium
CCATCGGGGCGGAGGCTTCGCTCGCCGCCCCGAGCTCCAGCACCGCCCCTCCGGCCGCCAGGGCGATGGCGCCGGCCTTGACGAGATGCCTCAGGAGGTCGCGGCGGCCGACCGCCGCCACCGTCACATCGACTGCCGGCGGACCGGATTCCGCCGTTTCTCTCTCAACCGCGTCCGTGTCTGTCATGGATCCCCCCCTCGGCCGCTTTCGCAACAGCGCGCCACTTGCGAAACCCCTCACTCAGAGCGACGCCGCAGATCTTGCGGGCGGCACCGCGGGAACCCCGCTCTGCCGCAACCGGCTGATATTCGAAGGCGCTCACCGCGGCTTGGCGCGGGGGGCGCGAACGAGCGACACGGCAAAACCCATCGCCCCCGCCAGGCGCATCACCTCGCCGCAAGGGTATCGTCTTTGCCCGCCCAGCGTCGTGACGTGGATCAGGCGCTTTTCCCGGGCCCACCGCGCGACGGTCGCGGGCGAGACTTGAAACATCCGGGCGACCTCGGCCCGCGTGAGGAGCGCGCCGCCCGGGGGAACGGCTTCGGCCGTGTTCGGACGCTTCGCTCGTTTTGCGCGCTTTGGACTGTTCACATGGGAAATCTTATCTCTTTTCCCGAAGAGAGCAATCCGGCAACTGCATCATTCTTTCCCCCAGGGGCCGGCTTAGAATCCCGCTAACTCCGCGGGAAGACTTGTTGTATTATCGAGGCTAATTCACGGATAAGAATTTTCGAAATTCATGAAGAGTTCGGGTTAGGTCCGCACACAACTGAATCGGGCCCAGGCGGGAGGCTTCTGGATGGCGCGTCTCCGGGTGTTTCTGGTCATTGCGGCGGTCGTGATTGTTGTCGGCGCGGGGGTCTGGCTCTGGCTCCGGCCCAAGCCGGTGGCCGTCAAGTACGTCGTTCTCAAGCGCGCCGATATGATCGTGTCCGTGTTCCCCACAACGACGTCGACCATCCGGTCGGACAACGAGGTGACGATCTCCGCCCAGCGGAACGGACGGATCACGCATCTTCCAGTTGAGGAAGGCGATTCCGTCGCGAGGGGGCAGATCGTGGTCCGGCTCGATCTCTCGGAAGAGACCGCGCGCATCTTCGCGGAGCGGGACCAGGCGCGGGCGGCGCTCACGGAGGCCGAGCGGACGTACGCCAGGCTCCAGGGTCTCTTTTCCAAGGGGTACGTCTCCCAGCAGGAAGTCGATGCGGCGAAGAAGGGGAGGGACGCCGCCAAGGCCCTGGTGACGGGACTCGACGAGGCGGCCGCCCAGTACGAGAAATACTCCGTTCTCCGCGCGCCGTTCGACGGCGTGATATCGAGCCGGCCCGTCCAGGCGGGGGATCTGGTGACCATCGGGAAGCCGATCGTCACGATCGTGGATCCGGCCCGGCTTTACATCTCCTCGACGATCGACGAAGTGGACGTGGGCCGCCTTTCCCTGCAACAGCCCGTCAAGGTCGCGATCGACGCCTTTCCCGGCAAGACGTTCGAGGCCGTGGTCGACCGGATCTCTCCCGTCGTCACCGGCGGCAAGCTGGAGACGAGGACGTTCGAGACCCGGAGCCGGTTCCGTCCGCCCGCTCCGCCCGTGAAGCCCGGCATGAGCGCCGACGTGGAGATCCTCACCGAGAAGGTCGCGGGGGCGCTCTCCGTCCCGACGCCCGCCGTGGTGGACAAGAAGGGAGAGAAGATCGTCTACCGGCTGATCGGAGGCCGGGCCGTCGCGACACCCGTCCGGATCGGTCTTTCCAACTGGAACGTGACGGTCGTGGAATCGGGCTTGGCCGAAGGGGAGCCGGTCATCCTCACGCCGGACGTCGGCGGGATGGGGGACGGCGTGAAAGCGGCCGGGACCGCCGTGGAGGGGTGAGCGGGAAGTCCAGGTTTGAGGTCGAAAGTCAAAGGTCATTAGTCGAAGGTTGAAGCACCGATGCCCACCCTGATCGAAATGGAAGGAGTCTCGAAGGTCTACCGGACGGGGCAGGTCGACGTCGCCGCCCTGGCGGGGATCACGCTTTCGGTCGAGACCGGGGAATACATGGCGATCATGGGAGCGTCCGGATCGGGGAAGTCGACGCTCATGAACGTGATCGGCTTCCTGGACCGCCCGACGGACGGCGTTTACCGGTTCGCGGGACGGGAAGTGGAGAACCTGTCGGACGACGATCTGGCGGCGATCCGCGGCCGGCGGATCGGTTTTGTCTTCCAGACCTTCCAACTCCTTCCGCGGGCGACGGCCCTGGAGAACGTCGAGCTTCCCCTCGTCTACCAGTCCGTTTCGCGCGCGGAGCGCCGGGCGCACGCCATGGACATCCTGACGCAGGTGGGATTGGCCGACCGGATGTTCCACACGCCGATGGAGCTCTCGGGCGGACAGCAACAGAGGGTCGCCATCGCGCGTGCCCTCGTCACGCGGCCGCTTCTCCTCCTCGCCGACGAACCGACGGGGAACCTCGACTCCCGCTCGGGGGCGGAGATCATGGCGCTGATCGACCGGCTTCACGCCGAGGGGCTCACGATCCTCGTCGTGACGCACGATGCGGCCGTTGCCGGGCACGCGCGCCGACGGATCGTCCTCCGCGACGGGCAGATCGTCGAGGATACGAGGGAAAGAGTCGGTGAATCGGTGAATCGGTGAATCGGTGAATCGGTGAATGGGTGAATGGGTGAATGGGAAAGAATGCCACAGAGGCACAGAGGCACAGAGGCACAGAGGCACAGAGAGCGATCGGTGGCTGGATCTTGGCGAATCGGAAGGGCAGAGGAATCCACAGATTCCTTGAAAGACCCAGGTGTCCGGAAAAAGGGGAGAAATCTGCGGCAATCCGCGAAATCCGCGGATCGATGGGGCCGGTGAATCGGTGAATCTATGAACGCTCTTGAGTCTTCCCGAATCGCCGTCGTCGCCCTGCGGGCCAACCCGGGCCGCTCGGCCCTCACGATGCTGGGCGTTATCATCGGCGTCGCCGCCGTTATCCTGCTCGTCTCGATCGGGGAGGGGGCCCGCGCCTACATCGAGAAGGAGCTCACGGGGATCGGGACGAACCTGCTGGCCATCCAGCCGGGAAAGACCTCCACGGCCGGCGGTTTCCATCCCCCCGCGGCCGGTTCGGTCCATAAGCTGACCTACGAGGACGCCAAGGCGATCAAGCGGCGGGCCTACGCCGTCAGCGACGCGGTCCCGGTCGTCTTGGGGTCGGGGAAGGTCAAGTTCGAAAACCTCTCGCGAGACACGATCATCATCGGAACGGCGCCCGAGTTTCCGCGCGTCCGGAACCTCTTCGTGGAGATCGGCGATTTCGTGACGCAGGCCGACGTGGACACGAAGTCCAAGGTCGTCGTTCTCGGACGAACGGTCTACCGCGAGCTGTTCGGCGATCGTCCGGCGCTGGGGGCGCGCGTGACGATCGCCGACGCCAAGTTCCGCGTCGTGGGGATCATGCAGGCGAAGGGAATGACGCTGGGCTTCGACATCGACGACATCGTCTTCATCCCGGCGACCGCGGCTATGGAACTCTACGACACGGATGCCCTCCACGAGATTCTCGCCGCCGCCGGGCGGGCGGAGGAGACGGACCTCGCTATCCGCCAGATCAAGGAGGTCCTGATGAAGCGCCACGCCGGGAAGGAGGATTTCACGATCATCACCCAGAGGGCGATGATGTCGACGATGGACACGATCCTCACGATCCTCACGGGCGTGCTGGGCGGCATCGCCGGGATTTCCCTCGTCGTGGGCGGGATCGGCATCATGAACATCATGCTCGTCTCGGTGAAGGAGCGGACTCGGGAAATCGGGATCCGAAAAGCCGTGGGCGCGCGCCGGATCGACATCCTCCAGCAGTTCCTCTTCGAGGCCGTGATTCTCTCTTTGATCGGCGGGATCATCGGGATCGTTGTCGGCGGCGGGATCGCGTACTCCATCCCCCTCTTCTACTCGGCCATTCCCACGCGCGTTTCCCTCTGGTCCGTGACCCTCGCATTTTTCTTCTCCGTCGCCGTTGGGGTCTTTTTCGGGGTCGAGCCGGCCCGCCGCGCGGCTCGCCTGGACCCGATCGAGGCTCTCCGGTACGAGTAAGGCCTTCCCATCCGGAAGGGGGGCGGCCAGCTTCAAGTCTTTGGCAAATAAGGCGATAAGTTTCGCTTAAGCATCCGGAAGACTGCATGCAGGTCGATCTATTTCAAACATGGTTTGGAGAATCTGTATCCTTTTACGATCGGCCAAGCGCTTGATAGTGCCCATGGAACCATATGAAATATAAGGTATTTAGAACGGTGTTTGCGGTTTTTTGAGTTGACTGGACGGCGTACGCATGATAAACGGTAAATAAAGTGTATACAATATTGGCGGCTGACGGCGAACCGGAAGTCCGGTGAAGAAGCCTTCGTTTAGAGGAAGGCCATGCAGCAGATACTTTATGGATCAAAGTGTTACGTTATTGCGAGGCAGTCGGATGAGCGATTGCCGGTGATCTAACGGTTTGATATCTTGGGTATGGGTGTTTTTGGAGGGGCCTTCGTGGAAATGCCACGGATCGTCATCTCGGCGGCGCATCGAAGCTCGGGGAAGACAACCGTCGCAATCGGTCTCTGCGCGGCGTTCGCCGGTCTTGGACGAAGCGTTCAGGCCTTCAAGAAGGGTCCCGACTACATCGATCCCATGTGGCTTTCGGCCGCTTCCGGCCGGTCGTGCCGCAACCTCGATCACTACCTGATGGGCGAGGAAGACCTTCTCTCCGTTTTCTCGCGCGGGGCGGAGGGGGCCGACATCAACATCATCGAAGGAAACGCCGGACTCTTCGACAGCATCGACGTGGACGGCAAGGGGAGCACGGCGACGCTCGCGCGGCTCCTGGACGCGCCCGTCGTCCTGGTGGTCGACTGCCACGGGATGAATAGAGGGATCGCCCC
>JACPZO010000066.1 GCA_016195465.1 Nitrospirota bacterium
GCGCTGGCGAGAGGCTGACCGGATGCATTTTGCGCTGATCACCCACGGTTTGCCGCAGCCGAGCTCGAATGGCGGTCCGATGACGTGCTGGGCGATCCTCCAGCGGATGCGCGAGGCCGGACACCGGGTGACGGTCGTCGCTCTCCGGTACCCGGGGGATGTATTCGCATCGCCGGAGCGCGAAGAGATCGTGCGGAGCGCGGGAGCCGATCTCGCGGTCTTGGAGACCGGTCCCCCTGAGGGCGCCGGCTCGAACGGCAAAGGGGGGCTTGGAAGATGGCTCAGTCCGGATCCTTTGAAGGAGTTTCCGACCGGAGAGCTTGCTCCCCGGATGCGAAGCGTCATCGAGACAATTAGACCGGACGCAATGTTCGTTTACCACTGGGACACGCTGGCGGCGACGCATGGGTTGCGCGTCGCGCCCCGGATGGCGGGTGTCGGCGATCCGTGGCACCTTCCAACTTTGCAAAGGTGGCGGCACGCTCCAATGCGGCTAAGTCCGGAGTATCTCCGGTGGACTTTGGGAGTGGCCCGTTTTCAGGCGCGCGAGACCAGATGGTTGCAGCAACGCGGCGGGACGGCGTGCGCTTATTTCCGGAGCCCGATCACAGACTCGGCTGGCCCGGAATGGCAACGGCGCCGCTCCGAGGCAAAGAAGCGCGGCAAACCCGTGATCCTCCTGGGGCCAAGCAATCTCGAAGGGACGTCCACGAGTGCCGGCCTCCGGCTTTTTGCCGACGAGATCCTTCCAAGGGTTGAGGCTGAGTTGGGGAGGGAGGGTTTCCTGGTCCGCATCGTGGGCGAGGGCAGTCCGCCGAAAGAATTGGCTCGGATCCTTCCCAGACCGTCGGTCGAACTCTTGGGGCGGATCGAGCCTGCCGACCAAGAATTCATTGGGGCAGATGTGCATCTTGTCCCCACGCCTTTCGTTCTCGGGATTCGATTGAGGATCGTCACCGGGATGTCGTTCGGCTGTTGTATTGTTGCACACCAGAACGAAGCCGCGAACCTCCCGGAACTCGTGGACGGGGAGAACTCGCTCCTCGGTCGAGACGGCACGGGTCTCGCCAAGGCGATCGTGAAAGCGGTTCGCGACCGTGAGTTGCGGGAGCATTTGGGAAGAAACGCGCGCCGGACCTACGAGCGGTTCTTCTCTCCGGAAGCGGCGGCGTCGCCGATTGTGGAGGAGCTCGAGAACCTGGTCCGGTCTCGCGGCCCGAGGCCGCCGGGGAAAGCGCCGGAGTGAAAACCATCCTGGTCACGGGGGGAGCCGGATTTGTCGGGTCGAACCTGGCGATCCGCCTCAAGCGGGATCTCGACGATGTCCGTGTTGTTGGGCTGGACAACCTGAGGCGGCGTGGATCGGAGCTCTCGATTCCGAGACTGAGGGAGGGCGGAGTGGAGTTCGTTCACGGGGACATCCGAAACCGAGAAGACCTGGATGTGTCCTCGCGTGTCGATTTGATCCTTGAATGCTCCGCGGAGCCTTCGGTGCTGGCCGGCTATGGTTCATCGCCGGAGTACGTCGTCCAGACCAATTTGGCAGGAACGCTCACCTGCCTTGAACTGGCTCGGAGACGCGGCGCGGGACTGATATTTCTTTCCACGAGCCGTGTTTACCCGTTCAGTCGAATCAACGCGCTTCGCCATACCGAAACAGACACGCGGTTTGTGCTCGACGAGGAACAGGATACACCTGGGGTCTCGTCGGAGGGAATCGCCGAAGGATTTTCTCTTGAGGGATCCCGGTCTCTCTACGGCGCCACGAAGCTCGCCAGCGAGATCATTCTTCGGGAATACGTGGATATGTATGGTCTCCGTGCAGTCGTTAACCGGTGTGGCGTGATTGCGGGACCTTGGCAAATGGGCAAGGTGGACCAGGGTGTCGTTGTACTTTGGGTCGCGCGCCACATCTTCGGGGGGCCGTTGAGGTACATCGGGTTCGGCGGGGAAGGGAAACAGGTCCGCGACATTCTCTCCATCGAGGACCTGTATCGACTTGTCCGGCTGCAGATCGACGATCTGGGCGGGCTGAGCGGCGAGGTCTTCAACGTGGGAGGCGGGCGCGAGAACGCGGTCTCTCTCAGAGAACTGACGGAATTGTGCCAGGAGGAAACGGGGAGGAGGATCGAGATTGGCCGGGAGCCTGAGACTCGCCCGGCAGATATATCGGTCTTCGTTACGGATACGAAGAAGGTCAGGGGCCGGACGGGCTGGAGTCCGGTGGACCGACCTGAGAAGATTGTCGCCGAGATAACGGCCTGGATCCGGAACCACGGCGAGATCCTGCGGCCCATCTTGTGCTGAATGAGCCTGTCGAAGACCCTCGGGTTGACGGGAAGTTCATGAAGAATCGGGTGAGGAGTACGAATACCGTCTGGCACAAGGCGGCGGTGAGCCGCGGGATGCGGGAGAACCTGAACGCCCATCGCTCCGCCGTCGTCTGGTTCACGGGTCTGTCGGGAACGGGGAAGTCCACGATTGCGCACGCCGTGGAGGAGCGCTTGCGCTCCGCTTTGGCTTGACAGGCATACAGGCTGATCTTTCGGAAAAGGGCTGAATGGCCGTGCTGACAACGGAAGAACTGGAAGCGCTTCTTGCCGACCTGGAGTCGGATCGAGTCGAGCGGAAGCGTTCTGGCGCTGATCGAAGCTCCATACGCAAAGGTATTTGCGCTTTTGCCAATGACCTTGCCGGCTCCGGGAAGGCAGGAGTGATCTTTGTCGGCGTTGAGGACAAAGGTCATTGTGCGGAGTTGCCCATCACAGATGAGTTGCTGAGAACGCTGGCCCAGATGCGCAGTGACGGCAATATCTTGCCGCCGCCTTCGATGGCGGTCCAGAAGCGCGTGATCAACGGTTGCGAGGCGGCCGTTGTGGTCGTCGAGCCCTCCCGCGAGACCCCTGTGCGCTACCAGGGTCGGGTCTGGGTCAAGGTGGGCCCGACGCTTCAAGTGGCGTTGCCGGAGGAAGAGCGGCGATTGGCCGAACGAAGACGCGCGGCGGATCTGCCTTTTGATTTGCGGGTGGTGCCGGATGCGGCTCTTGCCGATCTTGATACCGACTTCTTTCGCCGCGAGTATCTCCCGCGCGCTGTTGCTCCGGATGTGTTGGAGCAGAATCGGCGAACTCTGGAACAACAGCTTGCGTCCCTCCGTTTCCTGACCGGTAGTCGTCCCAACTACGGAGCGATCCTGATCATCGGCAAGGATCCGCAACGATGGGTTCCCGGAGCCTACGTGCAGTTCTTGCGCGTCGATGGCGGCAAGCTGACCGATCCGATCCGTGACCAAAAGCAGATCAGCGGTCCGCTGTCTCAGGTCTCGAGCCGGCTGGATGAGATTTTTGAAATCAACATCTCGACGGCTACGGACGTCCGCGCCGGAGCACGCGACGTGCGTCGCCCGGATTACCCGGTCGTGGCGCTTCAACAGCTTGTGCGTAATGCCCTCATCCACAGGAGCTACGAAGGGACGAACGCGCCCGTGCGGGTGTATTGGTTCTCGGACCGCGTTGAAATCCAGAGCCCGGGCGGGTTGTACGGCCAAGTGAACCCGGGCAATTTCGGAAAGGGTGCGACCGACTACCGAAACCCGCTGATCGCGGAAGCCCTGTTCCATCTCGGGTACGTGCAGAAATTCGGTTTGGGGATTCCACTTGCCCAGGAGGAGTTGACGAAGAATGGAAACCCTCCGCCGGACTTTCTTTTTGAACCGAACGCCGTCCTTGTGATCGTGGAGCCGGCGCGATGAAGACGATCGCTTTCTTCAACAACAAGGGCGGCGTGGGCAAGACCTCGCTTGTTTACCACCTCGCCTGGATGTATGCCGATCTCGGGCTCAACGTGGTGGCCGCCGATCTCGACCCGCAAGCCAACCTCTCGGCGATGTTTCTCGACGAAGACCGACTGGAGGAGCTGTGGCCGGACGGAGCGCATCCCGACACGATTCTTGGCGTGGTTCAGCCGATTTTAAAGGGCGTGGGCGACATTGCCGCTCCGCACATCGAGGCGGTCGCCGACAACATCGGTTTGCTCGTGGGTGACTTGGGGCTGTCGGGTTTTGAAGACAAGCTTTCCGACGCGTGGCCGAGGTGTCACGACGGCGATGAGTCCGCCTTCCGCGTGATATCCGCTTTTTACCGGGTTTTGCTGAAGGCCGCGGATATGCAGGAGGCCGACCTTGTTCTCGTGGACGTGGGACCGAACCTCGGCGCGATAAACCGCGCGGCCATTATTGCCGGGCAGTACGTCGTTGTTCCCTTGGCTCCGGACCTCTTCTCTTTGCAAGGTCTGCGGAACTTGGGCCCGACGCTTCGGCGGTGGCGGGCCGAGTGGGCGGAGAGACTCAAAAAAAACCCCGATCCAGATCTTGCACTTCCGGGGGGCGACATGCGTCCGGCCGGGTACGTGGTGATGCAGCACGCCGTTCGCCTGGATCGCCCGGTGAAGGCGTACGCGAGGTGGATGGAAAGGATTCCCTCCGTGTATCGCGAGGCGGTGACGGACGAACCTTCGGGCAAGGATGTGACGGTTGCCGCCGATCCGTATTCTCTGTCGACGCTCAGGCATTATCGAAGCCTCATGCCCATGGCCATGGAGGCGCGCAAGCCGATGTTCTTCCTGAAGCCGGCCGACGGCGCCATCGGCGCGCACGTGGGCGCCGTGACGGACTGCTATCAAGATTTCAAGGCCTTGGCTCTAAGGATCATTGAACGGTGCGGGGTAACGGTCCCCGGGAACCGAAGAGCGTAAGCGGGCCGATGAACAGTACCGGGAACCCTGGGGGGGGTAGGCATGCCGGATCTTAAGAGCACCAACACCGTCTGGCACCGGGGGGCGGTCAGCCGGGAGATGCGGGAGCGGCTGAACGGACACCGCGCCGCCGTCGTATGGTTCACGGGCTTGTCGGGATCGGGGAAGTCCACGATCGCGCACGCCGTGGAGGAGCGCCTGCATGCCGCGGGATGCCGGACGTTCGTCTTCGACGGGGACAACGTCCGCCATGGCCTCTGCGGGGACCTGGGGTTCTCGAAGGAGGACCGGAGAGAGAACGTCCGGCGGATCGGCGAGATGGTGAAGCTGTTCATCGAAGCGGGCGTGATCGCCAACGAAGGGACCGCAAGGGGCTGTACGCCAGGGCCCGGCGGGGGGAGGTACCGGAGTTTACGGGGGTCTCCTCTCCGTACGAGGAACCGGAATCGCCGGACCTCGTGCTCGACACGGAGACAGCCTCGCTCGATGAGTCCGTCGAGTCGGTCGTGAAGGTCCTGGAGGGGAGGGGGGACTTGATCGGGCTGAAAGAGATGGACCGGTAATCGTGCCGTTGCCCGGCTTTGACGCAACCGGCGATTTGCCTCCCGGCATTCATCGGGCCTCGTTTGAAGAGGCGTTGCGGCGATTTGGGGCGGTAGGCGGCCACCGGGGTGCATGTACCCGTCGCTTGGCTCATGCCTGGAAGATTGCCCAATCGAAGCCAGGGTACTCTTTGACCATGCTGTCGCCCAGGCTAGGTACGGGGCCAGCGTCTTCTGGATACGGCCCGGGCTGCTGATAGGGGAGGACGTTGAGGAATTCATCGCCTACTGGCAACTCAAACGAGATGGCTCCAGGCGCGGAATAGTGGAGGTTGTGCCATGATTACGAACGACCAGGAACTGAAGGTAGTGCAGGAGCGCATTGCGCATTTTCAAGACTGGCTTGCCAAAATACGCCAGACCGCGCGCGGTGAGGAGTTCGAAGCGGTGGCTGGCGGCTATCGTTTGGAGATCGAGCGTATGCAAGCCGAAGTCTTGGAATACCTCCTGCGTCCATTGCCAACCGAGCACGAAAAGCAACCTGCATGAGGGCGGACGATAGAGGACATCCGGCAATCCGGATTGAAGGGTTGGGGAAGGAGTACCGGATCGGGACGCGGGAGAAGTATCGCTCCCTTCGGGATGTTCTCTCGGAAGCGGTCCGGCGGCCCTTCCGCCGTCGGCAAGCCGAGGAAAGAGACGCGGGCTCGGCAGACTCCGGCACGGTGTGGGCCCTTCGCGACGCGTCCTTCGATGTGGCGCCGGGAGAAGTCCTGGGGATTATCGGCGCGAACGGTGCCGGGAAGAGCACGCTGCTCAAGGTGATCTCCCGAATCACCGAGCCGACGGAGGGGCGGATCGAGGTGCGGGGGCGCGTGGGGTCGCTCCTGGAAGTCGGTACGGGCTTCCATCCGGAGTTGACGGGCCGGGAGAATATTTACCTGAACGCCGCAATCCTCGGGATGACTCGGGCCGAGGTCCGGCGGAAGTTCGATGCAATCGTCGGTTTTTCAGGGGTGGAGAAGTTCATCGACACGCCCGTCAAGCACTATTCCAGCGGCATGTACGTCCGGCTCGCGTTTGCCGTAGCCGTCCACCTGGAGCCGGAGATCCTCCTGGTGGACGAGGTGCTCGCCGTCGGGGACCTCTCCTTCCAGCAGAAGTGCATGCGTAAGATGCAGGAACTCGCCGGCGGCGGGCTGACCATCCTTCTTGTGAGCCACAGCATGGGGGCGATCCGCGGTCTTGCGGGAAGAGCCGTTCTCCTGTCGGGGGGCTGTGTCGAAGCCATCGGTGCCCCGGATGAGGTCATTGGCCGGTATCTGGCGCCATCAGAGAGGAGCGATTTCGGAAACTGCGCTTCGCTTGCGGAGCGCCAGGACCGGTCCGGACACGGAGGAGTTCGAGCGACCGCGGTTCAGTTGGGAACAATAAACGACGGCGCCGGTTCTCCCTGGTCCGAAGGGCCTGTGGCGTTTGCGGTGTCGTACAGATCCCGGGACGGCCAAAGGATGCTTCGGCTCCAGGTGGCTCTTACGGTCTCAGATTCGTACGGAATGAACCTTTTTTCCTGCACGACGGCCATGACCCGAAATGTTTTCTACGACGCTCCTCCGGAAGGGACGGCGATCTGTCGGATCGACAGGCTCCCGCTTGCCCCGGGGAACTATTGGCTGAGCATCCGGTTGAAGGACGATCATGCCAGCTTGGCAGACCACGTGACGAATGCGATGCGAATAACCGTCGTGGACGCTGGCGAGGGAGACGTGATCGATCCCGCGGGGCAGAGCATGGGATCGGTGATCGTTCCGCACCGGTGGGAGCTTCAGCCTGTCGTGACCCTCCCTGCCTAGAGCGCACCGTTGCGTTGGTGAAGGAAGAAGCGTGAGAATGCGACTATGACAAGATGGCTGTCGCCCTCCAAACCGATGTCCCATGCATCGACAGCGGTCTCTTATCGACCGGACATCGATGGTCTCCGGGCGATCGCCATTTTAGCGGTGGTTTCCTTTCATGCGGCGGCGGCGACCCTTCCCGGCGGGTTCGTTGGGGTGGACGTGTTCTTTGTGATCTCGGGATTTCTGATCACTCGGTTGATCGTCCATGATCTTCGCAACAACCAGTTTTCCGTGGCTCGCTTCTACGTCCGCACGTGGAACGCGGCTCACAAGAGAAACACGCTCATGCTCAAGCGGTACAGATAGGAAAACCGTGATGTCCACCCGGCGCCGCTTTCGGCGGACTCCTGGCGTCGGACCCATGCTTTGCCCTGGAGCGAGCGTGACCGGGTGGCGCTCCATCGGGAACTCAGCGAGAACTACCGCTCCGGCGAGTGGTACAGCGAGGTCGGCACGCAGTTCGAGAAACGCTTTTTCGCCGCGGACGAACTCTGCCGTATGCTGAGGCTCGACCCGCCTAAGAAGACGGCTGTGATCTTTCCGCACATCGTCTGGGACGGGACGTTCTTCTACGGGACGGACCTCTTCGAGAATTACGAGGAGTGGCTGGTGGAGACGGTGCGGGCCGCATGCGGGAACGACCGGGTGAACTGGCTCGTCAAGATTCATCCCGCCAACGTGGTCAAGAACGCCCGGGACGGGTGGTCAAGAACGCCCGGGACGGTGTGGTCGGCGAGGCGGGGGAAGTCCGAATCATCCGTGAGCGGATCGGCCGGCTCCCCGATCATGTTCGGTTGATTCCGGCTGAGAGCGACATCAGCACGTTCTCGCTCTTCGGCCTGATGGACTTCTGCGTGACGGTTCGGGGGACGATCGGCATCGAGGCGGCAGCCTTCGGGATCCCGGTCCTGACGGCGGGGACGGGGCGATACGACCGCCACGGTTTTACTGTGGATTCAGACGACCGGCAGGCGTATCTCGACCGACTTGGCCGGGTTCAGGATGTGCCCAGATTGTCCGAAGAACAACGAACGCTTGCGGAGCGGTACGCCTACGGAATCTTTGTTGCCCGTCCCTTCCCCCTTTCAACCGTCACGTATGAGCATAAGAGGGATGCCAAGGCCACGCTTTCCTGCCGGATCAAGGCAAAGACTCGCGAAGACTGGATGAATGCGCCGGACCTGAACGCCTTTGCGGAATGGGTTCAGAGCGGGGAGGAGGATTTTCTGTCGCTCCATGACGCGAAACAGGAAGACGGTTTAATGACGGCGGGGAGCGTCGGTCTCGGATCACCTCCCGCGATGGAAGGAGGCCGGGAATGGCGGTGAGCCTGAAGGATGCTCAGGACGTGACCGGCGCCATTGTGGAGGCGCTTCGCCCTCTGTCCGTGGTTGTGTTTGGCTCCGTCGCTGCCCGAGGCGAGGGAGAAGACTTGGACCTGCTGATCGTTTCGGACGAGAATTCCGTTGGGGATACAGATGAAAATCTTCTGCTTCACCGTTCTCTCAAGGGGTTCTACGGGCGGTTTTCGATCGATCCCTTCGTGGTGCGGGCGTCGCGCCTGGAGGAGCACCTGAAAAGAGGGAGTCCTTTTCTTGACGTCATCGCTCGGGAAGGGAGGGTGCTTTACATGAAGGAGGCTGCGAGGGAGTGG
>JACPZO010000067.1 GCA_016195465.1 Nitrospirota bacterium
ATCGACTCAGAACGCCCGCTTCCATCCACATCCCGTCCTACACATTGCGATCAAAGGGCGTCCAGCAACGTTCGAGGCTCCCCTGCGTTCACCTCCTGCGCTCCCGGCGGCGTCCGCTCCGTGCTACGCGCGAATTTCGGCCGGTTAGAGCAGACTGTGCGCCGTCAGGATCGACTCGGCCAGCTTGGCCATCGGGATGTTCTGGTTCCGGCTCATCTGCTGGAGCATCTTGAAGGCGTCCGCCTCGCTCAGGCCTTTCCGGTCCATGAGGATCCCTTTCGCGCGCTCCACGAGCTTCCGCGTCCGGAGCGCCTCCTTGAGGGACCCGACCTCCTCCTCCAGCGCATGGAGCTGCCGGAAGCGCGAGATCGCGAGAGTCAGGGCCGGCCGGAGATCCGCCTCCGTGACGGGCTTCACCAGGTAGTTCGAGACGCCCACCGCGTCCGCCCGCTCGATCAGGTCCGAATCGCTGTAGGCCGAGAGGATGACGATCGGCACGGCCCGATGGGCGAGGATCCGGCGGGAGGCCTCGATCCCGTCCATGTCCGGCATCTTGACGTCCATGATGACGAGATCCGGAGACAACTCGGCGGCCTTCGCCACGGCCTCTCCTCCCGTTCGCGCCCGGCCGACGACCGCGTGCCCCATCTTGGCCAGCGTCGTCTCGATCCCCATGGCGATGATCGTCTCGTCGTCGGCGACGAGAACCTTGAGCGCCGCGGCCATGTCGGTCAGGACGGGGCGGAGGCCGTGTGGTGCTCGGCCGGCTGAGGCAAAGACACCGCCGGGCGGCCGGGCCAGGACCGTGTGATCGGCACAAACGTGATCTCGGCCACGGTCCCCTTTCCGTCGTTGGGCTTCAGGGAAAATGTCCCGTTGAGGTCGTCGCGGATCAGGTTCCCGACGATCTGGAGCCCCAGTCCGTGGTCTCGCGCGAGCTCGAAGAACGGAGGAAGCCCCTTCCCGTTGTCGCCGAAGATTACGTGGATCCTTCCCTTGCCGCTTTGGATCTCGACGGAGATCTCTCCGGCGCCCCGCTCCTCGAAACCGTGCTTGATGGAGTTGACCGTCAGCTCGTTCAGCACGAGGGCAACGGATGTCGCGAGCCTGGACGGGATCTCCACGTCCCCTCCCGACACGTTTACGGTCAGGACCCCGGCGTCCTGGGCCGTCACCTCCGCGACCATCCGAACGACGCGCCCGGCGATCGCTTTCAGGCTCACGGAGCGGACGTCCTCCTGGGTCAGGAGTTGGTGAACGAGAGCGATGCTGCGCAGGCGTGTCAGGTTGTCGGCGAGAAGCCGCCGGACCTCCGGATCGTTGTTCTCGGCAAGCTGAAGCGCCGCCAGGCCGGCCATCGCCTGAAGGTTGTTCTTGATCCGGTGGTGCGCCTCGTGGAGGAGGACCTCGACCTGATGCCGCCGCCGCTCGGCCAGGGTGAAAAGCTCGGCATTCTCGATGGCCACGGCCGAGAGACTCGCCACGTGCGCGAGGAGCGTCACCTCGTCCTGCGTAAAATAGTGAACGCGGTCCAGTCCCAGGCACATGATCCCGAGGATCTGGTTCTTCGTGACGAGGGCCAGGCCGATCCGCGTCATCGGCACCGGGACCGGCTCGGGGAAGCAGGAGTTGCCCGGGATGAGCGTCGGCTTCTCCAGGGGCCGCTCCTCCGAGAGCCACGTCGCCTGTCTGTAGCAGGACTGCCCCCCCTCATCGTCGGGGAAGATGTGGAGGACGAGGACCGGCGGGCGATGGGCCGTCACTTCCCGGCAGAGGGAATCTCCCAAGGCGAGCGTTTCCGGCTTGTGGGCGCCGTCGACCAGGCCGGCGGCGACGCGGAGGTTGAGGCGAACGTTCGACAGGACCGGACAAGAAAGACAGCCCGCGACCTTCGATTCCAGCGACGACTCGTCGGAGGACGCCCCGTGCCCGCCCTGAAAGCAGCGCGTCCCGGCGGTCCCCCAGCACCGTCTGTCCTCCGCGGCGTACGATGGGCACGCCTCGTCCCGGCAGCCGTGGACGTCCCGGCACTTGAGGAAGGAACTCTGGTCGACGAGCCAGATCACGCCTCCCTCCGCCTGGATGACGGGAGACGCAATCTCGATGATGTTTTGGAGGAGCGGCTCGATCTTGTGGACCGACGAGAGAATGCGGGAAACGGCGAACAGCGTGCCCAGGTCCTGCTTCTTCGCCGCGACGGTGTCCCGCAGGCGGTGGATCGTCTCCTCGCGGTCGAGCGCGTGGGCCTGGAGATTCCTGAACATCGCGTTGAACTTCTGGACGACGCGCCCGTGCTCCGTCCGCAAGTCATTCTCGTCGAGGGGGACCTGGACGCCCAGGTTCCCGCCGAAGACTTCGTCCATCGCGGCCGCCATCCTGGAAAACAGACCCGCGATCTTCCCGCCGCGGCCGCCCTTCTTCTTCACACGCCCGCCCTCCGCCCGCAAAGTCCCCCTTCCAAAGCGAACCGGTGGATCAGGATCCCTTCGAGGAGTCCGCCGTCGCTGACTACGACGCTCTCTCCCCGGTAGACGGAGAGGGTCGCCCACAGGAGCGCCGCCCCGGGAACGATCAAGTCCTCGCGCCCCGCCTCGAGACCCGGAAGCTCGAGCCGGGCGGACGCATCCATTCCGGCGAGCCGCTCGAACCAGCGCTCGACCCGGCCGGGGCTCATTCGATACCCGGACACGCGCGCGCGGTCGTAAATCTCGAGCCCCATGTCGAGAGCCGCCAGCGTCGTCGGCGTGCCGGCCGTTCCGATCACCTGGACGGGAGGGTCCGGACGGACGACGGCCGCGGCCCGGGACGCCGCCTCCAGAGCGACATCCTTCAAGCGTTCGCACTCCTCCGAGCTCAGCGCCCGCCGCACTGGGAACTGCTCCGAGAGCCGAACGACGCCCACCGGAAGGCTCACGAGGGAGGAGACCTCGTCGCCGCCCGCGATCCATTCCGTGCTTCCGCCGCCGATGTCGACGACAACGGCCGTGATTCCGGGAGGCGGCGCGACCTCGGACCGGACGCCGAGCCACATCCGCCGCGCCTCCTCTTCCCCGTCGATCACCTCCACGGACAAGCCCGCGGCTTCGCGGATGGCATCCACGATCTCGGCCCGGTTGGCCGCCTCGCGGACGGCGGACGTCCCCACGACGGCGATCTCGTCCGCGCCAAGGCGCCGGGCCTTTTCCCCGTATTCCCCGAGCGCGGCGGCCGTTCGCCGGATGGCGGCCGGCGTGACCGCTCCCGCCGCGTGAAGACCCTCGCCCAGCCGGGTGATACGGCGGTCGCGCGCCACCTCTTTCCACGCGCCCGTCGAATCCACGTCGGCCACGAGCAGGCGGACCGTGTTGCTCCCCAGGTCGATCGCCGCCACGCGCCGGGTCATCGAGTCGAAACCGCCGGCGATCCGACCGCCGCCTTCTCCGTTCCGCCTCCCTTTCCCGGCTGCCTCACTGCGTTGTCTCTTCCCGGCCGGCGGATTCCGCCGCAACCCCAGCAACCAGACGAAGCGCTCCCTCTAATCGCCGGAGGCGGCGCCCGACGTCGGCCAGGATCCTCGCTTGAAAAAGGACGGCGCCTTCGGGAGACCGGGCCGCCCACGACTCGAACCCATGCCTTGGAAGGAAGAGGATTCGGCTTTCCCCGGCGGAGCGGGCGGAAACGGCTGGAGGACCGGCTTCAAAGAGAGAGAGTTCCGCCATCGTCTCCCCCGGGCCGACTTCGACGGAGGCCTCCTCTCCCGCGCCGGAGGGGAGGATCGAGACGGCCATCTTCCCGCTGACGACGAATACGACCCCGGCCGGCCTTTCATGGCCGGAATAGAGATCCTCGCCGTCGGAAAGAACCCTCTCTTCGACAAACTCGGACAGCCGTCTGAGATCCTTTTCGATCAACCCTCGGCAGACCGAGAAGGGCTTGAGCAACTCCCATGCGGGCATCAACTCTCCCGGGAAACGGCGCGGTCACGCCGGAACGACGGCTGCCGATGTTTTCAGCCTAGCGGAGAGAAAAGCGTAAGTCAAGGAATCTTAAGGGTTCCTGAGACGCGAAGGGCACCTCCTAAATCTTTAAACGCCTTGACAGAAGGCGCCAATTCCGGTAAACAGCATTTCATAGGGAGAATAATTGGCGATCCGACGCAGGATCGCCGGGGGATGGAGCGCCCCCCGCCGTCGCCGGCGGACTGCAAGGGACTCGGAAACCTCGGAGAAGGAATGACCCTGGAGCGGTTCCGCCAACAGGTTAGACTTGTATCGAGCGCCTCGATCCTGGCCCTCTCTTTTCTCCTCGCGAGCCGGAACGCCGGCGCGGCCGATCCGCCGGGCGGAGAAACCCGGCCGCGCAACCAAGAGACCCGAGCGGTTCAGACCGCGTCCGCTCAGACGGACACATCCCAAGCCGTTGCAACGGCGGATGTCCCGTCCGCCGCTGTTTCTCAAGCGGCCCAAGCGGCTGAGATCGTCTCGCCGAAGCAGGCTCCCGCCGATCAGCCGACATCTCGAACGGACGATCGACCGGGGAATATCCCCCCGGGAGAAAAGGCTTCTCCAATCCCGTCTCGGCGGGACCCGGCCGCGCCCCCCGCCGACAGCGCATCCGTCCCGGCTCCGGAGCCCGGGACCGCCGGCGACCCCGCGCCAGCGGCGCAGGCCTCCGCGCCGATCTCGGCGCCAATTCCGGCAATAGAACAGGCGTCGCCCAAGTTTCCTCCGCCGCCGATCGACCTCAACCCGATCGTCGAGAAGCGGATCAACTTCTTCGCGCAGGCGATCCGCGAGCGGTTCTCTCTTTATCTTGAGCGATCCGGCCGCTACATCTCCCTCATGAAGGAGATCCTGCGGGAAAGGAACATGCCGGAAGACCTCGTCTACCTCGCTCTCATCGAGAGCGGGTTCTCGCCCCACGCCTTCTCCCGCGCCCGGGCCAGCGGGCCCTGGCAATTCATCTCACCCACGGCCCGCCGGTACGGCCTGGAGATCAACTGGTGGGTCGACGAGAGGCGGGATCCCGTCAAGTCGACGATCGCCGCGGCTTCCTATCTCAAGGACCTTTACGAGATGTTCGAATCGTGGCCCCTGGCGATGGCCTCTTACAACGCGGGCGAGGGAAGAGTCATGCGCGCCGTCCGGCGGACCCGGACGGACGATTTCTGGAAGATCCGCAACACTCGGCACCTGCGGATCGAGACGCGGAATTACGTCCCCAACTACATGGCGGCCGTGCTGATCGCCCAGAATCCCGACCAGCACGGTTTCGACGAAATCGACTACCACGCCCCCTTCGTGTTCGATCTCGTGACCGTGGACGGCCCGGCGGACCTGCGCGTGATCGCCGCGGCCGCAGGGACGACCGTGGAACAGATCCGGGAGCTCAACCCGGAACTCAAGAGGTGGTGCACGCCCCCCGGTTCCTACGACGTGCGGGTCCCCAAGGGGTCGAGGGAGGCGTTCGTCGAGGCATTCGCCAAGATCCCGGCCGACGAGCGGATCGCGTGGAGGGAACACACGGTCCGCAAGGGGGAAACGCTCAAGTCGATCGCGGGGAAGTACCGGGTCTCGGCCGAAAGTCTCGAGGCGATCAACGGCCAGTCTTCGAAGAAACCGCTCCGCGTTGGAAGCGAAATCCTCGTCCCCCCGCAGGACGAGTTCGTGCTGGCCCTGGCAAAGGCGACCCGCGACGAGGTCCGCAGGGCGGGCAAGTCCAAGAAGAAGGTCACGACGGCGGCGAAGAAGAAGGGCGGGCCTAAGGTGGCGAAGCCGGACGGCCAGAAAGACAACGTGACGGCGAAAGCGACGCAGGAAGCGAAATCCGCAGCCCCGCCGATGGATAGCGGGGGAACGCAATCCAAGAAAAACCCTTCCGACAAGGCGGCATCCCTGGCCGCCCCTTCCAGTCAGAGCTAGTTCTTTTCCGCGGGAGCGGCGGGCTTTTTCTCTTTTGTTTCCGCGATGGGACCCCCGAGGGCGGCGATGCGTTGGCGCGCGGCCTGAATCATGGCCGATTGGGGATACTCCGCTTCGATCTTCTTGTATCCTTCCAGCGCCTTCTCTCTCTCGCCTCTTCCCTGGCGAATCCGGGCGGCTTCGAACAGGGCCATGTCCGGGATCCCGCGCGGGTCCTTTCCGGCCGACTCGAACGCCGCGGCCGCCTCCTCCATCCTCCCCTTGGAGACGAGGACGTAGCCCAACCCAAGTTGGGCCAGCGGAGCGATATCTCCCTTTCCCCCCGACTTGCGGATGATTCCCTGGTAGAGCTCGACCGCTTTGTCCGCTTCGCCGGTTCGCGCCTTGAGACCAGCCAGATAGTAAGCGGCCCGCTCCGCGCTTCCGGTCCAACTGTAACCGCCGACGATCCGCTCGAACGCGCCCGCCGCTTCCTTCGCGGCCTCGGTGGAACCGGCGTCGGCCCGGGCAAGCGACTGAAGCCCTTTCTCTTCGAGCCGAAGCGCTTGGAGGTCCTGGCGCTGATACAGCCACCAGCCGACCGCGGCGAGAACGACCAGCAAGAGGCCGGCGGCCACGGCGTAGACGATCAGAGGCATCCCCTTCGCCGCGCCTTCCCCAGACCCGGGGGGACCGATCAGACCCCGGAGCCTGTCCGAGACCGCCTTCACGCTCGCCGGCTCCTCGACGGCCTGAGATTTCGGCGCCTTTTTTCGAATCTCCTTCACGTTTCCTCCTGCGAACTGATGTGGATGACAACACTCGATTCGGCGAAGTCTAGCCGGAACCGTTCGTGCTGTCCAGCCCCGAGCACGGGTTTTGCCGTCCGCGGCCTTCGTGTTATGACGCCGGCTCCTTCGGGGAGGAAATCCTCATTCGGAGAACTCGAATCTCAGTCCCACGCGGAAGGCGGCGGGGCCCACGGGAAAAGGCGAGGCGTCCTGGACTGCCCGAACGGCCGCGCGGTCGAGGAGATCGGAGCCGGAGGAGGAGGCGATCTCGATCCGTTCCGGGATCCCGCCCTCGCCGACGCGGAACGACACCCACGACGTTCCCGCGATCCCTCTCAGCCGGGCGAGAGGCGGATACTTTTTCACCGCGCCGACCCGCTCCAGGACGACGGCGAGAGAATCGCTCCCGCCTGTTCCGGACTCGCCGATTTCGCCTTTTCCGCCCTCCGCGATCCCCGGGGCGGGGGTGAGGGACGCGGACCTTGTTGCCGTATCCCGCGCTGTACCCGCGATCCGGACGGCGTCCGAAGGCTTCTCCGGCTCCCGTGGGAGAACGCTCTTTTCCGCTTCGAGCCCAACGGCAATGCGTTCCCTCACCCTGACCCCCTCCCCGTGGGGGAGAGCGGGAACGAATCTCGCTTCCTCTGGATTCTCTCCGGCCGGCCCGCGGGCATCCATACCCCTTTCCACGAGCGAAACGGTCACAACCCCCCCGGTCCCAACCGAGGAGAGCAGGGAGATCGCTCCAACGACACCGGCCACCGCGGCCGCGTGCAACGCCGCCGATGCGAGAAGCGGACCCGCGAGCTTCACGTCTCGACTCCCGTACGCATTCCGACCATGGTTTCCACAAGGTGCGAGGTGTCATTCACGGATAGCACGACAGCCCTTCCGGACTTCCATATCCACTCGGAGATTGACCCGGGATCGAACCGGAACCGGCCGTAGTCCGACACGTCCACCCCCAAGGGCCGGCAGAAGAGCGCCTTGAGGCACGCCCCGTGCGTCACGATGACCAGGGTCCCGCGTGGATGACTCCTTACGATCTCTTCGACGGCAATCGTCGCGCGCGTCTGAACGTCCCGGAGGCTCTCTCCGCCTGGCGGCGGGACGTCAACCGGGTAGCACGGCAGGGGCCCACTCTCATCGAAATGGCGCCGCCGGACCTGCTCGTATGTAAGCCCCTGCCAGGTCCCCAGGTCGATCTCACGCAGGCCGGACACCCCCATGACGGGCATTCCCAGGCGCTGTCCGATGATCTCCGCCGTGTCCCGCGCGCGCGAGAGGTCGCTCGCGTAGATGGCGTCGATTCGTTCGGTGGCCAACCGGTGGGCCACCCTCTCGGCCTGGACCCTTCCCTCGGCGGAGAGCGGCACGTCCATCTGGCCCTGGTATCGGCCCATGACGTTCCCGATCGACTCCCCGTGCCGAACGAGGATCAACCGGACCGTCACTTTCGCGCCATCCTCTCCAATGCCGCGAGAAGCCGTGTATTCTCTTCCGGCTTCCGCGCGCAAATCCGGACGTGCGTGGGAAGGCCGAACGACGATCCGTCCCGCACCCAGAACCCGTCTCGGGCCAGACGGTCGCGGAACCCGCGCCCGTCGCCAACCTCAACGAGAAAGAAGTGGACGGAGGACGGGGCCACGCGCCAGCCGAGCCGGGCGATCGCTTCCTTAAGACGCGAGGCCTCGCCGCGGAGGAGAACGAGGGTTCGCCGCAGGTGTTCCTCGTCCTCGATGGCGGCGACTCCCGCGGCCTGGGCCAGGGCGTTCACGCTCCACGGCGGCTTCACGCGAGAGAGGGCTTCCACGATCTCGGGACGTCCGACCGCGTATCCCAGGCGCAGACCCGCCAGGCCGTAGTCCTTCGTCATCGAGCGGAGTACCGCCACGTTCCGCCGCTCGGTAAGCGAGACGGACGGCCAGCCGCTTTCGACGAAGGAAACGAACGACTCGTCCATAACCCAGAGGGTCTCCTCGCGCGTCTCGACCAGGGTCTCCGCCTGCTCGCGGGAGAGGTAGACGCCCGTCGGATTGTTCGGGTTGCAGAGGAACGCGAGCTTCGGTCGCTCCCGCAGGACTCGCTCGGCCAACGCATCCAGGTCCGGCCGGAAATCGGCTTTCTCGGACGCCTGGACCGCGATCACCCGGCCCCCCACGATCTCGGCCGAAGCACGGTACTCGCCGAACGTCGGTTCGAGGACGAGAACGGGATCCCCTCTCTCAAGGAAAGCGTACGAGAGGAGGCGGAGAAGCTCCGACGATCCGTTTCCGACGGCGATGTTCTTCGGGTGAACCCCCAGGCGCCCGGCCAAGACCTCCCGAAGCGCCCACGCCTCCGGGTCGGGATGACGATCGATGGGGACACGAGTGAGCGCCTCCCGGACCCGAGGCGAGGGGCCGAACGGGTTCACGTTGGAGCTGAAGTCGATGAGGGCCCCCGGGTCGAGCCCGAGCCTGCGCCACTCGGCCGGGCAGTATCCCCCGTGCAAGATCGTTTCGTTCTCCGGTCTCATGACCAGGCAAGCCCGATTCCCGCCGCCAGGCCCACGAGCCACAGCCCGGCGGCCGCGTGAAGAATACGCACCGACCGGCCAAGCGTTGCCGGGGTCAGCGGGTCCCGAGCCTTTCCCAGCGTGTAGTGCCCGACCTTCGAAAGCTCCACCCCGAGGGCGCCGGCCATGGCGCTCATGGGCCAGCCCGCGTTGGGGCTGGCCGTCCGCCCGTGATCGCGCCGAAGCGTCCGCCACGCTCCCCTCCAGTCCTCGCCCGCCAACCGCGCCGCCGCGACCACGAGCAAACCGGACAGACGCGCGGGCAGAAGGTTCAGGAGATCGTCCAGCCGCGCGGCCGCCTTCCCCACGTACTCGGTCGAGCCGCGATACCCGATCATGGCGTCCGCCGTGTTCACGAAGCGGTACGCGAGCGCGCCCGGCAGTCCAAAAATCGCGTAGAAGAAAAGGGGGGCTACGACGCTGTCCGCCAGGTTCTCGGCCACCGACTCCACCGCGGCCGAGACCGTCCGCGCCTCGTCCAACGCGGAGGTCTCTCGGCTCACGAGGTCGCGGGCCACGGCGTGACGGGCCTCTGGAAGATCCCCCGCGGCCAGCGCCGCCTTCACCCGCCCCGCAGCCGCCGCCAGTCCCGCGAGGGAGAAGGTCGTCTTGAGGATCACGGCGCTCGCCAGGATGAAGAGCCATTCACTCCATGTCCGCAGCGCCCCGAAGACCAGCCACGCCGCCCCCGCCGAGAGGATCGCGCCGGTCAGCACCCAGAACGCGCCGAATGCAACCTGGGCCGCCCGTGACCACGCGGACACCGGGAAGCCGGAGCCAGTCCGGAAATCGGTCCTAGCAGGCTGCTGAAAAACAGCAGCCTGCGCGCGGTGCAGGGATGCACCGCCAAATCGCGAAGATTTGGTGTCGAGCGATTTGAAAGACTTGCGCGAATTGACTTCGCGCAAGTCGTGGCTGAAAAAGCCATGGATGGGCTTTTTCAGCATCCTGCTAAAGAGCGATTCGGCCAGGCTGATCCCGGCCGCCAGGAAACGCCCCATCCATCCCACCGGATGCCAAGCCGTGGGGGGATCGCCCAATCGGTCGATGAGCAAGGCCAAGCAGAGAATAATAACCTGGGTCGCGGATGCCGAAAAAGATCCCTCAAGACTCACGGCTCCCTCCCGGCCGGACGCCGCTTGAACCCGTTTTGCTTCCCGAGGCCTTCCTCCACGGCCCGCTTGACGGCCCGCGCCGCCATCTCTCCGAAGCGGCAGTGGCCTCCGGCGCACGTCACAACCGGGCCCGTTCCGGAAACGACGATGATCTCGTCCGTCCCGGTTCCCGTCGCCTGCGCCCCGGGCGTGTAGGACGAAGGGACGTTCAGGTCCTCGAAGGCCGCGACCTTGGCTTCCGTCGCGGTGATCAGGAGGCGCGCCATGGCCTCGTCCTTGAGCCGGGCGTTCGTGAGAAGGATGATGTTCACCGTTCCGACCCCGCTCCGACGGAACGGGAGCGACGACGCCTCGCTCGGGGCCGTCTTCCACTCGACGAAATCCCCGCGGTCCACGCCCGCCCTCTGGGCGTTCGTCCGGGCGCCCGCCGTCACCAGCGCCGCCACCGTCACCCCGTCGAACGATTCTACGGCCGCCGCCAGGTTCCGGATGTCGGCCGCCGTGGACAGGTAGGCCGCCTCATCCGGAGCAATCCCGACGCGGCGGGCCGCCTCCGACACGGCCATCCTCTCGTACGTCCGCCCGTCCCCCCGGCAGACGCGATTCCACACGGCGAGCGGCGCGCCGTGATTCATCACGACGGTCTTTTCGGCAAATCCGAGCCGCGTGGAGAGGAGCCGCATGGGAGAAGGGAAGCGGACCACCAGCGTCCGGGTTTCCTCGTCCAGCATGCGGTGCATGACGATCTCCGCCTGGGCCGGAACCTCCGCGGGAAGCGGAACCGGCGTCCTCTCCCCGGCCCAACCGGGGCCGGGGAGAAGGACGACGAGAAGGACGATGAACGCCGGGTTTTTCATCGGACCGGCTTAGAACCTCCCGCTCACGCCGGCGAAAAATGCCCGGCCGGGCGTACCGTACCCCTTGATTTCCTCATACTCCTTGTCCGTGAGGTTCTCCACGCGCCCAAAGAGCGAGACGCTCTTCGTCGCGCGCCATTCGCCGGACAAATTGACCAGTGTGTACGCGGGAAGCGCCACGCGGGTGGAGGGATAGGTCGAGAAGTCCGTGTCCTCCCGCTTGCCCACGCGGGCGAGCGACGCCGTCACGGAAACGTCCGGCGACGCCAGGATGGTCGCAAGGAGGCTCGCCCTGTTTCTCGCCCGCCGGATCAGGCGTTCACCCGTCGTCTCGTCCTTCGCGTCGAGGACCGTCCCACGGGCAACGAGCGAGAGAAAGCTCGCGGGTTTGTAGCCCGCCTCCAGCTCGGCCCCGGAGGACTTGGCCCGGCCCGTGTTCACGTACTTGGACGTTCCGAAGTCGTAGCCGATCAGATTCCGGAACCGGGACCGGAAGTAGGCCAGATCAACCCATCCCGCCGGACCCGCAAGCGGCTGACGCACGCCCACTTCATAGCTCGCACTCTTCTCGGGCTGGAGGCTTTCGCTCCCGTACTGCGAATAGAGCTGGTAGAGCGACGGTGCTTTGAAGCCGGTCCCCCACGAGGCGCGCAGGCGCGTCCCGGTCCCTGGCGCGAGGACGCTCCCGCCGACCTTGCCGCTCGTGGCGCCCCCGAAGCGATCGTGATCGTCCCTGCGGATGCCGGCCGTCACCTGGAGCGCCTGGCTTGGAGTCCACCTCTCCTGCGCGTAGATCCCCCACGTCCGCGCCGTCCGATCGTCGAACCGCGTGTTGTAAGGACCGAAGGACGAAAGGGAGCGGTATTCGCTGTTCGCGCCCTCCTGTTCCCACTCGACCCCGCCCACGACCGTATGAGCCTGGCCGAGAAAAAGTGTGTTCTGCCAGTCGGCCTTCGTCAGCCGCCCCTCGAACCGGCTGTCCAGCCAGGTGGAGGGGTGCGCCGCGTCGAAGTCGTCGTGATCCGTCGACCGGCTCTCGACCCTCCCGATCGAGAGCGCCTGGTTCCACCAGTCGCGGGCGGCCAGGTTCCCGCGGACCAGCGCGGAGAACATCCGGCTCGTCGCCACACGGTTCGGGTCGTCTCCTCCCGCGCCCGCTTTCGCGTCAATCTCCGTCCGCGCCTCGTGGCCGCGGAGGACGATCTCCGCATCCGCGCGATCCGAAAGTTTGTATCCCGCCCGGCCGGAGTACGACGTGTTTCGCGCTCCGTCCTTCTCTGTGTTCCCATACTTCTCGCCCGCGGCGGAGATCCCCGCCGAATCCAGCCGGTCGAGACCGAGGGCGTAATGGGCCTTTCCCGTCCCCCCCGACAGGCCGAGCCGTTCCCGGAACGTGTTGAAGGAACCCGCTTCAACGCTCACATCGCCGGAGAGCGGCCCCTTCCCCTTCCGGGTGATGACGTTGATCACGCCTCCCATGGAGTCCGATCCGTACAACGTGCTCTGGGGCCCGCGAAGGACTTCGATCCGTTCGACGTTGGCCAGCGAGAGAGCGGCGAAGTTGAACGACCGACCCGCGGAGACGGGATCGTTCACCTCCACGCCGTCAACGAGGACAAGCGTGTGTTCGCTCTTGGCTCCGCGCAGGAAGACCTGGGAAAGCGTTCCGGGCCCGCCGTTTCGAACCAGGTCGACGCCCGTCACGTCGCGCAGGGCGTCGAAGACCGTCCGGTACTGCCGCTCTTCGATCTCGCGCCGCGTGATGACCGTGACCGAGGACGCCGCCGAAGACGCCGGTTCCTCGATCCGCGAGGCCGTGACGACGACCTCCCCGGTCTTGACCGGTTCGGTCTCGCCGGCAAAGACGGCTCGAATCGTCCCGACGGACAGAATCAAGAAAGTTGCAAAAACAAACCGCGTGCGCATTCCGATCTCCTTTCACCTTCCCGCGAAGGGGGTTGTTGAGTTTCCTCCCGCGCCGGTCTCCTGGCTTGCGGTCCAAACCGACTCCCCGCCCCTTCCCGCCTTCCGAAGAGGGAAAGCAGTGGCATCGGCGGGTTTTGTCCCGATCACAGTTGCGGGGCAGCTCCCGAATCTCACGGGATTCCCTCGTCCGCGCGGATAACCCGCGCGGCACGCAACGGGAGGCAGATTCCACGTTCGAAAAGCCTGACACAAGAAACTTCCTACACCATCTTCCTCACCTCCTCCCGCGCCCTTGAGCTTGGATTGCTTCAACTCCGGTCACCGTGCGCACCGAGCCCGTCCGTCAACGGAGCGCATGATTGAAACTCGTCTCCGTTCCCTCGTCCCAGCCGTCCCACAGGTAATCGTCGGCGGTCCCGTCGGCGATCAGGCGGAAGGCGTAGCGCACCTGCTCCTCGTAGAAGCCGCAGAAGGCGCCGGTGCGGTCCATGCCGCCGTTCATCTCGTGCGCTTCCGCCGGACAGGGCGAGCCGCAGAAGTGGCGGATGGCGCAGTCGCGGCAGGGCGGGAAGGCGTCCACGTCGCGTCCCGTGACGAGACGGAAACCTTCGGAATGGAGCATCGCCTCCACTTCCGATTCGAACAGGCTGCCGCCGCGGAAGCGCGGCAGGCCGATGAACTCGCTGCACGGATAGAGGCCGCCGTCGGC
>JACPZO010000065.1 GCA_016195465.1 Nitrospirota bacterium
GATCACGTCCATCGCGCGATCAAGTTTTTCGTCTGGCCATTGCGAAATGTCGATGTCCTTCGCCGACGCGATCAACGCCTCGGCTTCGCGCCGCGAGTCGATGAGTGCTCCCCTTGCGATTCGATCCGCTTCCTGCCGGGTCCGTTCGGTCTCGCGGCGTCGAACCGTTTCCCGCTGTACATGCGGATCCTGTCGTTCGCCGTGATCGTAAAAGAGCATCGCCGGCGTGATCCCGAGAGCGTCCACAATCCCGGAGAGCCCGCACCCGGCCCGGCATTTTAAGAGGACGCCGCGATCTCCCTCGCGGATGCTTAGGGAAGGGTTTTGGTCCGGGTGACTCGGGCATAACGCAGTCCAGCCCGAGCCAGATCGGCGCACGCCGTCTAAACGTTTCAGAATTTGCAACGTTTCCATAAAAAACTGTATAATCCCTTTTGACATTCCGGTCTATACATGCCACGGGCGTTTTTTTGGACAAAACAAAATATGTCAAAAGCGAACCCCTCGACCGGAGACCCCGAGCAACAGGCTTGGGATCGCGCCGGGAAAATGGGAATCGACAAGGATTTTTGCCCCCACCTTGTGAATAATTGTTACCCGAAGTGGGACGACGTATATCGAATTCCCGCTTTCAAGGGGACCGCCGCCGCGAGCGCAAAGCGAGCGCACAAGCGAAGACTTCAGCGGAAATATCCGCATGACTGGCAACAAATTTGGTCCGACCACAAGGCCAGTTGCAAGACAAACACCGGCCGGGTGTTAAAAAGAGAAAATGCGAATTGGTCGGAGGTCGAGATTGGCTCAAGGAAGGGGGACGGTCCGCGCGTGGAAGCGGCGAAGCTCTGGGGTCTGGTTGCCATTTTGCGGGAGCATTGTGTGTGGGCCACTGGCCGCCCGAATTGGAATTTCATTCACAAAACACTGGAGTCTTTCAAGATACTCCTGGAAGGCAGTGGGCCGCTGTTGTCAAAAGGATTTCACGAGTGGAAGAAACGCGAGATGAAACGCAACCCCGGCTACCGGGCCTTCGTCTTAGAGACCTTCATGCTGGCCGCCTACGATGCATACAAGAGGGGGGTATCCGATGGAGCTTAAGCACACGATTGAAATCTGGCGGGAAGGCCAATGGTTCCTGGCGCGCACCGCGGAACTGGACTTCATCGCCCAGGGAAGAACTCTGGAGGAAGCCAAGGCGAACCTCGAAGAGGTTGTGAGAATCCAGATTCGGGAGATGAAGGAGATGGGAACGCTGGAAGAGTACCTGTCCGAATGCGGGTTCGAGGTTCGAGGAGATCAGATCGTCCCGTTAAGGGAAGTGATCGGCTTTGAGAAGGCGACGGCTCTCGTCGGCTAATGCCCAGGATCAGCCCTGTCGGTTGGAAGACGCTCGTCAAGGTCTTCAACCTCCACGGCTGTGAATACCGGAGGAAGGAAGGCTCTCATCACGTCCTCTGGTGCCCAGGCGCCAAGCGCGCCGTCGTAATCCCTGAATACGACGAGGTCGGTGTCGAGATCATCCAGAACAACATGCGAACCGCCGGCATGAGCCGCGAGCGGTATTTCGATCTCCTCAAACAGGCTTGACCGTTGAGGAGTCCCCCCGGACGGGACCCGGATATTAAAAGTCAGCGGGGCAGGGGGTAAAACGGTGTGATAATTTTGTGATCAAATCACAGGCTATCCACAGGAACATACCGGAATCAGTGGAAACGCCGGGAAACCGCTTTCGCTCGATTCTTCAAGCATTTGGGGAAGCCAGGCCGTAGAATCAAGCCCTTACAAAAACGCCGTTATCGCATTCGAAACCCGTTGGGACTACCAAGTTTCCACTGTGATTACGCTCGGTTGGCTTCCTGGAGAACCCGCCAGGTTGCGGATAGGGCGCAGGTTTCGCCCGCCATCACCGCCTCTCCTTTGATTGGCAGTCCCCCGCAAGACCTCCATGGGCGTCTTCAGACGGGCAATCCGGGCTTTCCAACATCCTTCCCGCGTAAGCGGTTTCGCGCGGCGGCCATGAGGGCCGGAAGGAGCGTGAGCGCCGCGGCGGCAATGGCGGTGACGCCGATCACGGCGACGAGCCCCATCGAATGGATCGCGACGAAGTCCGTGATGACGAGGGACCCGAAGCCGACGGCCGTCGTCAGGGCGGCCAGGGCCACGGCGCCCGCGACGGACGCCGCTCCCGGTCCCGCGCCGTCCTCCTCCCGGACTCCCTGCACGACGAAGATCCCGTAGTCGATCCCGATCCCGAGGAGCATCGGCAGAAGCCCGATGTTGACGTAATTGAGCGGAACGCCGAAGGCCGCGAGGCATCCGACGAGGAGGGCCGAGCCGGCGGCGACGGGGAGCAGGGCGGCGAACGTGTCGGGTACGCGGCGGAACCGGATGAAGACGAGTCCGGTTACGAGAGCGAGAGAGAGGGCCGACGCGGCCGCGACCTCCCGGACGACCTGGGACTTGAGCCGGGAAAGAACGAGATGGATGCCGGTGACGCTCACGCCGCCGGACGCTTCGACCAGCCTGCCGACATTATCCAGCCGGTCCGCCGTCCACTCCCCGTCCCGCGGATAGACATAGAGGGCCGCTTTGAGGCCGTCCGGAGACTTGAAGTGCCGGACCGGCCCGGCGGAGCCGATTTCGGCCGGCGTGAGAAGGGCGGAGATTCCGCCGAAGCGGCCGACGGTCTCCACGTACGGATCGAACGACTCCGGCCAGGCGATCCCTTCTTTTTCGGCGGCGGCGGAGAGCCAGGACCGAAGGCGCGCGGGGTCCGGAAGCCGTCCGTTCGAGCGAAGCTCCTCAAGACGGGCGAGGGCGGCGCGCTGATCGTCGGGCATGGGAAAGAACGACGAGACGGACCGGGCGGAATGGAGTGTGCCGTCCGCGACGAGGCTTCGGACGGCCGTCTCGACGCGCCCCAGCCGGAGCAGGAGGGTCATGGCGTCCGGCGCCTCGACGACGACCATGAGCGGGTTCTTCCGGTGGCCGAATATCTTCGCGATTTCCCGCTCCGTCGCGAGGGCGGGGGAATCGACGAGCCCCATCGACTCGGGCGACGCGTCGAATCGGAGGGACGGGGCGGCCGCGCCGGCCAGGAAAATGACCGTCAGCCACGCGGCGAGGACAACCTTTGGCCGGCGGGCCGAAGCGAGGGCGATCCGCTCGGCGCCCGGAAGGCTCGGGATGCGGCGGGGGGCGCCCCGTGCGGCGCGACGGAGGAGGATGACGGGAGCAACGGTGAAGGCCGCCCCCGCGCAGGCGGCGATGCCGAGGGCGGCGGCCACGCCCAGCTCGTGGAGGCCGGCGAACGACGTGACGAGGATCGAGAGGAACGCGGCCGCCGTCGTGGCGGCCCCGGCCAGGATGCTCCCGCCGGTCGATGAGAACGTCCTCTCCATCGCGCGGGCGGGATCGGCCGAGGCCGCGTGCTCCCGCCAGAAGCGGTGGGAGAGGTGGATCAGGTAGTCGATTCCCAGGCCGATGATGATCGCCGCGACAAAGAAGGTGAAGAGGTTGAGCCGCCCGTAGGCGAGGGCGATCAGCCCGTACGTCCAGGCCACGCCCGCGCCGAGGGTCGCGGCGAAGGCGGCAAGGAGCCACGCGCCGTCCCGGAAGAGGAGGCGGAAGAGGAGGAAGACGAGGGCGAAGGAGGAGAGGGCGGAGAGAGCCAGGCCGCCCCGGGCCGCCTCCTGGATCTCCTGCTGAACGACGGGCAAGCCGGTGTACCGGAACTTGAGAGGGACGGGAGCGCGCCACCTAGAGAGCGTTTCGGCGCGCGCTTTCTCGACGATCCCGACGGGGCCGGCGCCGGTCTTGAGGAGGACGGGTTTGTCGGTGGTCCGGGCGAGACGGACGAAGAAGATGAGCTGAGTCCGGTCGGGGCTCACGACGGCGCCTCCGGAAGCGGCGCCGGCTGGCGTGTCCCATCGCATCGACTTGTGGGCGAGGAAGACCTGCCTGAGACCCAGAGGGTCGCGCGAGATGATCTCTTCGAGCCCCGCGCCGGCGGGGGAATCGAGGGCCGCGCGGTTGTCGGCCATCTGCCGGAAAACGCCGTCGCGCGAGAGGCGTTCCGCGAGCGCGTTGACGCCCTCGGGCGTCAGGTAGAGCGGGAGCTTCTCCCACTTGAAGAGACGGGCGGCCTGCCGGGCGGGGTTCAGCTCCGCGTCGGTCACGCGGGGGTCGCGGGCGGCGGCCTCGGCGACGGCTTCCACGAAGGGGACGTGCGGGTCGATCGGACTGCCGTCTTCCGTCTCGACGAGGACGACGATCTCGTCGGCGAAGGCGAAGGTTCGAAGCGAGTCGCGGAACCGCTGGACCTGAGGGTCGTTCGCGGGGAAGGCGTCGATGACGTCGCCGGAGAGTCCCATGCGGGCCAGCGTGACAAAGCCGAGAACGGTCGTGACGGCCGCGAAAATCAGGACGAGGCCGCCGCGCCGGGCGAGCAGGCCGACCCATCGGCCGGCAAGGCCGGCCGGAGGCTCGGGCGGCAGGGGCGTCTCCGGCGGATCCGAAGGGTGCGTCATTTCGTCCCGGCGGACCATAGGTGATGGACGAGGACCTTGATGACGCGGGCCGTCGCGGGAAGGGCGCGCATCTTGGACGTGACCGCGCCGTCCATGTAGTTGACCTCGATGGGGACGGACGCGATCCTGAGTCCTTGCCGGGCGGCCTTGAGGATCATTTCCGTCTCGATCTCGTATCCGTCCGACTCGAGCCGCACCTCGGAGAAGAAACGCTTCGACAGGAGGCGGAATCCGGACTGCGTGTCGGGAAGGTCGAGGCCGGCGACAACGCCGACCCAGAAGTTCGTGCAGAGGTTTCCGAAGCGGCGGAGAAAGCGGGTATGCCGGGCGAGGCCCGCCCGCTCGCCGATGACGAGGTCCGCACCTGTTCTCCGCATGGCCTCGACGAGGTGAACGGCCTCGTCGGCTTTGTGCTGGAGATCGCTGTCCATCGTGAGGACGGCGTCGAAGCCGCCTCCGGCGAGGTGGTCGAATCCCGTCCGAAGGGCCGCTCCCTTTCCTCTGTTCCGCTCGTGGCGAAGGACCGTCGCGCCCGACTCCCGAACGGCGGCGGCTGTTCCGTCCGTCGAACCGTCGTCGACGACGACGATCTCCGCGACGAACGGGCGGACTTCGCGCAGGACGGCCGCGATGGTCTTCTCCTCGTTGTATGCCGGAATGAGGGCGGCGATCTTCATCGTTCCGGCCCTTCGGGAAGCGCGTTCGGGTCGAGAGCGTCGAGGATCGCCCCGATGGGGGCGAACCGGAAATCGGAGAGGAGCCGCCCCAGCTTCTCCCGCGCCGCGCCGATCCTCGCGTAGTGGACGAAGCGCTTGACGGCGCCGAGCTGTACGCGGGGCGGGTCGGGATCCATCTCCCAGGGGTGGACGTAGACGAGGGCGGGAACCCCCCGGTCGTTGAGTTCGCGGATCAACCGGGCGATCGTTTTGTACGGCAGAAGACGAAGATGCAGGCCGCCGGAGAAAGGAAGGTTCTCGCCGAGGGTCCGCCGGACGGGCGGCGTCCACTCGACGAGCGAGCGGCCGTTTGCGGAAGAAACGCGCCAGAGACCCGGGCGGGCGGCGGGCATGCCGACGATCCGGATGGGGTAGATGCTGGAGTCGTACCGAAACCCGCGCCGTGCGAGGACATCGAGCGCCCAGAGGGAATCCGCCCGGATGGACCATTCGGGGGCGCGGAAGCCGCGGACGTCTTCCGCTCCCTGTTCCTTGAGGATGCCGACGGAACGATCGAGGTCCGCCCCGAACTCCTCCGGTGACATCTTATAAACCTGCTTGTGCGAATAGCCGTGCGAGGCGATCTCGTGGCCCGCCGAGAGGATGGACGGGACAGCCCGGGGCGTCCGGGCGGCGGCGTCGCCCAGGACGAAGAACGTGGCGCGCGCGGCCGCCTTCGCGAGGTCGTCGAGCAGAACGTCGAGGCCGATCATGAGGCGCGAGGGAAGAGACGGCCAGTCGGTTGGCGCGATGAACGGCTCCGCGTCGCAGATGTGGTACCACTCCTCGACGTCCACCGTAAGGGCGTTCGTGATCATCAACCCATCCCATTTGTGAAGAGGGCCGCGGCCGCGTGTCCGCTCGCGCTCGTCGCGACGACGAGGAGCGTCCGGCCGCGGGTCGGCGTCGGCTGTGCCGTGAGAGGAACGAGAGCTTCGCGCGCGCGCGGTCCCGGAAGACTCGCCGGCCAGAATCCCCGCCGTCCGCATTCGAGGACGATGAGGGCCGACATCAGGTTCGTCGATCCGAAACTCTCCCCCATGATACCGCGAAGCGAGATCACGGGCACACGGTCTTTGAAAACCCGCCGGACCGCCTCCGCTTCGGCCGCGTCGGTTGCGCGGATCCCCGTTCCCGCGAGGATTCCGTCGATTTCTTCCGGGTTCAAGCCCGACTGAGCCAGCGCGTCCTCGATGGCGCGGGCGATCGTACGCGCTCCGGCCAGAGATTCATGCTCGAACGATTCGCCGATGCCGACGAGATAGGCAGGGAGAGCATTCGTTTCTTCACGGGCGCTTGGTCCGGCGCTATGGAGGGAGCGGGTCCTGTCCTCGGACAGCCCCATCGTTCTCACGGCGTCCGCCGTTCCGAGCGATGGGGCGCCCCGTCCTCGGCCACCCGCTCCAGCGTTCTGGAGAGAACGGGTCTTATCTTCGAGGGCTGAATCTGTTCCCGCGCTTTCAAGAACGACGAACGCCGCGCCTTCTCCCAGGGCGGTCCCGTCGGCCATGGGATGAAAGGGAAGGGGCGTCCGCCCCGAGAGGAGGCCGGCTGTTCCGAGAGCGCGGGCGAGCGTTTCGTCGGCGTCCCCGGCGGCGCCGGCGACGACGGCGTCCGCATCGCCCTCTTCGAGCATTTCCGCGGCTCGCGCGAGAGACGAAAGATCGGACGCGCTCCCCGCCGAGACGGTGAGCGTCGGCCCCGCGGCGGGAAGGAAGATCGAGAGAGCGCCGGCGACGGCGGACGGCGTCGTAAGGGGAAAGAGGAGCGGACTGACCATCCGCGGCCCAAGGTCCAGCGCGTCGGAAAAGAACGCGGCGTTGACGCCCGTCGTGGCGTAGCCGATTCCGCACGAGATCCCGATTCGGTCGGGAGGGAGACGGTTGAGGCCGGCGGCGTCGTATGCGTCCCGCGCGGCGACGAAGGCGAAGGAGGTTGGGCGGTCGAGAATTCGGAACCGGTCAGGGTCTATGGAGACGAAGTCCTCGGCATTGAACGGACCCAGCCGAAACGAGGGCGCGCCGAACTCCGCCACGGCGATCTTCCCCCTCACCCTCCCCTCTCCCCCTTCGAGGGGGAGAGGACAAAGGTGAGGGGGCGGGTTCGATGCGGGCCTCGCTTCTTCGGGAGCCGCGGAGAGAATCCTCGTGGCGATCTCCGAAGGGGTCCGTCCCAGGGGAGAGACGATCCCGGTACCCGTGACCTTCATCTTCATGCGTCGGCCCGACCGAGAAGGAGGGCGGCGTTGTGGCCCATGAAGCCGGCCGAGATGGAGAGAACGTGCGACAGGGAGCGTTGCTCCCACGACCGGATGACGTTGAGGCCGCAGGCCGGATCGGGTTCTTCAAAGCCGGGCGTGGGCGGAAGGGTCTGCCGGGCGAGGGCCAGGAGAGAAGCGATGGTCTCGATCGCGCCGGAAGCCGCGAGGGCGTGTCCCGTCAGGGGTTTTACCGCCGAGACGGGGACGGCGGCCGCGCGGTCTCCAAAAACCCGGTGAACGGCGGCGGACTCCGCGAGATCGTTGTGGACCGTGGCCGTGGCGTGTGCGTTGATCGCGTCTACGTCGGCTGGGAACAGAGCCGCGTCCCTGATGGCGGCGTTCATGGCGCGGGCAAGTCCGGAGCCGGTGAGATCGGGCTTTACCATTCCGGTTGCGTCGGCGGACGCGCCGTATCCAAGAATCGTCCCGAAGAGATTGGCGCCGCGCCTCCTTGCCGAGGAGAGACGTTCGAGGACGACGAACGCGGCCCCTTCGCCGAGGAGAAAGCCGCTCCGCCGCCGGTCGAAGGGACGGATCGCGTCCGAGGTAAGAAGCTTGAGGGCCGAGAAGCCGCTCGCGGCGAAGAGGGAGAGGGCCTCGGCCCCTCCTGCGAGGAGGCGGTCCGCCTTGCCGCTCCGGATCATCCGGAAGGCGAGGCCGACGGCCGTCGTCCCTGACGCGCAGGCCGTGTTGACGGTCAGGTTGACGGGAGAGAGCTTGAGTTCCCGCGCGACGGCGAGCGCGGCCGACTCCGGCGCCGCTCTGCACGGGAGGTCCGCGCCGGTCGAAGCGGATGACCGCGTCTTGCGGAGGAAGGTCTCTCCCGAACGGATCCCGCCCGTGACGGTCCCGAGGACGACGCCGGTCCGCTCTCCGCCGGGGGAGTCCCCAGAGGAGGTCCACGCTTCCACCGCGGCGAGGAGCGCGAGTTTCTGGACGCGGTCGAGCGATGAGAAGGTTTTGTCGGCGGCGCGAGCCGCGAGGTCAAGCGAAGGAGACGAAGGGACGCGGGGTTGGCCTTCGGGAAGATCGGCGACTTCGCCGCCCAGGAGGGTGTGGTCGGGGAGGGCGAACCCCGTTGTGTCGAAAGACCGGATGGGACGGATCCCCGGCTTCCCTTCGAAGAGGCCGGCCGCGAACGCTTCGATTCCCACTCCCGCGGCGCACGCGATCCCCATTCCCGTGACGACGACAGGCTCGGGCGTCATCGCTTCGGGAGAAGACCGAACCCGTCCCGCCGGCCGGTGACGGGGGCGACGTTCCACGCTCGGACGGCCCGGACCCCCGGGTCGCGTTCCATGAGCGCCGCTCCGGCGGCGAGCTGGAGGCCGCCCATCAACTCGAACGCCTCGCCAAGGAGCGGGCGGACGCCGAAGGCCCGGTCGGGGGAAGGGACGATCGGGGATTCGTCATCCGTCCACTCCCGGTTGAGCGAGCCGGAGGGAAGGACGAAATCCGAGAAGGGGGAAGGGGGAGGGGAGAAGGGAGAAGGGGGGATCGGGTTTCTTCCGGGATCCGCAGGGGCGTTTCCTGCACGAGGGAGCGCCTCGATGCGCGCCAGAACCGTTTTTGCGTTCTCCGATCTTTCCAGGACGGCCACGACGCCTCCCTCGCAGAGGGGGGATTCGCCGCCCCGTCCGTCCGCCAAATGGAGACGTCCGGCGACGCGGGGACCGCAGGTCCCGTACCCTTCACGCAGGATCGGGTGGTCCTCTTCGACGGTCCCGACGAGAGCGATGTCGATCTCTCCGGCGGCGAGGGCGGCCGCGGCCCTGCGGAGGAGGTCGTGGAACCGCGTTCCGTCGCCGACAACGGTGATCGCCGGGCCCGTGATCCCGAGCGCGATCGAGATGTGCGAGGCGGCGACGTTGAAGAGAGATTCGGAGAACGTCGCGGGACTGACGGACGCCGGGCCCTGCGTGACGAGGGATTGGTGAAACGACTCGGAGAAGGCGATCGCGCCGTGGCAGGTCGCCATGGAGACCCCCGCGAGGGACGGCTCGGGGACGGGAAGGCGGTCGGCCCGGCGGAGGGCCTCGTGGGCCGCGACGACGCCGAAGAGGGACGGCCGGGAAAGGCGGCGGAGGTCCTTCGAAACGTGGACGGATGGGTCGAAGTCGGGGACGGCGCCGTTTCGGCGGAACGGCTGTCCCGATCTGAACGCCTCCCGGCGCTCGAGGAGGCCCGCAAGAAGCGCGTCCGCGCCGACGCCGAACGGCGAGACGACGCCGATTCCGGAGAGGACGATGTCTTTCAGCATTGCGTCAGGACGAGGCAGGCGTTGTTTCCGCCGAAGCCGAACGAGTTCGTGAGAACGGCGCGGACGGGAACGCGCCGGGCGCGGTCCGGGACGACGTCGATGGGACAGGAGGGATCGGCCGTCGTGAAGTTCGCCGTCGGATGGACCATCCCGTCGCGGATCGCGAGGGCGGACACGATCGCCTCGACGGCGCCCGCCGCGCCCAGGAGGTGGCCGATCATCGACTTCGTCGACGAGACGGGGACCCGTGCAAGCCGCGGTCCGAAGACGGCGTTCAGGGCGGCGACCTCCGCGCGGTCATTGACGGGGGTCCCCGTTCCGTGGGCGTTGACGTAATCGATGTCGTCGGGGCCGACGCCCGCGTCGCCGAGCGCGATGCGGATGGCGGCGGCGGCGCCTTCGCCGGACGGAGCGGTCCGCGTCGTGTGGTAGGCGTCCGACGTCGTCCCGAAGCCGCGGACGCAGGCGATGGCCTTCGCCCCCCGGGCGGCGGCCCGTCCGGCTTCCTCCAGGACCAGGACGCCGACGCCTTCGCCCAGGACCAGGCCGCGCCTGTTCAAGTCGAACGGCCGGCAGGTCTCGGGATCGAGGAGTTGGAGGGAATCGAACCCCGCGAACGTGAACCTGCACATCGTGTCGTACCCGCCGGCGATGGCGAGGTCGATCTCCCCGCTCCTGATCCGGCGGAACGCGAGGCCAATGGCCGTCGCCCCCGAGGCGCAGGCGGTGGAGACGGTCTCGGGCATCGTCGGGACCTGCCAGCGGGCGGCGAGGTTCTCGCCCTGGGAGAACGCGAGGTAATCCGCGAGGGCCCCCGGAGCGGGCTTCGCGCCGGAGAGAAGCGTCCGGTGAAACGCCTCGCCCTGAAGCATCCCGCCGAGCGTCGTGCCGAGGACGATCCCCGCCCGGTCCGTCGCAAGCTCCCGCCCGTCGAGGCGCGCCTTGGAGACGGCTTCATCCGCCGCCGCGAAGAGCAGGTGGGAGGCGCGGTCGAGTCCCGCCGCCCGAGGACCTCGCGCCCAGCGGTTCGCGTCGAACGGCGACGCCTCGCCGGCGATCTTCGTCCGGTACGGAGACGCGTCGAACGAGCGGACGGGCGCGAGCCCGGATGTTCCGGCGAGAAGCCCGGTCCATGTTTCTTCCGCTGAGTTCCCGAGGCAGGTGATCGTGCCCAGGCCGGTGATGACGACGCGACGCATTGGATGCGCATGATAACAAAGGGAGCGGGGAGGAGCAAGGATGCCGCCCGGCTAGCGGACGATCTTGAGACCCAGATATCGCTCCATGGGGTCGAAATCCGCGTCGGAGTGCAGAAGGGAATGGCCGTTCTCGATGCAGAACGTGCCGATGACCATGTCAACCGTCCGCGGAGTGACGCCCTTCGCGCGGAGCAGCCGATCGTTCAGAGCGCTGGCGACGGCGATGTCCCTCCCCATCATTTCCCTGAATTCGAACAAGCTCAGGAGCTTGAGCGCCTCGCGGAAATCGCGCTCATGTTTGAATCCTTGAAGGACCTCGGTCAAGACGACGTCCCCGGTGAGGATCGGTTCGCGGCCGAGAAGATCGTCCAGCCGATCGGTCTGGGGCGTGGAGCGGCCGTTGAAGTAGTCGATCCAGACGGAGGCGTCGACGACGATCATCGGTCACGCCGCATCTCGGAGAGATCTCCCTCCCATCGGAGTTTGCCCCGGGCGCGGCGGACTTGCGTCTGCTGTTTCAAGCGGACGAGGAGGCGCAAACCCGTCTCCACCGTTTCTCTCTTGGTGGCGAGCCCGGAAAGCTTCATCGCCTGCGCCATCAGGTCGTCGTCGATGGCGATATTCGTTCTCATCGGAGAGCCCCCCTTGCGTGTGTATCAATCATCACGAATATACACATTCGGGGATGTTCTCGTCAACAGGCTTGCCGTTTGCAGCCGATTCGGGATTTGCCGGAGTGAAGGCGAGATGCAAAACCTGACGGAACCTGACGGAAGTCAAAGATTATAGACCTGACCCCATGGGTGTGCCATGGGTGTGCGGCTGATGCATAAGTCAAGCCCGAGAGGAATCGCCCGAGAGGAATCGCTGGCCCCTGGCGTAGTTGCCCCTGGCGTAGTCTTGGCGCCTCAGGAATGGGAGCGTATACTGTTCGAGCACCTTCGGGGGCGGGACGCCCTTTTTGGGGGGGACGGATGATCATGAGGTCACAAATTGGCGCCTCAAGTATAGGGGCCCGGATGCCTGATTCGAGCCTTGCTCCGACGGAGCGCATCGAGCGTGCGATCATGCTCATCCGTGGCGAACGGGTGATGCTGGATGCTCATTTGGCCGAGCTCTATCAGGATGCTGAAAAAGTCCATCCATGGCTTTTTCAGCCACGACTTGCGCGAAGTGAATTCGCGCAAGTCTTTCAAATCGCTTGACTTCAAATCTTCGCGATTTGGCGGTGCATCCCTGCACCGCACGCAAGCTGCTGTTTTGCGGGAAGAGTTTGCAAACTTGAGGTCACAGATTGTGACCTCAAGTTGGGGCGGCCGGCGGTATCCTCCCTATGTTTTCACCGAGCACGGCGTGGCAATGCTGTCCAGCGTCCTGCTAAGCCCCCGCGCTGTTCAGGCCAACATCGCGATCATGCGGGCGTTCGTTCGTCTTCGAGAGACGCTGGCCATCCACAAGGAGCTGGCGGCCAAGCTGATGAGTCTGGAGCGCAAGATCGCGGGACACGACGAGAGTATCCGCACGTTGTTCGAGGCCATTCGCCAGCTCATGGCACCACCGGAGAAGGCGCGTCGCAAGATCGGCTTCCGCGTGGGGGAGAGGGGTCCGGCGTATCGGGTGCGGCGCCTGCGCCGGGGGTCATCGCGGTGATGGGGACCGGCCGGGCGGAGTTTCAGTCGGGCGGGTGAAAGTCAACGTGGGGAACAACAGAAACTCCTGCAGCCAACGCCTTTTTCGAGCCGAACGAGGGGCAATTGTGCATGGCGAACGTGGGGTTGCGACCGTGACCTGATCTGTCACGGGGGTGTGGTAAGAGCATTGATCGCAGTCCTGGTTTCGGGCAGAATTCGCGGAACCAATGCCCCGCAGGGTGTCACATGGCGCAAATAGAGAGACAACAGACGGTCCTTGGCATTCTCCAGAACCTCCGGGATCTGGAAGGGTTGAAGAAACTCTTCTGGGAGGAACTGAACTACGAGCGCCAAAACAAGCCCTTGAGCCCGCGCCAGTGGCCGGACAGCGCCAGGCAGGTTCTTGCGGAAGACCCGATCCTCTTTGCCAGCGGCGGCGAGGACGGCGCCTTTCACGTGGTTTACTGCCGCCTGTCTTCGCCCGATTCGAGACGCGGCCATCAGCGGCCTGTCGTGAGCCAGTTGCTTCGCGACCATCCTTACGCCTTGTTCGTCTTTTCCAACAAGAGCCAATCCGTATGGCATTTCCTGAACGTGAAGTATGACGATGCCGCCGAGAAGAGGCGCCTTGTCCGCCGCATCACGGTGCGCCCCGGCGAAGGGTTGAGAACGGCGGCGGAACGGATGGCGACGCTGGATCTTCAGGCCATCAGTCCGGACTTGTTCGGCCTCCCGCCCATGCTGATCCAAAAGCGGCACGATGAGGCCTTCGACGTTGAGAAGGTCACGAAGGACTTCTACCAGGAGATCGCCAACTGGTACTTCTGGGCGCGCGAACATGCCGAGTTCCCCAAGGATGCTCCGGTGGATGCCGATGGAAAACCATCCTTGTCGTTGATTCGCTTGCTGACGCGGCTCATCTTCGGCTGGTTTCTGCGAGAGAAGCGAAATCCCGAGACCGGCGCGGGTCTGATCCCGGACAGCCTGTTCGATGCCCGGCGCATGAAGGATTTGTTGAAGGACGCATCACCGGAGGCTTGCACGTACTACACCGCCATTCTGCAAAACCTGTTCTTTGCCACGCTGAACACGGAGATGGATGCCGCCAAGAGCGGCACAGGCGCGCCCGGCCAGACCCCGGTCCGGCGATTCCTGGATGAAGGGGACGGCCAGCGCAGCGGCGAGCATATGGTTCACCAACTCTGGCGGCACGCCCGGCAACTGCGCGACCCTGTCGCCCTGGAAAAACTCCTGCGTGACATTCCCTTCCTGAACGGCGGGCTTTTCGAATGTCTGGACGACCGTGTGCAGAAGGGCGGTTCGCCATACACGGTGGAGGTGAGGATTGACGGTTTCGCCACCGACCCGAAGAAGCAACCCAAGCTGCCGAACTTCCTGTTCTACGGCGCCCCGCAGGCCGCCGACCTTTCCGAGGCGTACGGCGATGCCGCCCGCCGCCGCGAAACCGTGCGGCCTTTGCTGGACATCCTGAGCCGCTACAACTTCACGCTCACCGAGAACACGCCCTTCGATCAGGAAGTCGCGCTCGACCCCGAATTGCTCGGACACGTCTTCGAAAACCTGCTGGCCGCCTACAATCCCGAAACCGGCACGGTCGCCCGCAAAGCCACCGGCTCGTTCTATACCCCGCGCGTGGTCGTGGACTGGATGGTGGATCAGGCGCTCTTGGTGTACCTGAAAACCGTTCTAACCACGGATATCCCGGATGGCACGGATAGGAAGTTGAAGCGCCTGCTCTCCTGGGAAGACGAAGGCCACGACTTCAAACCCGCCGAGGTCGAGAAGCTGATTGACGCCGTTGACGGATTGAAGGCCATTGACCCGGCCTGCGGTTCCGGCGCGTTCCCGATGGGCATGCTCCAGAAACTTGTGCATGTCCTCAGAAAGCTCGACCCGGAGAACATGGGCTGGCGGAAACGGCAGGTCAAGGCGGCCGAAGCCATCGAAAGCGGACCGGCCCGCGAGGAAGCGCTCAGGGCCATAGAACGCGCCTTCGCGCGCGACAACGACGACTACGGCCGGAAGCTGTACCTCATCGAGAACTGCCTCTATGGCGTGGACATTCAACCCATCGCCGTGCAGATCGCCAAACTGCGCTTCTTCATCTCCCTCGTGGTTGACCAGTCCATTGACCCCAAGGAAGAGAATTACGGCATCCTGCCTCTGCCGAACCTCGAAACCAAGGTGGTGGCGGCCAATTCGTTGCTCGGCCTGCATCGCGGTCAACTCCTGCTCGGCTCAAACGAAGTCAAACGTCTGGAAACTGAATTGCAGAAGGTCCGGCACGACTACTTCACGGCGCGAAGCTACAAGCGCAAGAAGGAACTGCGGAAAGAGGACAAGCGGCTGTGCGACGAACTGGCCAAGGCGCTGGAGTCCAGCGGCGAATGCACGCCCTACGATGTCAAGCGGCTGGCCGGCTGGAACCCGTACGACACCAACACCCATGCGCCGTTCTTTGATCCCGGCTGGATGTTTGGCCTCGCGGTAGGGCGCGGTGTCCCGACCGCGCCGCGGACGGCTGGGGACAGCCGTCCCTACCAAGCGGGGGATGGCCCCTTCGACATCGTCATCGGCAACCCGCCCTATGTCCGGCAGGAGGAATTGAAGAACCAGACCGTCATCGGGAGCGACGGCAAGCCGCGGCCGCTCAAGGACGCCCTCAAGGGCCAGTACGAATGTTTCACCGGCACGTCTGACCTCTACGTCTATTTCTTCGAGCGGTCCCTGCAACTGCTGCGCACCGGCGGCGTGTTGAGCTTCATCACCAGCAATAAGTACTTCCGCGCGGGCTATGGCGAACGACTGCGAACCTATCTCGCTTATGCGACCCGGCCCAGCGTGGCGCTGGATTTCGGCGATGCCCCGGTCTTCACATCCATCGCCTATCCGGCGATCCTCGTGACGCAGAAGACCCGTTCCGTGGAGTTGGGCAAACTGCCCAAGAAGGTTGAGGCCGGGGATTGGGAGTCCCGCGTCATGACCTGGACGCCCGGCCCGGACATCCGCGAGTTTCCGGACATCTTCGCGCGCGACGCCTTCGGGCTCGCCCAGCGCGACCTCAAACCCGACGGCTGGCGGATGGAAAGCCCGGTCAGCCTCCGCCTGATGGAACGTCTGAGAAAAGCTGGCACACCACTACGTGAAGTCGTTGGTATCCGCGTGTTTCGTGGAATCACCACTGGTTTGAACGATGCCTTTGTTGTGGATCGTCTTGTCCGCGACCGGCTCATCAGCGAGCATCAGTCGTCGAAAGAAGTCCTCAAGCCCTACCTGCGCGGACGGGATGTGAAGCGGTGGCGGTGCGAACCCCAAGACTTGTGGATCATCTTCACACGGCGTGGTTGCGACATCAAGAAGTACCCGGCTATCCATGAGCACTTGAAGCAGTTCAAGGAACGACTGATGCCGGGCGTTTCTGGTGGACGTAAACCGGGCAGTTACGAGTGGTACGAAATTCAAGACGACATCGCTTACTGGCCGGAGTTTGAGAAGAGGAAGGTGATCTCGACGAAGATATCCATTCAGCCAACCTTTTCCGTGGATTCAGATGGCTTCTTTCTGGGCAATACCTCGTACTTCATCCCAGCCGGTGACAAGACTCTGTTTGTTGCAGCACTCCTAAACTCAAGAGCTTTCTCGGGCTATGCGAAACGAGTATTTGTCGAGAAGCAGGGCGGTTGGTACGAGGTCCAGCCCCAAGGACTGGAGCAGTTTCCCATCCCACCTGCCACACCTGCCCAGGAAAGGGAGATTGAATCCCGCGTGGAATGCATCCTCGCCGCGAAGAAGGCTGATCCGGCGGCGGACGTGTCTGCGTTGGAGCGGGAGATTGACGCGCGGGTGTATCGGCTGTACGGGCTGACGCCCGAGGAGATCAGGATTGTGGAGGGCAGCGCCCAGCGTTGACCAAGCATGCCAAAGGACCTTTTCCCAAAACTATGTCGGCCTGACACACTGAAGATTGCCGCAAATTACGTTCACGACGACAAGAAGGACGACTTCATTCCGGACACTTTTAGAAACCAGGACTACATCTTCAATCTGGAAGAGAACCTGACCCGGCTAGCGCAGTCTCTGAGAAATGGCACCTATCGCCCCCGCCCCCTGAAGGAGATCGACGTTCCGAAAGGCGGCTTGGCCGTCCGCCCCGGAAGTTCGCTCGACTTCGAGGACCACGTTGTTCTGTTCGCGATTGCCTACCTGCTGGCACCGATCATGGACAGCGTCTTGTCAAAGAGCGTCTATCATTTCCGCGTCAAGAAGAAGGGGAAACGCCCGCATCCCGGCAAGCTTTTCCAGAATGAAGGCCCTGTTCTCGTTCGGAGAGAGGTCCGTCAAGATCTTCGGATCTTCGGCGACTGGTATGAGGCATGGCCCGAGTTCGTTGCCGAAGCGCAGAGCATCTACGAGCAGGAAGGATTCAGCTTCATGGTTGAATCCGACATCAGCGCCTATTTCGAGAACATCAGCCATCCACTACTTGCCGATATTCTCCGTCAGTGCGCTCCAAGCCAACTGCACCTGATAAACCTCTTGATGGAGATGCTTTCGTTCTGGGCCACGCCATCCTTGGCCGGTTACAGGCCCCAGCGCGGCATCCCGCAAGGTAACGAGGTTTCGAGTTGGCTCGGGACTCTGTACCTGGTGGAAATGGACACGGAACTTTTCAAACTTCAGCGCAAGGGATTGATAAAATATGTCCGGTACGTGGATGACCTCAAGATCTTCACGAAGGACCGCAGGAGCGCGCGATCCGTCATTTTCACAATCAACCGGATTCTGCGGTGCCTGCATCTAAACATGCAGTCAGCCAAGACGGAAATCTTTGAGGGCGAAGAGGTCCGAAAGCGGCTTTACGACGAAGGTGTTGCCCAGGTCACGGAGATCATAAATGGACTACCGGAGGACCCGACGAAGATAACGCGCAAGCAAAAGCGGGACGCGGAGGCGGCAGTCCGGCCAGTTTTCAGAAGCCGATTTGCCTACAAGCGGGAGATGGGGAAGGAAGACCTCCGGCTGTTCAAAAGGACGCTTACACTGCTGATGCGGATACACTCGCCTATGGCCGTCAGGCAGTCGCTTAAGTGGATTTGGAGACAACCGGCGTTGACGGAGAAGGTCTCCCGATATCTCTCCGCCTGGATGGGCCGCAAGTCAGTGCGGGCTGGCGTGGAAAGCGCCCTGTTGGGCGAGGAAGAACTTTTCGACTCCCAGTATCTTTACCTCTTGCCGATGTTCAGGCGTTCCCCGGTGCTGAACTCCAGACACAAGCGCCCCCTCATGCGCTTGGGATGCGGCGGGGCCTATCATTGGGCGGTTCGCGCTGAGGCGTTCCTGAGTCTTATTCTGTTCGCTTTGGATGATCGCGATTTCAAGAGGCTCCATCGGCGTTACTTCAAGGAAACGTCTGCAACCGTCAGGAAGACAATTCTCACCCTGTTCTTAAAGGCCCCGGATCGCGCGAAGAAGCTTATGTTCTGCGCAACCATCCAAGAACCAGAAGAGGAAACCAACCGGTTCCGCAAGTATGTGTGGGCGCTTAAGAACAGCCCAATACTTGGACAACCTGCTCTTGCGGTTCTAGGGCGGATCGAAAAAGACCCTGCCCGACTCGTTGCGACGCTGTTGACAGCCCTTCAATCGAGCAACATCGAGACTCGGAAAGCGGTTCAGCGGATTGCCGTCGAACGTCTCGCAGACGCCCCGTCTAAACTTGCGCGAATCGCTTATGAGCGAATTTCCAACGATGGCATGCGCATGATTGAGGGAGGAAAATGAGCGAAGAAGCAAGGAGATCGTTCGACGGGTCTGACAGGCCCGGCAGGACGGACCGGAGAACCCGCCTGATCCCAAAATACGGCGGGTACCGCGGGCTCCGCAGTTTCCAAACCGCCCAACTGGTCTATGACGGTACGGTGGTCTTCTGCGGCCGGTTCATCGAAAAACGCTCCCGCACCCACGATCAGATGGTGCAGGCGGCGCGGAGCGGCGTGCAGAACATCGCCGAGGGGAGCATGGCCTCGGCCACCTCCCGGAAGACCGAACTCAAGCTCACCGGCGTGGCGCGGGCCAGCCTGGAGGAACTGCTGCTGGACTACGAGGACTTCTTGCGGCAACGCGGATTGCGCCTCTGGCGCAAGGACTCGCCCGAGGCGCTGGCGGTGCGGAACAAGTTCCGGTCTGACTCGTCAGACAAGTCAGACAGGTCGGACAGGCCGGACAAGTCTGACTCTTATTCTATTACCACGGCCACGCCGGAAGCGGCGGCTAACACGCTGATTTGCCTGATCAACCAGGCGAGCTATCTTCTGGGGCGGCAATTGCAGAAGCTGGAAGAGCAATTCCTGAACGAGGGCGGATTCACCGAGAAACTGTACAAGGCGCGAACGGAACAACGGCGGGGAGATTTCAAGTAATGCCGACGCATGACATCATTGACAACCGAACCGAGAAGCTGGTGGACCACCTGAAACGGATTCTCGAGACCAGCGAGCGGGCGCGGTTTGCGGTCGGCTACCTTTTTCTCTCCGGCCTGACCAGCGTTGCCAAACGGCTTCTAAATCTGAAGGAACTCCGCCTGCTGATCGGCAACACGACCAACAAAGAGACCGTCGAGCTATTGGCTGAAGGATACAAGCGGCTGGACCTGGCCGCCGAGGAGATCGAGAAACAGGTCTATCCGAAACGCTCGGAAGCCGGGAAGATTGCTAAGGAGACCGCGGGCAATCTGCGGAATTCAGTCGAATGGATGGACCAGACGGACGACGCGCAGGGGTTGATCGCCGGGTTGATCCGCATGATCGAAGAAAAGCGCCTGAAAGTTTGCATTTACACGAAGGGCCGACTCCACGCGAAGGCGTACATCTGCGACTACGGCAAGGTGTTTGACCTGGTGGGCAATGAAGTTGAGCGGCACGAGAAGGGGATCGCGGTCGTCGGCTCCTCGAATCTCACTCTGGCCGGTCTCACCCACAACACCGAGTTAAACGTCCTGGTCCAGGGCAACCAGAACCACAAGGAGCTTGTCCGCTGGTTCGACGACCTCTGGAAGGAGGCGCAGGAATTCGATGAAACCCTGATGACCGAGCTCAAGGCATCCTGGGCGGCGGCGCAGGTCCGGCCCTACGACATCTACATGAAGACGCTCTACGCTCTTGTGCGCGACCGGCTCGAGAACGAGGACGAGCAGGAGTTGCTTTGGGACGACGACATTTTCCGCAAGTTGGCGAGTTTCCAGAAGGTGGCCGTCCGGCAGGCCATCCAGATCGTCCGCGACTACGGCGGCGCGTTTGTGTCCGACGTGGTGGGCCTGGGCAAGAGCTACATCGGGGCGGCGATCGTGAAGCACTTCGAGCGCACCGAACACGCGCGGCCGCTGATCGTCTGTCCGGCCCCGCTCGTGGAGATGTGGGAGCGGTACAACGAGGTTTATCAGCTCAATGCCCGCGTGCTTTCGATGGGATTCCTGCGGGAAGACGAGGAAGAAGGCGTTGCCCGGCTGCTCAACCGCTACAAGGACCGCGACTTCGTTCTCGTGGACGAAAGCCACAACCTCCGACACCCGGACACGCAGAGGTACAAGATCGTACAGACGTTTCTTTCGACGGGACGGCGTTGCTGTTTCCTCACGGCCACGCCTCGGAACAAGAGCGCATGGGACGTTTACCACCAAATCAAGCTGTTTCACCAGGACGACCGGACGGACTTGCCCGTTGATCCGCCGAACCTGAAGGAATACTTCAGGCTCATTGACAGGACCGAGCGCAAACTTCCCGACCTGCTGGCCAACATCCTCGTTCGCAGAACGCGCCAGCACATACTGCGGTGGTACGGATTCGATGCCGAAACGCACGAGCCGGTTGATCCGAGCCGATTTCGGGACTACCTGGAGGGCAAGCGAAAGGTTTACGTGCTGGTCGGCGGGAAACACCAGTTCTTCCCCAGGCGCGACCTAGAAACGATTGAATACAGCATCGAAGACACCTACCAGGGCCTTTATCATGAGTTGCGCGGCTTTCTTGGCAAGCCCCGGAAGGGCAAACCTCCCAAAACCGCCCCGGTCGGCGAGATCACCTACGCGCGATACGGTCTCTGGCACTACGTGAACGCCGAGAAGCAAAAGAAAGAGCCTTACACGAATCTTCAGCGGGCCGGGGCGAACCTGCGCGGGCTGATGCGCATCCTGCTCTTCAAGCGGTTTGAGTCCAGTGTTTATGCCTTCCGGGAAACGATGAAGCGGCTCCTGAAGATTCATCAAGCCTTTCTCAACTCGTTGGACGCGGGCGTCGTTCCTGCGGGCGAGGACGCGCAGGCCATCCTTTACGAAAGCGATATCCTGGAGGAAGGCGACCTTGTTGACGCACTCCGGGAGGTCTCGAAGCGGTACGACGCGAACGACTTTGACGTGAAGACGCTTCGGATGCACATCGAGCACGATATTGAACTGCTTCAGAAGATACTGGAACTCGTATCCCCGATTACGCCGGACAAGGACGCGAAGCTCCAAATGCTGAAAAAGAGGCTCGCCGACAAACCTTTGAGGGGGGCGAAACGCTTGATCTTCACGCAATATGCGGACACCGCGAAGTACCTCTTTGCCAACCTGAATTCCGATGGAAAGGACGCGGAGGTCGAGGTCATCTTCAGCGGCGACAAGAGCAAGGAGAGGATCGTCGGCCGCTTCGCGCCCAGAGCGAACCCCGAGTATCGTTTCTCCAGGGGCGAGGCTGAACTGATGACAGTGATCGCGACCGATGTCCTGGCTGAAGGGTTGAACCTACAGGATTGCGACAACATCATCAACTACGACCTCCACTGGAACCCCGTCCGGCTCATCCAGCGTTTCGGCCGCATCGACCGGATCGGGTCGGAACACGAGCGCATTTTCGGATTCAACTTCCTGCCCGAGACGGGCATCGAGGCGAACCTGAAGCTTCACGAAAAACTGGAACGACGCATTCAGGAGATTCACGACACCATCGGGGAGGATTCCGAGATTCTGGACCGAACGGAGAGACTGAACCCGGAGGCCATGTACGCGATCTACGAGACCCGCGGTGGCGCGCCCGCGCAGTTGGATTTGTGGGGGGGCGCGGAGGACGAGTTTCTTGACCTGAACGAAGCGGAAGAAATCCTGCGGCAGTTGCAGAAGGATGATCCGGCGGCATATGAGCGGGTTGCGAGTCTTCGGGACGGCATCAGAACGGCCCGGTTGTCCCCGCAGCGCGGGTTGTTCGTTTTCTGCCAGGCCGGGCGCTATCAGCAGTTGTTCCTGCTCGATGAAAAAAACGAGGTTGTTTCCCGGGACGTTCCGAAGGTGGTCGGCGCGGTCAAGTGTGCCCCGGACACCAAAGCCGCCCCGTTGCCGGACGGGTACAACAAGGCCGTCATGGCGGTACAGAAAAAATTCGCGGAAGAAGTCCGGCACCGCGAAGCCGAGCGGACATACACCGCGAATCTCACGCACGGGCAGCTTTACGTTCTCCGGGAGATGCGGATCCTGTTCGAAGCCACGCAAGACGAGGACGTCAAGCGGCATGTCAACGTCATGGAGAAGGTCTTTCGCGGCTCGTTGACGGGCGCGGTCAAACGCGAACTGAACCAACTGCGCCGCAACGGCGCGACGGGCGAAAGCCTGCTCAAGCACCTGATTCGAATCTATGACCAGCACAACCTGAAGGATGCCTCAGCCCGGCGAAGCCTCGAAATGGCAGACCGGCCGATTCCCCGGATCATTTGCAGTGAGGCCTTCGTTTAGCGAGCAGGGGACGGCCTGTGGATTCCGACGCATTTTGCTCACCGCTCCGATGCGTATCGGGGCGCTTTGGGGACCCGGCCGTTTTGGACTTTCGGGGACTTTCGTTTATCTCATTACCGACGGACGGCGGGACATGCAGACGTTGCTCGCACGACGGCTGTTCGGGACGTGACAAGTTCGTACCTATCGCCGAAAGACGAATTTCGGGTTCTTGCGGACGAGGCTGCGCTTCTAACTGGATGTTGAAAAAGTCCATCCATGGCTTTTTCAACTGCGACTTGGCCGAAGTGAATTCGTCCAAGTCTCCCAAATTGCGACGCTTGGTAAGTCTCGCAATTTGGGAGTCCCTCCATGGACTCCCTGGCAGGGTGTTTTTCAGCACTCTGCCGAACCCGCGATTTCCGCGAGGGCGCGACACGTGCTTGCGCCTGGAGGGGGGGTGTGGTAAATTCCGCGCATGTCGCGCGTCGTCGCAGTGATCCCGGCTCGGTACGCCTCGACCCGTCTTCCCGGAAAGCCTCTGGCCGACATTCATGGTTCTCCCATGGTCGTCTGGGTCGCCCGCGCGGCGGAGCAGGCCCGCGGGGTGGACGAGGTGCTGGTGGCGACCGACCATGCGGATGTCGCGGGCGCGGCGGAGGCGGCGGGGTTCCAGGCCGTGATGACGTCTCCCGACATGGCCTCGGGCACGGACCGGGTCGCGGAGGTCGTCCGGCGCCATCCCGCCGATATCGCGATCAACGTCCAGGGCGACGAACCGATGATCTCTCCCGAAGCGATCGAGACGCTGGCCGGCCTGATGCGCTCCGATCCGACGATTCGGATGGCGACGCTCGCCCGTCCGTCGGCCGATCCCTTCCTCTTCTCGAACCCGAACGTCGTCAAGGTCGTCCGCGACGCGCGGGGGGACGCTCTCTACTTTTCCCGCGCGCCGATCCCGTGGCCGCGCGAGGGGGAGACCCCGCCGTTCCTCGTCCACCTGGGGATCTACGCCTACCGTTCGGAGACGCTCTTCGAGGTCTCGGCCCTGCCTCCCTCTTCCCTCGAACGGACCGAGAAGCTCGAGCAACTGAGGGCCCTGGAGGCGGGGATCAAGATCCGCGTGGCCCAAACGACTTGCGAATCGATCGGCGTCGACACGCCGGAGGACCTCGATCGCGTCCGCGGCATCCTCTCGGCGGAGAGGGCCCGCCTCTCCGGGGCGGGAGCCGTCCGTCCCGCGCGGAGTCGCGGATGACCAAGTTCGTCTTCGTGACGGGGGGCGTCGTCTCGTCGCTCGGAAAGGGTCTCGCATCCGCGTCGATCGGCACGCTCCTCGAGGCCCGCGGGTTCAAGGTGAGCCTGCAGAAGCTCGATCCCTACATCAACATCGATCCGGGGACGATGAGCCCCTACCAGCACGGCGAAGTCTTCGTGACGGACGACGGGGCGGAGACCGACCTGGACCTCGGGCACTACGAGCGGTACACGACCGTCCGCCTGGGGAAAGAGAACAACTACACGACGGGCCGGATCTATTTCGAGGTCATCAGCAAGGAGCGGCGGGGCGACTACCTGGGCGGCACGGTCCAGGTGATCCCGCACATCACGGACGAGATCAAGCGCGCGATCGTCTCGGCGGGGGCGGGGGCCGACGTCCACATCGTGGAGATCGGGGGCACGGTCGGCGACATCGAGAGCCTTCCGTTCCTGGAGGCCATCCGCCAGATCCAGTTCGACGTCGGGAAGGAGAACGTCTGCTACGTCCATCTCACGCTCGTCCCGTACATCGCCGCGGCGGAGGAGCTCAAGACGAAGCCGACCCAGCACTCCGTCCGCGAGATCCGGGCCATCGGGATCCAGCCCGACGTTCTCCTCTGCCGGACCGACCGGTTCCTCTCGCCGGAGATGAAGAAGAAGATCTCCCTCTTCTGCAACCTGAGCGTCGAGGCGGTGATCACGGCCAAGGACGTCGAGACGATCTACGAGGTTCCGCTCGTTCTTCACGGGGAGGGGCTCGATACCCAGGTGACGAGGGTCCTGGGGCTCAAGTCGGAGGAACCGGACCTCTCGTCCTGGGACGTGGTCGTGAGGGGGATCAAGTCGCCCGGCCGGGGGCGGGTGACGATCGGACTGGTCGGGAAGTACGTCGAGCTGAAGGAGTCGTACAAGAGCCTGATCGAGGCGCTGACGCACGGCGGACTCGCGAACGACGCCGGCGTGGACCTGGCCTGGGTGGACGCGGAGGAGATCGAGCGAAGCGGCGCGGCGCGGTCGCTCACGGGCGTCGACGGGATCCTCGTCCCGGGGGGGTTCGGCGTTCGCGGCATCGAGGGGAAGGTCGCGGCGGCCCGCCACGCGCGCCAGAGCGGGGTCCCGTTCCTCGGGATCTGCCTGGGGATGCAGTGCGCGGTCATCGAGATTGCCCGCGACCTGCTCGGCCTGCCGGCGGCGAACTCTCTCGAGTTCGACGAGGCGACGCCGGACCCGGTCATCTATCTCATGGAGGAGTGGTGGGACTACCGGAGGAACGAGACCGTCCGGCGAAGCCGCGAGTCCGCCAAGGGCGGGACGATGCGGCTGGGCGCCTATCCCTGCCGGATCAAGCCGGGGACGCTGGCCCGCGAGGTGTACGGGGCCGAGGAGATCTCCGAGCGGCATCGCCACCGTTACGAGTTCAACAACGTCTACCGCGAAGCGCTCGAGAAGGCGGGGCTGACGATCTCGGGAACGTCCCCGGACGGAAGCCTCGTCGAGATCGTCGAGTTCCGGCCGCATCCGTGGTTCCTGGCCTGCCAGTTCCATCCGGAGTTCCAGTCGCGTCCCCGGCGGCCGCACCCCCTCTTCGCCGGGTTCATCGGCGCCGCGTGGCGGCATCGCCGCGGATTCGCGGCGGGCGGCGATCGGCTCATGGAGTCCGCGGCATCCGAGAGGGGTCCGGGAGAGGGCCGGGGTTGAGCCCGGTCGCGCCGGTCGCTTGCGGGTCCGTCGTCGTCGGCGGGGGCGGCCCCCTGGCCCTGATCGCCGGTCCGTGCGTGATCGAGAGCGAAGACCACGCCTGGCGGATGGCCGGGCGCCTCAAGGAGACGGCGGAGACGGAAGGGTTCCCGTTCATCTTCAAGGCTTCCTACGACAAGGCGAACCGCTCGTCGATCCGGTCGTTCCGGGGCCCGGGACTCGCGGAGGGACTGCGGATCCTCGGGCGGATCCGCGAGGGGCTCGGCGTTCCCGTCCTGTCGGACGTCCACCGGTTCGAGGAGATCGGGCCGGCGGCGGCCGTCCTGGACGTCATCCAGGTCCCCGCGTTCCTCTGCCGGCAGACCGATTTTCTTCTGGAGGCCGCCCGGACGGGCCGGACCGTCAACGTCAAGAAGGGACAGTTCATGGCCCCCTGGGACATCGGAAACGTCGTGGAGAAGATCGCGTCGACGGGGAACGAGAAAATCCTTTTGACGGAGCGGGGCGCTTCGTTCGGCTACAACAACCTCGTGGCGGACATGCGATCGCTCGTCGTCCTCCGCCGGACGGGATATCCGGTCGTGTTCGACGCGACGCACTCGGTCCAGCTCCCCGGCGGGGCCGGGGACCGCTCGGCGGGCGACCGCGAGTTCGCCGCGCCTCTGGCGCGGGCGGCGGCGGCCGTGGGGATCGACGCGCTTTTCCTCGAAGTTCACGACGACCCGGACCGGGCCCTTTCCGACGGTCCCAACATGGTCCGCCTCGACAGGCTCCCTTTCCTGCTGAGAGAGGTTCGCGCCGTGGACAAGGCCTTGCGGGAGGTCTCATGCCCCTGACGGCGGCCCGCCGCGTTCTGCGCATCGAGGCGGAGGCGATCCGCCGCCTCATTCCGCGCCTCGATCACCACTTCGAGAAGGCCGTGGAGACGCTCGATCAATGCCGCGGGCGCGTCGTCGTCACGGGCATGGGCAAGTCGGGGATCATCGGCCGGAAGATCGCGGCGACGCTCGCGTCCACCGGGACGCCGGCGCTGTTCCTGCACGCTGGGGAAGGGCTACACGGCGATCTCGGCATGGTGGCCCGGGGGGATGTCCTGCTCGCCGTCTCGAACAGCGGGGAGACGGCCGAGATCATCCGCCTCCTCCCGCTCGTCCACCGGCTCCGTATCCCCGTGATCTCTTTTACGGGAGATCCTCGTTCCACGCTCGCCCGCCGGAGCCTGGTCAGCCTCGACGTTAGCGTCGAGAAGGAGGCCTGCCCGATGAACCTGGCCCCGACGGCCAGCACGACGGCGGCCCTGGCCCTGGGGGACGCGCTGGCGGTCGCTCTCCTCGAGCGGCGCGGCTTCGAGCCCGAGGACTTCGCCCGTTTCCACCCGGGGGGGAGGCTGGGCAAGCTCCTCCTCACGGTGGAGGACGTGATGCACCGGGGGCGGGAAGTTCCCGTCGTGACGGCCGACGCGCCGATGAAGAAGGCCATCGCGGAGATGACGGCGAAGAAGCTCGGGATCACGACGGTCGTCGACGGACGAGGCCGGCTCGCCGGCGTCGTCACGGACGGAGACCTCCGGCGGGCGCTGGAGCGGGACATCCCCATCGCCGACCGCACGGCGGGCGAGATCATGGGCCGGAACCCCAAGACGATCGCGAAGACGGACCTGGCGGCGCTGGCCGTGGCCCGGATGGAGGAACACCAGATCACGGCGCTGATCATCGCCGGACGGGGCCGGAAGGTGGAAGGGATCATTCACCTTCACGATCTGATGAAGGCGGGAGTCGTGTGAGGGCGCGACCCGCGCCGCAAGCGCGAATCGCCCGCGGGCCTTCTCTTCGCGCGCGGGCCGCGCGGATCCGTCTCCTGGTCCTCGACGTGGACGGCGTGTTGACCGACGGCCTGATCCGGTTCGAACCGGGAGGGGGCGAAACCAAGACGTTTCACGTCCGGGACGGCCACGGCCTGGTGGTGGCCCAGCGGGCGGGGATCGGCGTGGCGCTCGTGAGCGGCAGAACGTCGCGCGCCGTGGATCTGCGGGCGAAGGAACTCGGGATCCGGGACGTTCATCAGGGGTGTCGGGAGAAAGCGGCCGCGCTCGTGAATCTTCGGCGGAAGTGGAAAGCCGCGCCCGAGGAGGTCGCCGTGATGGGGGACGATCTGGTCGATCTTCCCCTGTTCCGGGAGGCCGGACTGTCGCTCGCCGTGTCGGACGCCCCGGCCGAAGTGCGGACGCGGGCCGATTGGGTCTCTCGGAGCCCCGGCGGGCGGGGGGCCGTGCGCGAGGCGGTCGAGATGCTGTTGAAGGCCCGCGGAAGCTGGGACGCGATCGTTCGGTCGGAGGCGGAGGGAAGGCGTTGATATTCCGGCAGGGAATGCTAGAATTCGTTTCAGACACCGGGCCGGGAGGATGAACCTCCCGAACCTGCTGACGTCCTTGCGGCTCGTCCTGGTCCCCGTCTTCGTCGTCCTGTTCGAAGCGGGCAACCCGGCGCGCGCCGGCCTGGCCGCGGCCGTGTTCGCGGTGGCCGTCGCGACGGACTGGCTCGATGGGTACGCGGCCCGCCGGAGCGGCCAGACGACGCGCATCGGGAAGCTCCTCGATCCGATCGCGGACAAGATCCTGATCGCGGCGGCCCTGGTCATCCTCGTGGACGCGGGGCGTGTCGCGTCCTGGCTGGCGGTCCTTCTCATCGGCCGGGACTTCGTCGTGACGGGCCTTCGGTTCGTGGCGGCGACGGGAGGGCAGATCATCGCCGCGGACGCCGGGGGAAAGGTGAAGATGGGAGTCCAGACGGGGGCGTGCTTGCTGCTGATCGGGTCCGACGCGGTCGTCGGATTCCCGGCCGAGACGATCGGAACGCTCGGGCTGTGGGCCTCGCTGGTCCTGTCCTACTACTCGGCCGTCCGATACGTCCGCCAGTACGGGGCGGCCCGCGTGCAGCAGGGAGGATCGAGATCGTGAGAAGGCTGTCGGGGACGAGGGTCCGGAGAGCGGCATGGCTGGCGGCGGCGGTCTGGCTGGCGCTCGTTTCGCCGGCGGGGGCCGAGGCGCCGCCGGCGCCCAAGACGCTCTCGCCGGATCTCCCGTCTCTCTGGGCACAGCACCGCGAATCGCTTCGCTCGCCCAATCCATCCCAGACGACGGCCGAGATCGTCCGCGCCATTCGGGAGTCCCAGCTCGACCGGGGGATCCAGTCGCTTCCGGCTTTCTCGGCAGCCTTGGTGGAGGAGGCCCGGCGCGCCGTCCGGATCCACGAGTACGAGCTGGCCGTCGACCTCCTGCGGGGGGCGAGGGACCTGGCGCCGGACTACCCGCCCGTCTATTTCGAACTGGCCCGCGTCTACTGGCTCCAGAACAAGTTGAACGCGCTCAAGGTGATGGACGAGCTGGCGAGCGGCGTCGGGGCCATCTCGCAGAATTTCTGGTGGTCGTTCTACAAGACCGGGAACTTCATCCTCCTGGCCATCACGGCGTTGTTCGTCTCCTTCTTCCTGGGCAGCCTCATCCTCCTGGTGCGGACGACTCCCCTGATCCGGCACGCGCTGTCGGAGGCCGTCGGCGGGAAGGTCCCCGGCATTGTCCTTGCGGCCGTGCCGTGGGCCATGGTCGTCCTTCCCGTCGTTCTCGGGTTCGGAATCGCCTGGGCGATCATCCTTGCGGCGCTCTGGATGTGGGTCTTCCTGTCGCGCAAGGAGCAGGTTGTCGTGGGGCTTTTCGTCCTGTTTCTGGCGTTGATGCCGCTGGCTCTCGACGCTCTCGCCGTCTTCGTCCTCGGGGGCTCTTCTCCCACAGTGAAGGTGCTGAGCGAGGTCCGGGACGGGCTGGTGTCGGCCGAGTCGGCCGCGTACCTCGCGCGGGCCGACGGGGTCCGGACGAACCCGACGCTCCTTCTGGCGCGCGGGCTCGTGGCGAAGAGGGAAGGGCGGCTGGCGGACGCCGTCCGGGATTACGAAGCGTACGCGGCCGCGGGACCGCGCCCGGCCGCCGCCCGGAACAACCTGGGGAACGTCTACTACACGGCGGGCGATCTCGATCGGGCGGCCGCGGAGTACCGGGAGGCCGTCCGGATCGATCCCAAGCTCGTGACGGCCCGCTACAACCTGAGCCAGGTGACGCGCGAGCTGTTCCGGTTCGACGAGGGGGACCAGCTCTATATCCAGGCGCGGGAACTCGACGCCGAGGCGGTCAGCTCGTACCGGCGCATCGCGGGCCCGCATCCGAACCGCGTGGTCGTGGATGAAAACCTGACGCTTGCGGACCTGTGGAAGGGCGTCGAGGCGTCGGGTGCCCGCCGCGTGGAAGTCTCCGAGGCGCTCTGGTCGCGCTTCATGAGGGGCATCAGCCTCCAGGTCCTTCCGATTTTCACGGGCGGTCTTCTGGTGCTCGTTCCCCTGCTGGGATATACGCTGGGACGCCGGCTCTCCGTCCCTTACGCCTGCCGCAAGTGCGGCCGGGTCATCTGCGACGAATGCCAGGTCGCGACGAAAGAGCGGATGTGCAACGCATGCCACCAGACGCTCATCACGATGGTCGGGATCGACGTGAAGGACCGCGTTCGCAAGATCCTCGAGATACAGAAACACCGAGAGCGGGAGTCGTTCGTCACGCGGCTTCTGTCGTTCCTCCTGCCCGGCGGGGGGCACATCCTGATGGGGCGGACGGGCGTCGGGATCCTGGCGCTGTTCGTGGTTGTTCTGTGGGTCCTGACCTGGCTCTTGTCCGGGTCGTTCCTGCTCGTGCCGGGCGAGGTGTACCGGGAGACGACAGCCGCCGGGACCGCCGTCTTTCTCATCGTCCTGGGTTTGTTCGATCTGTTCATCGTTCGTCATGCCTACCGAATCCACCAGACGTGAGATGAGGCGGGGAGAGGCTGATCGTGGCGCTTGAAGGCAGCATCCGGGATTTCGGGCTCACCGACATCTTCCAGCTTATCGCCATCCAGAAGAAGTCCGGCGTCCTCGAGCTGACGAGCGATCTCGACAACATCGGGATCTATTTCCACGACGGCCAGATCGTCCGCGTGAAGGCGCTCAAGAAGGACGAGTCGATCCTTCTCGGCCAACTGCTCGTTCGATCGGGGCGGATCACGGCGGAACAGCTTCGGAAGGCGCTCGAGATCCAGCGGGAGACCATGCAGAAGCTGGGCTACATCCTGGCGGCGAACAACTTTCTGGGCGAGAAGGACCTGCGCGAAACGCTCCACTATCAGATGCTGGAGACCGCGTACAAGGTGTTCCGGTGGAACCGGGGCCACTACAAGTTCAGCCAGGAGGTCGTCACGTTCGATCCGGCCCTGACGATCCCGATCGATCCCGAGCACGTCCTCATGGACGGCATCCGGATGATCGACGAGTGGCCGATGATCGAGGCCAAGATCCGGACGTTCGACTCGGTCTACGCGCGGGTGGAGGGGATCGAGGAGAGACTCAAGCGGCCGTCGCGGGCGCCGATCGACAAGGTCGAGGCGGAGTTCAAGGCGATCGTCTCGCGCCTGGAGCCGAAGGAGAAAACGGAAGATCTGTCCGAGATCGAGGAGGAGATCGAGGGGCGAGTCTCGCGGTCCGGCTTGACGGAAGAGGAGGAGATCGTTCTCTCGCTGGTCGACGGCCGCCGGGACGTTCACGAGATCATCGACGCGAGCCGGCTGGGGGAGTTCGGCGCCTGCAAGGCCCTGGCGGGGCTCCTGGACAAGGGATTCATCCAGGAGGTGGGCCGAAAATCGCGCCCCCAGGAGGAAAAACCTCCCCGTCGGTTCGAGTGGCTCTCGATCTTCGGAAACGCCGCGTTTTACGGCGTTCTCGGCGTCGGGCTGGCGCTCGCCCTCTTGTTGTGGTTCGTGCGGATGGGAGGGATCCCGTCTCTCTTCGGCAGCGTATCCGACGGGACGATCCTGCCGTATGCGGCGATGAACCGTCTCGACATGCTCAGGTTCCTCGCGGAGACCCACGAGCTCCGGACCGGCCGGCCCCCGGCCGTCGTGGAGGACCTCGTCAAGGCCGGGCTCGCGCGCCGGTCGGACATCGTCGATCCGTGGGGGCGCACGATCCGGATCGAGCCGGCCGGGACGGGAGGGATCGTTCTGCGTTCGGTGGGTCCGGACGGGACGGCCGACACGGCGGACGACCTCATTCTCGCGGGTCGGACGCGGATGGGACCGAAGGGCGAGGAACCCGGTCCCGGTTCGGCGAAGCAATCGCTTGACAAGGGTGACTCGGCCAAGGATAATCCACCACCGCCGAATACGGGAGAGAGGAAACAGTGAAAGTCATCCTGAAAGAAGACATCGAGACGCTGGGAAAGGCCGGGGACCTCGTCAACGTCAAGCCCGGATACGCCCGCAACTACCTAGTGCCGCGGGCCAAGGCCGTGGAAGCGAGCGCGGAGAATATCCGGCTCGTGGATCACGAAAGAGCCGTCGCGCGGGAGCGGATGCAGAAGATCCGCCGCGAGGCCGAAGAAATCGCCCGGCGGATCGCCGAGACGCCGCTTGTCATTCGGCAGGCGGCGGGCGAGGAAGACAAGCTGTTCGGGGCCGTGACGACTCAGGACATCGCCCGGCTCTTGTCGGAGAACGGAATCGCGGTCGATCGCCGGAAGATCGTTCTCGAAGAGCCGATCAAACGCCTGGGCGAGTTCGAGATCCCGGTGAAGCTCCCGGCGGACGTGATCGGCAAGCTCGTGGTCACGGTCGAGCGGACCTGATTTTTCCCTCACGGAGGAGTCCCGCCGCGGGGCGGACGGGTCCCGCGGTTCTTCTTGGCGGTTGTTCCCGATCTGGATTTGACTTTTTCCGCACGGTTGCTCCCGGGGCCGAAATCCGATGCCCGAAGGCTATTTCAATCCCGACCGCGTTCCTCCGCAGAACATCGAAGCGGAACAGAGCGTCCTGGGGGCCATCCTCCTCGATAACGAGTCGCTCACCGACGTTCTGGAAATCCTGACCGATTCCGATTTCTACCGCGAATCCCACCGGAAGATCTTCCGGGGCGTCATGGCCCTGTGGGAGAAGGGCGGAGGCATCGATACCGTGACCCTGGCCGATTGGCTCAGGGGCCGCGGCGAGCTCGAATCGGTCGGGGGCGCTTCATACATCGCAAGCCTTCTGCACGACATCCCCACCGCGGCCAACATCGCCTACCATGCCCGGATCGTCCGCGAGAAAGCGGTCCTCCGTCAGCTCATCCACTCCGTGACGGATATCGCCGGGCGGGGGTACGAGGGGGCCATGGAGCTTCCCGAACTGCTCGACTACGCCGAAAAGAAGATCTTCGAGATCTCCGAGCGGAAGGTCCGTCCCTCGTTCATCGGCATGCGCGAGATCGTCAAGGACAGCTTCGAGATGATCGACCGCCTCTACGAGAGGCAGGAGAGGATCACGGGCGTTCCCTCGGGGTTCACCGATCTCGATCAGTTGACGGCCGGGTTCCAGGCGAGCGACCTCATCATCGTCGCGGGACGTCCGGCCATGGGGAAGACCGCCTTCTGTCTGAATATCGCCCAGCACCTCGGGATACACAAGCGGCTGCCGGTTGCCGTTTTCAGCCTGGAGATGGCGGCCCGCCAGCTCGTGATCCGGATGCTCTGCTCGGAGGCGCGCGTCGACGCGCACAAGCTCCGGTCCGGCTTCCTCGCCGATTCCGACTTTCCCCGCCTTGCCAACGCGGCCGGCCGGCTGTCGGAGGCTCCGATCTACATCGACGATACCTCATCGCCGACCGTGCTCGAGATCCGCGCGAAGGCCCGCCGCCTGAAAGCCGACCAGGGGCTCGCGCTCGTCGTCGTGGACTACCTCCAGCTCGTTCGCGGCCGAGCGGGCGTGGAGAGCCGTGTTCAGGAGATCTCGGAGATCTCGCGGGGGCTCAAGGCCCTGGCGAAGGAGCTGGACGTTCCCGTGATCGCTCTCTCCCAGCTCAACCGCGCCGTCGAGGGGCGAAACGACCGAAGGCCTCTCATGGCCGACCTGCGCGAGTCGGGCGCGATCGAGCAGGACGCCGACCTCATCATCTTCATCTACCGCGACGAGGTGTACCGGCCCGACAACGAGGACACGAAGGGGAAGGCCGAGATCATCGTGGCGAAACAGCGGAACGGTCCGACCGACACGGTCGAGCTCGCCTTCCTGAACAACTACACGCGATTCGAAAACCTCTCCACCCATCGGGCGGAAGAACCAGCCTTCGCCGTCTAGATGTCCCACCTGCATCTTCCCGACGGAGTCCTGCCGGTCTGGCTGTGGATTGCCGGTCTGCTTGCGGCGGCCGCGATCAACGGCGCGGCCATGTGGGCCCTGCGGGGCGGCGATCTGCGGAGGACCGTTCCCCGGATCGGCGTCTTCGCGGGGCTGATGCTCGTGGGCATGAACCTGGAGATCGTCCCGATCGCGTACCACGTCAACCTTGCGGCCCTGACCGGAATCGTGCTCCCGCCGGCGCACGCCGTGGTCGCCGTGACGCTCGTCAACCTGACGCTCGCCACGATGGGTCACGGCGGCGTCACCGTCACGGGCGTCAATGCGACCCTGCTGTCGATCGAAGCGGTCGCGGCGGGACTGCTTTTCCGCGTCTCGCGCCGCTTCGTTTTGCCGTGGAAAGCCGCGGCCGCCTCGACCCTGGGATCGCTCATCCTCTCGACGGGGGCGGCCCTCGGGGTCATCGCGGCGGGGGGGATCGACCTGGGGCGCGCGGGGGAGTGGGGCGGACTGTTGGGCGGGCGGCCTGGAGAAGCCGGTTTTCGCCTGCCGGACTTCGCCGCCGTTTTTCTTCCACTGGCCGCCGTTGGATGGATCATCGAGACGGTCGTCTCCGCTTCCCTCGTTCGCTTCCTCGTCCAGGTACGCCCGCACCTGATCGAAGATCCGCCGGAGAAGCGGTCGTGACGCGGTTCGACCTCGGGCGGATCGACTATCACGCCACGCAACGGCGGAGCCTGATGCACGCCGCCTCGCCGCAGGCCAAGCTCGCCGCCCTCGCCCTCCTCGTCGCGTCGGTCGTCGTGTCGACTCGCGTCGAAGTCCTGGGCCTTCTGGCGGCCGGAGCCCTTTTCCTCGCCCTCGCGTCCCGCGCGCCGATCCGCGATCTCGCGAGTCTCGCCCTCTTCCCCGTTCTCATGGCCTCGCTCCTGGCGTTGAGTCAGATCCGGGGCGGCTGGACACTCCCGGTTCTCATCATGCTCAAGGTGTTGACCGTGTCGCTGGGGACTCTTTCCGTCGTCCTCTGCACCCCCTACCACGAGATATTCCACCTGGTCAATCACTGCCTGCCGGCGCTTCTCGCCGACTCCCTCCTGATGGCGTACAGGGCCTTCTTCATCCTCCTCGATCGGGCGGGACGGGTGTGGGCGACGCTCACGCTCCGCGGCGGGTGGCAGGCGGCGCATCCGGTCCGGTCGCTGAGGAACGCGGCGAACGTGCTGGGGCTCCTGGTCGTGGACGCGGCCGACCGGGTGCAGAACCTCTACGACGTCATGCGCGTCCGGGGATACCGCGCGGGGACGATCCAGCGGCACGTCTGGGTCGGCTGGCGTCCGTGGAACATCCCCCCCCTCGGCCTCACGTCGGTCATGCTGTTCGTCTCTCTGGGGGGAGAGAACCTCCTTCCGTTCACCCTTCAGCCGGTGACGGCCGGCCTGCTGACGGCCGGGGCCCTTCTCTTGTGGCTGCGTCAGGAGGCGCGGTGGAACCGATCATCCGCGTAAGCTGCGTCCGGCACACCTATCCCGACCGGACAAGCGTTCACTTGTGCGGCCTCGACTTCGTCGTGCCGCCGGGCCGCCGGGTCGTCGTCCTGGGGCCGAACGGATCGGGCAAGACGACGCTTCTCTCGCACATCCTGGGACTGCTCGCGCCCGACGAGGGGACGGTGCGCGTTCTCGGCGTCGACCCGGCGCGCGAGTTCTCCCGGATCCGCGAGAGGATCGGCGTCGTCTTCCAGAACGTCGACCAGCAGATCATCGGGCCGACGGTCTACGACGACGTCTCGTTCTCGCCCCGCAACTACGGCTACGCGGAGAAGGAGACGGAGCGAATGGCCGACGAGATCATGGGGGACCTGGGGATCGGCCCGCTCCGGGACAAGGTCTGCCATTACCTGTCGGGGGGCGAGAAGAGGAAGGCCGCCCTGGCGGGCGCGCTCGTCCTCCGGCCGGATCTTCTCGTCCTGGACGAGCCGTTCGAGGGGCTTGACCCCAGATCGAAAGGCGACCTGGTCGCCTTGCTGAACCGCATCCATCGGGAACGGGGGATGACGATCGTCCTCTCGACCCACGACGTCAACATCGTTCCGCCGATGGCCGACGAGGTCTATCTCCTCGCGGCCGGCGGCGAGATCAGGCACCGTGGAGGCCCCGCGGAGATCTTCGCCGAGCCCGCCCGTCTGCGCGAGGCGAACCTGGAGGCGCCCATTCTCACCGAGGTCTTCCAGGGACTCAGGGAGCGGGGGATTTCCGTTTCGATTCCGATCACGCCGTCCGAGGCGGTCGAGAGCGTGCTTAAGCTCTTGAAGGAGGGGCGGGGAGGGGGGGTGGGGTGAAGATGGACTATTGCAAATTGAAAATTGTAAATTTGAAATTGAAAATTTTCAATCAACAAATGGGGCAAGCCGTGGGTCGGGTTAGCGAAGCGTAACCCGACGATGGATCTCAAGATTGCAAATTGAAAATTGAAAATTCTCAATCGGAAAGGCGGTAGCAACTTTACTGGCCTAGGGAACCATGCTATAGTTGTGCCAATATCATGAGGCATGGTGTCATTCTGATCAACGAACAGCGTCTCAAGTGGGTTTTTCTGGGTCTGTTGGCCGTCGTCCTGGCCATGGCGGTTTCGTATTTGGGCAAGACGGCCCCCACCGCCCGACCGGAGGCATCCTCCAGTCCATCTGGTCCAACGCAGGCCGAGTCGGCCATGCAGGGGTTCAGGTTTGCCCAGGACGAGAAGAATTCGTCCTGGAACCTGGAGGCGCGGTCGGCCGAGATCGGCGACGGAGGACGGACGGCGCGGCTTTCGGACGTCCGGGTGATCGTCCGGAATTCCGACGGGTGGCAGGTGACGGCGACCGGCGCGCAGGGCGTCGTCGGGCTGGAGACGAAGGACATGGAGATCTCGGGCGGCGTCCGGGCTGTTTCGAGCGATGGGTACACGTTCACCAGCGACCGGCTCAAGTGGTCGGCGCGCGATCAGACGTTAACGACCGAGCAAAAGGTCGAAATGGAAGGACCCGCCGTGATCGTGCGGGGAACGGGCCTGGTCGTCCACGCGGCGACGAAGCGGGTGCAGGTACTGAGGGACGTGGAGACTACGTTCAAGCCATGAGCGGACGCGCGGCCATCCTTTTCCTTGCGGTTCTGTTCGCCGGCCAGGCGGTTCTTGCGTCGTTGTCCGGAGCCGAAGAGCGCGCGATGGAGGATCGCGTGACGCGGATCGAGGCCGAGGGGCGCGTCCGGATGGTCCAGGACGGGCGCCGGGCCGTGGCTGAGCGGGCCGTCTACGAACGGGCGGAGGAGAAAGTGGTGCTCACCGGGAGCCCGAAGGTCTGGGAGGACAAGAACGTCGTCTCCGGTCGGGAGATCACCGTCTTCCTGGAGGAGGACCGCAGCGAGGTCAAGGACGACGTCCGCGTCATCCTCTACCCCCGCGACGAAGAGAAGCCTTCCGAGACGCCCAAGAAGCCCCGCTCCAACGAGAAAAAGAAAGTTCCCCTGGTCGTGACGTCCCGGTCGATGACCGCGGACCAGACGAAAAGCCAGATCGTTTTCGAGAACGACGTCGTCGTTCGGCGGAGCGACATGACGCTTACGGCCGATCGAGTGACGGTGTTCTACGAATAGCCTCCGACGAGAAATGATCGGCGCTTCCAACACGACGTCCGCCGAGGTTCTTCCGCCCCGCCATGAGAGCGAGGCAAGGCATTCTCTCGAAGTGAAGGATCTCCGGAAGACGTACCGGGGCCGGGCCGTCGTGGACGGAGTGTCCCTCGGTCTTGCGTCGGGAGAGATCGTGGGTCTCCTGGGGCCGAACGGGGCCGGCAAGACGACGACGTTCTACATGGTCGTGGGGCTGGCCCGGCCGGACCAGGGTTCCATCCTGTACGACGGGCGGGACGTCACCGTCCTGCCGATGTACCGCCGGGCCCGCATGGGGATCGGCTATCTTCCCCAGGAGCCGTCGATCTTCCGGAAGATGGCCGTCGAGGAAAACATCCTGGCCGTCCTCGAGATGCTTCCCCTTTCGCCGGAGGGGCGGCGGGCCCGCCTGGCCGATCTCCTGGAGGACCTGGGGATCGCCCATCTGGCGCGGCACAGGGCGTACGCTCTCTCGGGCGGGGAGCGCCGCCGGGTCGAGATCGCGCGGGCGCTGGCCCTTTCGCCCGAGTTTATTTTGCTCGACGAGCCGTTTGCCGGAATCGATCCGATCACCGTTTCGGAGATTCAAAAGATCGTGGCGCGCCTCAAGTCGCGGGGGATCGGCGTGTTCATCACGGACCACAACGTGGCCGCGACTCTCAAAATCACCGACAGGGCCTACATCATCAACGAGGGGAAGATCCTCAAGGAAGGGACGCCGGCGGAAATCGCGGGGAGCGCCCAAGTGAGGGCGGCGTATCTGGGGGAGGATTTTTCTCTGTAGGACGGCGGGCGAACGAATAGCTAAATGGGCAGAGGGATGAGATCTTGCTTCTTCTTCGATTCACCCATTCACCCATTCACCGATTCACCGTTTTCGGGGTTTGACATTGGCTCTTGAAGCGCGTCTCGATCTGAAGCTCTCGCAGAGGCTGGTGATGACGCCCCAGCTCCAGCTGGCGATCCGGCTTCTCCGGCTCTCGTACCTCGAGTTGACGGAGGCCATCACGCAGGAGCTGACGGAGAATCCATGCCTCGAGGAGACCGCCGTCGAGCTCGATGAGGCCGACGCCGCCGCGGAGAGGTCGGACGAGGCGTCCGAGGGAGAAAGCGAGCGATCGGCCGAACGGGAAGCGGCCGCGGGAGAGGCGGGAGAAGACGGGGGCGGAGCCGCGGCCGAGAGCGAGGCGGGCCGGGGCGACGAGACCGACGCTCCCATCATCGAAACCCGCTGGGACGAATATTTCGAGGAACGGGCGAGCGACGGACGGGACCTCGGATACATGGGACCGGACCGCGACGAGGACATGCCGTCGTACGACCGCACGCTGGCGAACCGGGAAACGCTGACCGATCACCTCCTCTGGCAGGTGCGGTTCACGGAGGCGAGCCCGTCCGAGCGCGAGGCTTGCGAAGCCATCATCGGGAACCTGGATGAAAACGGTTATCTCGAGGCTTCGGTCGAGGACCTGGTCAAGCTGACGGGACAGAGTCTGGAGGAGATCGAGGCGGCCATCCGCGTCGTCCAGGGATTCGATCCGCCGGGCGTCGGCGCCCGGACGCTCGCCGAGTGCCTCCTTCTCCAGCTTCCCGGCCTGGGTCTTTGCGGAACGCTGGTCGAGGCGATCATCCGGGACCACCTGGCGGACCTGGAGAAGAAGCGGTACGACCGGATCGCGAAGGCCCAGCGGACAACGATCGAGGATGTTTCGGAGGCGGCCCGGACGATCGCCCGCCTGGAACCCCGTCCGGGCCGCCCCTTCGACCGCGCGGCGCCGACGTACGTCATCCCGGATGTCCACATCGTGAAGGAGGACGACCGGTACATCATCCTTCTGAACGAGGACGGGATCCCGGCGCTCCATATCTCCGGTTTCTACAAGGATCTGATGCGCCAGAGGGCTCTTCCTCCCGAAGAGAGGGGATACCTGGAGGACCGCTACCGGTCGGCGCAGTGGTTCATCAAGTCGATCCAACAGCGGAACAGAACGATCTACCGGGTGACGGAAAGCATCCTCAAGTTCCAGCGGGACTTCTTCGACTATGGGATCCGCTATCTCAAGCCGCTCGTCCTTCGGGACGTGGCGGAGGACGTCGGGATGCACGAGTCGACGATCAGCCGGGTCACGGCCACCAAGTATATGAGCACGCCGCGGGGGCTCCTTGCCTTCAAGTTTTTTTTCTCGAGCGGGCTCGCGTCGTCATCGGGCGTGGATGTCTCATCCGTTTCGGTCCGGGACATGATCCAGAAGATCATCCAGAACGAGCCGACGGACCGTCCCTTGGCCGACCAGTCGATCGAGGAGATCCTGAAGAAACAGGGGATCGAGATCGCCCGGCGGACCGTGGCGAAGTATCGCGGGGAACTGAGGATTCCGACCGCGGGCCGGCGAAGGGTCCGCGTCCCGGGTTCGAAGAAGACGATCCCGGCGGCGGGGGAGTGAGAATTGTAAATTGGAAATTGACGATTGGAAATTGTAAATTGGAAATTGTAAATTGAAAATTGAAAAGAAGGTCGGGGCCCGGGATGGCCTTTCAATGTTGATGGAGGGTTGACGGTGCGCTCGGTGACGGAGGAATGCCGGCCGGATCTTATCCTGGCCGGGCTCAAGGGGCGGACGCGGGAAGAGGTCTTGAGGGAGCTCGCTTCCTGTCTCGTCCGGGCGGGAATCGTCAAGGAGGAAGCTCTCCTGGTTGAGGCCCTCCTGGCGCGGGAAGACCTCGGGAGCACGGGCGTCGGTGACGGCGTGGCGATTCCGCATGCCCGCGTGCCGGCTATCGATCATCCGGTGCTGGTCGTCGGCCGGTCGACGCAGGGAGTCGATTTCAAGTCACTCGACGGCAAACCCGCCGACCTCTTCTTCCTCATCCTGACGCCCGACGGCAAGACGGGCGAGCATCTTCAGGCATTGGCCCAAATCTCGCGCCTCCTGAGACGGGCGGCGCTCAGGGAGGCCCTCCGGCGTGCGGACTCAGCCGAGTCGATCCTCAAGGTCCTCAAAGAGTCTTCCGAAGAAGGCTGATCGGCCGGTCCGGCAGGCCGCGGCCGAAGCGACGCGGACGGTCAGCGGGACGTGCGTCGTCGTCGACGGGACCGGCGTCCTCTTGACGGGGCCGTCCGGGATCGGGAAGAGCGAGACGGCGCTGGCTTTGATCTCGATGGGGCACCGGTTCGTGGCGGACGACGTGGTCCGCGTGCGCGTGGGCAAGGGCGGCCGGATCTTCGGGAGCGGTTTCGTGCCCGCCCGTCCGGTCATCGAGATTCGAGGTCTCGGCGTCATGGACATCTCGCGGGTCTACGGACCGCGGGCGGTCGCGGGCGAGGCGGACATGGATCTGGTCGTCGAGTTCGTTCCCGCGGAGGGATGGGCGGCATCCGATCCCTTGGTCGGGATTCACCCCGTCGGGCTTGCCGGCCGGGACGTGGCGGGCGTCCGGATCCCCGTCTCACCCGGGCGGAGCCTCCCCATCCTGGTCGAGGCGGCCGTCCAGTTGTTCCGTCTCTACCGGCGGGGGATCGATCCGTCCGGCGGGTTCGGCCGTTCGCTGGATCGCAAGCTCGCCCGGGGACGAAGGGGGAGTTGACGTGCGGATCGTGATAGTGAGCGGGATGTCGGGAGCGGGGAAGAGCCACGCCATCCGGATCCTGGAGGACTTGGGGTTCTATTGCGTCGACAACCTTCCGGTGATGCTCCTGGCGACGTTCGCGGACCTCTGCCGGCAGTCCTCGCACGAGATCTCGAAGGCGGCGCTGGGCGTCGACATCCGGGAGCGGGAGTTTCTCAAGGAACTGCCGGCGGCCGTGCGCCTTCTCACGTCGAAGGGGATCCACGTGGACCTGATCTATCTGGAAGCGGCGGACGACGTGCTGGTCCGCCGCTTCCGCGAGTCCCGCCGGCCGCATCCGCTCGGGATCGATATTCCGCTCGCGGAGGGGATCGCGCGGGAGAGGGCCGTTCTGGCCGAGATCCGGAGCGCCGCGGACCTCGTGATCGACACGTCCAGCCTGAGCGTGAGGCGGCTCCGGGATCTGATCGAGGAGTACATGGGCCGGGTCGCGGCGGAGCGCGGGATGCAGGTGAGCCTCCTTTCTTTCGGCTACAAGTTCGGCGTTCCGAACGACGCCGACGTCGTTCTCGATCTGCGCTTTCTTCCCAACCCGTTCTTCGTGGAGGGACTGCGGGACCTGACCGGGAACGATCCGTCGGTGTCGTCCTACGTCCTCGACCGGCCGGAGACCTCGCAGTTCCTGGACCGCCTTCGGTCGTTCCTCGACTACCTTCTGCCGCTCTACCAGCAGGAGGGGAAATCGTACCTGACGATCGCCCTGGGATGCACGGGGGGCCGGCACCGCTCGGTCGCCGTGGTCAACCGACTGGCCGACGAGCTTCGCGGCCGGGGGCGGTCGGTCGTGGTCCGGCACCGCGACCTTTCCCCCGCGGAAACGGGATGCGAGGCGGTCGAAACCCCTCTCCCCATGGGAGAGGGCCGGGTGAGGGGCGGAGAGGTGGGGCGATGACGGGCGTCATCCTTGTCTGTCACGGCGATCTGGGACGCCAGCTCGTGAAGGTGGCCGAATCGATCGTGGGCGAGTCCGGCTCCGTCAGGGTCGTCTCGATCTCTCAGGAGCGGGCGGCCATGGAGGCGGCGCGAAAGGAAATCGAACAGGCGATCCGCGCCGCCGACTCGGGGGGCGGGGTCTTGATCCTGACCGACATGTTCGGGGGGACACCTTCCAACTTCGCGCTTTCTTTCCTGACGGACGGCAAGGTGGAGGTGGTGACGGGCGTGAATCTCCCCATGCTGATCAAGGCCCTCTCCCATCGGGAGAGGCGCTCGGCCCGGGATCTGGCGGGGCTGGTGCGCGACGCCGGCGTCTCCAGCATCATCGTGGCCTCGGCGCTCATCGCGCCGGTCGAGGGTGGGTCGTGATCCGGCGCGCCGTCCGCGTGAGGAACCGGCTCGGGATTCACGCCCGGGCCGCGGCGGCGATCGTCCAGCGGGCCAACCGGTTCCAGGCGGAGGTCGCGATCGAGCGCAACGGCGCGCGCGTGAACGGGAAGTCGATCCTGGGGATCATGATGCTCGCGGCCGCGGCGGGCACGGAGATCGTCATCGCGGCTCAGGGGCCGGACGAGCGCGAGGCCGTGACGGCGCTCGTCGATCTTGTCGAGGACCGCTTCGGGGAACCGGAGTGATGGCCGCCGGACCGCGGAAAGAAGTCCTCACGGGCGTCGGCGTCTCGCCGGGGATCGTCACGGGGACGGCGTACATCCTCTCGCGCGAGAGGATGAGCGTCAACCGGCGCGACCTCCGCCCCGACGACGTCCCGGTCGAGATCGCCCGGTTCAAGCGGGCCGTCTCCACGTCGAAGGACCAACTCGAGGATATCCGGCAGAGGGCCACGCACGCCATCGGCCGGGAGCACGCCTACATCATCGACACGCACATCCTGATCCTGGAGGACCGGGCGCTGGTTAACGGCACGCTCCAGGAGATCCAGTCCTCGCGCGTGAACGCCGAGTGGGCGCTCAAGAGGGTGTCGGGGGACTTCATCAAGATCTTCGAGCAGATCGAAGACGAGTACCTCCGGAACCGTCGGGCCGACGTGGAGCACGTCGTGGAGAGGATCCTCCGGAACCTGCTGGGGAACCCCGCGGAGGGCGTTCCCGATCTCCCCCACGCCGTCATCATCGTCGCGCACGACCTGACGCCGTCGGACACGCTTCAGCTTAAACGGGAACAGGTCGTCGGGTTCGTCACGGACATTGGAGGGCGGACCTCGCACACGGCCATCATGGCGCGTTCGCTCGAGATCCCGGCCGTCGTGGCCCTCGGGGACGCGACGGGGCGGATCAAGAGCGGCGATCCCGTGATCCTGGATGGAACGCGGGGCATCGTCGTCCTGAACCCGGACCCGGGGACCTTCCTCGAGTACCTGGAGCGGCAGCGCCGCTACATCACTCACGACCGCGAGCTCGCGAAGCTGCGCGACATGCCCGCCAGGACGGTGGACGGGTTCGAAGTCCGTCTGCTCGCGAATCTGGACGTTTCGGACGATGTGCAAAGCGTGCTCGATCACGGCGCGGCGGGGATCGGCCTGTTCCGAACGGAGTTCCTGTACATGAATCGCGCCACCTTGCCGACGGAGGAGGAACAGTTCGAGGCGTACCGGCAGGTGGCGGAGAGGTTCTATCCCCACCCGGTTGTCTTCCGGACGCTGGACGTCGGCTCCGACAAGATCGCAGACGCGATGGAGAAGCGTCCGGAGGCCAATCCCGCCCTTGGGCTCAGGGCGATCCGCCTCTGCCTGAAGAACATCGGCCTGTTCCGGACCCAGCTCCGGGCGATCCTTCGCGCGTCCGCCTACGGCGACGCGCGCATCCTCTTCCCGATGATCTCCGGTCTGGACGAGCTCCGGATGGCGAAGTACATCCTGGACGAGGTCCGGCGGGAGATGATCGAGGAGGAGATCCCGTTCAAGGAGGATATCAAGGTCGGGGCCATGATCGAGATTCCGTCCGCCGCCGTGATCGCGGACCTGATCGCCCGCGAGGCCGATTTCTTCTCGGTGGGGACGAACGACCTGATCCAATACGCGATGGCCATCGACCGTCAGAACGAAAACGTTGCGTATCTGTACGAACCGCTGCATCCGGCGGTCCTCCGCCTCGTTCGGCACATCGTGGAGAGCGGCCGCGCCGCGGGGATCCCCGTGGCGATGTGCGGAGAGATGGCGGGCGATCCGTTGTTTTCGGTCATCCTGCTGGGGCTGGGGTTCGACGAGCTGTCGATGATCGGGCTGTCGGTCCCGAGGGTCAAGAAGATCATCCGGTCGGTCACGATGGACGAATCCCGCCTTCTGGTGGCGCGGGCGCTCGACTGCAAGACGGCGGCGGAAGCCCAGGAGACGGTTTACGCCTTTATGCGGGCCCGCTTCCCGGAGGAGATCACGTCGGAGGGAGAGCAGATCTTCCAGCCGTGAACCCGCCCGGGAGGAAGAATCCCGCGGGCGTTGCGTGCGATATTGACACCGGCGGCGGGGAATGGTATGTATCGGGTCGTTCCGGCCGCTCGCGACGGCGGCCGGACGCGCAGGACGAAAGGCCATGACCGCCTTATCCATCGGACGGGTGCGTGACGATGGGGGGCGGTCTTTTCGTTCCGGTTGTTCGGCATGGAGCCTCGATGGGGGAGGGACCCCGGTTTCATCGCGGCGCGGCGCCGAGCGCGGACGCGCCGAGGGGGGAGAGATGGAGACGCGGACGGAGTCGATCGCAGAGGAAGAGATCGAAAGACGGATCAAGCGGTTCGTGGACGACCGGATCGTGGAGGCGACGCGGAAGCTTTATGACAACATCAACCCCCGGATCGAGGAGCTGAAAAAGAAGCTGGCCAACCAGAACCGGATGGCCATCATCGCGTCCAAGGGGTCGCTCGACATGGCGTACCCTCCGCTCATCCTGGCGACGACGGCGCGGTCGATGGGACTCGAAGCGGGGATCTTCTTTACCTTCTTCGGGCTCGACATCATCAATCGGAAGAAGAACAAGTCGCTCAAGGTTTCGGCGGTCGGAAACCCCGCCATGCCGGTCCCGATGCCGACGCTCCTCGGGGCGCTGCCGGGCATGGAAGCGATGGGGACGATGATGATGAACAGCTGGATGTCGAAGCAGAGCGTCCCCAGCGTCCCGCAACTCCTGGAAATGGCCCAGGAGAGCGGCGTTCGCCTCGTCGCCTGCCAGATGACGATGGACGTGATGGGGACCAAAGCCGAAGATCTCATTCCCGGTCTCGATTTCGGAGGCGTGGCGACTTTTGTCGAATTTGCCGAGGGGGCGGGCATTACGCTCTTCGTGTGAGGATGCAAGGCATGTTCGACCAGACGATCGTTCCCCGCCGGACGGAGGCGGGCGAGGCCGCGATGGAGGACCGGGCGGCGGCGCTGTCGCTCGTCGCGCGAAACCTCCTCGTGGTCGTGGACGGCCGGAAAACGGTCCGGGACCTGTTGTACATGTTCCGGGGCCGCGAAGGCGTGGAAAGCGCCCTGGAAGACCTGTTCGAGCGCGGATACATCGCCGGCGGCGTCGGCGGTCCCGCCGAGGCGTCCGATGAGACCCGGCGTCTCGCGGAACACGCCCGAAGCCATCTGGGCGTCAAGTCGGCCCCCTTCGTCAAGAGGCTGAACGACCTGGTGAGCCGGGACGGGTCGCTCACGAACGACGGCTTCAAGGAGTTGATAAGCTGGGCCCGGACGATGTACGGCTCGATAGAAGTGGATTCGTTCCTGGAGGAATTCGGCCGGGGCGGGAGCTAGTATCCGAACCCATTGATTACGGAACATCCTCCGCAGATGCGTAGGTTGGGTTAGGCGCGGTCTTTTGCGCCGTAACCCAACAAAACCATTCTGGCGAATATTCGGTTTGTTGGGTTACGCGACAAAGCCGCTAACCCAACCTACATGACTTTGAAATTTCCAATTTCCAATTTCCAATCGCCCTGGTGACCTAAGGACCACGAAAGGCTCATTGAAAATTGGAAATTGTAAAGCGAAAGAACACGGAGAAGGAGTCCCCCCTCAGGGCGCGTCCCGCCTCGTCACGACGAGTCCCCAGTCCCCCGACGCCCGCCACTGCCTTTCGAACAGGTCCCTTGGAAAAACCATGTTCGCCCTCCGGCCGGAATGGGCGATCACGCTTTCCGTCCCGGCGTCGTACCCCACGACGACGGCATAGTGCCGCAACGTGCCCCGGGGCAGACCGACGTCGAGGAGAACGATGACGGGGTTTCCTTGCCGGAGGTCACGGAGAAGAGAGGGGAAGCCGCCCCGGTGGATCCGGCTCTCGAAGCCGAGAGTCCTGGGGTAGATGAGGAGATCGACCGTGAGCGTTCCCTTGAGCTTCGGGAGGTAGATCTCGGAGGCGATCAGGCCCGGGGAGACGGGATGTCCCCGGAAAGCCATGACCATGGCGAGGGCCGCGGGACCGCAACGTTCCGGCTCCTGGGGAAAGAACGGGACGCCCGCGATATAGACGCCCCGGGCGGGGTCTCGCCGGATCTGTCTGGAGAGCGCCTCGCCGGAGAGAAGCGGCGCGCATGAGGCAAGGAGAAGGAGCGCCGGCGCAAGGAGCCGCCCCCGCCCATTCACCCGCTTGCCCATTGACCGCGTCCCTACGATATATGAACCCTCTTCCCCGAGAAATAGAGGTACATGAGGAAGGCGATGATCAGGACGAGGACGAGGACCGCGGCCCCGTCGCCGCCGGCCTCGACCCCGCCCGACGCGGAGACGTTCGCGGCGATCGCGTGGATATCGTCCGGCGTCAGGGCGTCGAGCCTCGCTTGAATCTCCTCGGGAGCGAGACCCAGGGCGGCCAGCCTCTCGCGGACGACCTGCTGTTCAAGGGCCGACGAAACGATGGCCCGGTCCGCCTCGATCTCGACGGGCGAGGGGACCGGGGCCGCGAGGCCGGCGGCGGGGACGAGTGCCCAGAAGGCCAGGACGGCGAAGACGAGCCATGCAGTGCGGAAGAATGTTCCGGATCGTCTCATCGGGTGTTCCCCCTCTTGAAGATGGACATTTAGACCGGGCTCGATCCAACCGTTGAAAATTCTAGCGTTCGCGGCGGGCCGAGGCAAGGGGAAATCTTCATTGTTCCTTGACATGTTTCCGACGAATGTGATAAATATCTCCGTGTTTTAGGGCACTTACACATTTGTCCTTGTCGCGATGAATTGACCCCAAGGGATCCCGCCGCCTCGATGCCGCCTGACAGACCCACTGTCGCCGAGATCAACCTCGATCGCCTGTCGCACAATCTTGAGCAAGTCCGCCTCCGCGTCGGCTCGTCGGCGGCGATCCTCGCCGTCGTGAAGGCCAACGCGTACGGTCACGGGGCCGTTCCCGTGGCGCGCAGGCTGGTCTCGGATGGAGTCGCGATGCTTGGCGTCGCGACGGTCGAGGAAGGGATCGAGCTCCGGGATGCGGGAATCGAGGCCCCCGTCCTCATTCTGGGAGGGATCTTCGGGGAGGACTTGACGGCCGTGGCCGCCTTCCACCTTCGCCCGGTCGTCTACACGAGGGAGGTCCTTCGTCCCTTGTCCGAGGCGGCGCTCGCGGCCGGGACCGAGATCGATGTCCACGTCAAAGTGGACACGGGAATGGGCCGGCTGGGGACGGCCCTGGACGATCTGCCGGAGCTCCTCGCCGCGATCGCCCGGACGCCCGGACTCCGGGTGGAGGGAATCCTTACCCACTTCGCGGAAGCGGACCTCGCGGACCCCGAATTCGCCCGGACGCAGATGGCCCTGCTCGACCGGGCGGTCTGGATGCTCCGGGAAAACGGCATGGCGCCCCGGTACGTCCACGCCGCCAATTCGGCGGCGATCGTGACGCTTCCCGAGTCTCATCGGACGCTGGTCCGGCCGGGGATCGCGCTCTACGGATACCTTCCCTCTCCCGCCCTTTCGTTTCCGGCGCCGCTTGAGCCGGTGATGTCGTTCCAGACGAAGGTTGTCTTCATCAAGACGGTCCCAGGCGGCACCCCTATTTCCTACGGCCGCACGTTCGTGACGAAGCGGACGAGCCGCATCGGGACGATTCCGGCTGGATACGCGGACGGGTTCGACCGGCGTCTGTCGAACCGGGGCGAGGTCCTCGTGGCGGGCCGGCGGGCCCCCGTCGTCGGCCGCGTCTGCATGGACCTCGCAATGATCGACCTGACGGACGTTCCAGAGGCGCGCGCGGGGGACGAAGCGGTCCTCATCGGCGGGCAGACGGGTCCGGACGGAACGGCCGGCTTCATCGGGGCGGACGAGATGGCTTCCTGGATGGGGACAATCTCCTACGATGTCCTGTGCGGAATCGGCCCTCGGGTGCCGCGGCGGATCGTGGGCGGGACGCGCCGGGCGGATGTCCGGGCCGGATACGCGGGAGCCGCCGCCGAGTGAGCGAAGCGAAGGCATTCCTTCGCGTGGACGGGTTCGTCGCCGTCGCCCGATTCTTCGTCGAGGCGGTGGGGACGGTGGGCGTCGCTTTCCTCGAGGAAGCGGGACGGATCGTCAGCCTCCTCTATCAGACCCTGCGGTGGTCCGTCCGCCCTCCATTCGATCTCCGGAACGTCCTGCGCCAGTGCGAGGCGATCGGCGTCAATTCCATACCGGTGATCCTGATCACGGCCGTCTTCACGGGAATGGTGCTGGCGTACCAGAGCTACACGGGGTTCAAGCGGTTCAACGCCGAGTCGCTGGTCGGAACGGTCGTCGCCCTCTCGATGACCCGGGAGCTGGGGCCCGTGCTCACGGCCCTCGTGCTGGCCGGCCGCGCGGGCGCGGCCATGGCCGCCGAGCTCGGGACGATGAAGGTGACCGAGCAGATCGACGCCCTGCTCACGCTCGCGACCAATCCGGTCAAGTACCTGATCGCCCCACGCTTCCTGGCGACCGTCGTCATGCTCCCGGCGCTCACGGTGGTTGCCGACCTCCTGGGGATCATCGGCGGGTATTTCGTGGGCGTGAACGTCCTGGACGCGAATCCCACCGTCTACATCCGGCGGACGACCGAGTATCTGAAGGTCGACGACATCGTGAACGGGCTCATCAAGGCGGCCGTCTTCGGCGGGATCATCGCGATCGTGTCGTGCGACCGCGGGTTCTACACCGAGGGGGGCGCGGAAGGAGTCGGGAAGGCCACGATGAGCGCCGTGGTCCTCTCCATGATGCTCATCCTGATCAGCAACTATTTCTTGAACACGGTCCTGTTCTGACGGATGAAGGGAAACCCGGTGGAGGAGGAGCCGAAGATCAAGCTGGTCGACGTCCACAAGGCGTTCGGGCCGAAGGTCGTCCTCAAGGGGGTGAACCTCGCGATCCGCTCCGGGGAGAGCATGGTGGTGATCGGCGGATCGGGGACGGGAAAGAGCGTTCTCATCAAGCACATGATCGGTCTTCTCAGGCCGGATCGGGGGCGGGTCTTCGTGGACGGTGTGGAGGTGGAGGGTCTCGACGAGAGCGGTCTCGTCGAACTGAGGAAGAAGTTCGGGATGCTCTTCCAGGGGGCGGCCTTGTTCGATTCGTTGACCGTCTGGGAGAACGTGGGCTTCGGCCTCAAGCGGCACATGAAGATGGGGGACGCCGAGGTCAAGGAGGCCGCCGTCGCGAAGCTCCGGATGGTGGGGCTCCGGAACGTCGAGGACCTGATGCCGTCGGCCCTTTCGGGGGGGATGCGGAAGCGCGTCGGCCTGGCCCGGGCCATCGCGATGGACCCGGAGATCATTCTCTACGACGAACCGACGACGGGGCTCGACCCGATCATGGCCGACGTGATCAACGACCTGATCGTCAAGCTCAAGGAGGAGATCCACTCGACGTCGGTGGCGATCACGCACGACATGGTGAGCGCGTATAAGATCGCCGACCGGATCGCCATGCTCTACCAGGGGGAGATCCAGGCGGTGGGGACGCCGGACGAGATCCGCGGATGCGACAATCCGATCGTCCAACAGTTCATCCACGGAAGGGCCACGGGTCCGATCCGGGTGGACGTGTGAGAAGGGCTGGGCTGAGAACCGTAGTTAAGGAGGCTCAATGCGTCAGATGACGACCGAGCTCAAGGTTGGGATCTTCATCATCCTTGCGGTGCTGGTGCTGGCCTACATGACGATGCGCGTGGGCGACTACCGCATCCGCCAGAAGGACGGATACCGGCTGATCGCCACGTTCGACAACGTGGCGGGGCTCGACGTCAAGTCGGCCGTCAAGATGGCGGGGGTCGACGCCGGCAAGGTGGAGAAGATCGAGCTCGTGGGTGGCCGGGCGCGGGTCACGATCCGGGTCCGGCCGGACGTGGTCGTCCACACCGACGGCCAGGCCATGGTCCGGGCAACCGGCATGCTGGGGGATAAGTACATGGAGCTGACGCCGGGGACGCCCGATGCCCCCGCCGCGAAGGACGGCGCGGTGCTGAAGCCCGCCGAGAAGATCACGGACTTCGAGCGGCTCCTGTCCGTCTTCACCGACGTGGGCGAAGACCTCAAGGGCGTGACGCGGACGCTCAACGAGGTCCTCGGAACGAAGGAAGGAAAGGAGGACCTCCGGGCGATCGTCACCAACCTCCGGAACCTCTCCAAGAACATGGACACGCTGGTCGTCCAGAACAAGGAAGCGATCAAGAACACGATCGACAACCTGGAGGCGGTCTCGGGGACCGTGAAGGAGGACTGGCCGGCCCTGTCGAAGGATCTGAGGGAGGCATCCTCCTCGCTGAGGGCGATCCTCGACGAGAACCGCGGACCGGCGAAGGACGCGCTGGCGAACGTCAAGAGGGCGTCGGAGAAGCTCGACGACGTTCTGGCGTCGGTCGACCGGATCGCCAAGAGAATCGACAAGGGCGAGGGGACGGTCGGCAAGCTGATGACGGACGACAAGCTCTATACGCAGGTCACGAACGCCGCCGACGGGATCAACCGGTACATCACTCGCACCGAGCGGTTCAGGACGTTCGTTTCGTTTCGGGGCGAATACCAGCATCAGGACCGGGACACGAAGGGGTACTTCGGCCTGACGCTCCAGCCGAGAGACGACAAGTCGTACATCTTCGAGGTTATCAAGGACCCCAAGGGGAAGCGGACGGAGACGACGACCACCACGACGCGGACGGACGGGGGAGCGACGACCACCGACACCGCGAAGGAAGTCAAGTTCGAAGACAAGCTCGCGTTCACCGCCCAGTTCGGCCGGCGCTGGGGGCCCCTGGCCCTCCGGATCGGGCTGACGGAATCCGAGTTCGGCCTCGGCGGGGACGCCTACCTCCTGAAGGACGATCTGCGGCTGTCGGTGGACGCCTGGAGGTTCTCTTCGGACGAAACGGACAACAAGCGCGTTCACATGAAGGCGGCGGCGAGCTACTCCATGTTCAAGTACCTCTTCGCGACCGTGGGATGGGACAACTTCCTGAACCGGAAGCGGGACAACTTCTTCGTCGGCGGCGGGGTCCGGTTCGAGGACGAGGACTTGAAGTACATTCTCGGCACGGTCCCGATTCCAAAGCAATGAAGGGGGAATCGGGAAGAAAGCCACAGAGGCACAGAGGCACAGAGGCACAGAGCAATCGGTGGTTGAACCTTGGAAAACGAGCGAATCGGTGAATCGGGACGTCGAAAGGGTCGACGGGTCGAAGGGTCAAAGGGTCGAAGGGACTCGGAAGCTCACGCGAATGGGAGGAAGGCAGGGGAGATGATGAAAACTGGGATTGCCGAAGAGGTTCACGGCCCGGATGCGGCCGTCGGAAAATCGTTCCACGACATACCGATCCATCCGGTCGTGCAGGGCAACATCGACCGGCTCGGGTTCGTCCGGATGACGCCGATCCAGGAGAGGACGCTTCCGATCTCGCTCGCGGGGCGGGACGTGGCGGGGCAGGCCCAGACGGGGACGGGGAAGACGGCCGCGTTCCTGATCGCGATCATGACGAGACTCCTCGCGCACCCCCCGGCGAGAAAGGCGGGGAAGCCGGGACCGCGGTCCCTGATCGTGGCGCCCACCCGGGAGCTGGCCGTGCAGATCGAGGCGGACGCGGCGGGTCTCGGGGAGGGGACGGGGCTCCGAATCGGGGCGGTGTACGGAGGGGTGGACTACGAAAAGCAGCGGAAGATGCTGGCCGATGGCCTCGACATCCTCGTCGGGACGCCGGGCCGGCTGATCGACTACTTTAAGCAGAAAGTCTACACGCTCGACGGGATCGAGGTCCTGGTGATCGACGAAGCGGACCGGATGTTCGACATGGGGTTCATCCCGGACCTCCGGTACATGCTGAGGCGGATGCCCAAGTACGACCGGCGCCAGTCGATGCTTTTCTCCGCGACATTGTCCGCGAGGGTGATGGAGCTCTCGTATGAGCACATGAACAATCCCGAGAAAGTCTCCGTTTCTCCGGAGCAGGTCACGGCCGAGCGGGTGAAGCAGGTCCTCTACCACGTCGAGCGGCGGGAAAAGCTCCCGCTTCTGCTCGGCATTCTCCAGCGGGAGGCCCCGGACCGGACGCTGATCTTCGTCAACACGAAAAGGCAGGGCGAGCGGCTGGCCGAGCGCCTGACGCGGTTCGGCCGCGAGACGCGGGCGATCACGGGCGACATTCCGCAGAAGAAGCGCCTCCGGATGTTGAGCGATTTCAAGGAGGGACAGCTCCCGGTTCTTGTGGCTACGGACGTGGCTTCGCGGGGGCTGCACATCGAGGGCGTGACCCACGTGATCAACTACGATCTCCCCCAGGACCCGGAGGACTACGTCCACCGGATCGGCCGCACGGCCCGGGCGGGCGCGGAAGGGACGGCGATCTCGCTGGCGTGCGAGGAGTTCGTGTTCGGCCTGGAGGCGATCGAGGAGTTGATCGGGCACAAGATCCCGGTCGAATGGGCCGCCGAGGAGATGTTCGTCGAGGTTGGCCATGCCTTGCGGGAGAGGGCCGGGGAGTCCGCGGCCTCTCCGAGGGGCGGAGCAGGGAGACCGGGCGGACGCCCGCAGCGAAGGAGACGCTCATGAGACGCCTGGGGGCGGTCCTTCTCGCGTCGGCGGTCTCGCTCTTGTCGGCGGCCCCGGACGCCGCCGCGCGGGGATTCAAAGTGTACGGGGTCGAGGCGCCCGCGCGCGGCGAAACAGAGGCGGTCTACTGGGCGGACTACGTGGTTGCGGGAGGAAAGGATTCGGCCGATCGCCTGTGGCGCCACACCGTCGAGATAGATTACAGTTTCTCCGATCGATGGACGCTCGGCGTCTTCGGGGATTTCGAGGATACCAAGGAAGGCTCTCTGCGCTACGCGCAGGCGCGGTTCCTGCTCCGGACAAAGGTCCTGGACGTTTCCCCTTCCGGGGCCGGTCTCGCCTTTCACGTGGTTTACGATTTCCCGGAAAACTGGTACCGGAGCTACGAGCAGGTCGAGGTCCGGATGATCTTCGAGCAGTTCTTCGGGATCTGGAACGTGCGCCTCAACCCGATCTTCGAGAAGAAGACGAGCGGTCCCAACGTGACCGACGGTCTGTCGTTCGCCTACGCCGCGGGGGCCTATCGTCCGGTCTCGCCGAGCGTCAGCGCGGGGATCGAGCTCCACGGCGGGATCGGGGAGATCCGGGACCGGGACCCGACGCCGAAACAGAAGCACTACGTGGTCCCGACCTTCAAGTGGAGAGTGAACAAGCGGCTCTCGTGGGAGGTGGGCGCGGCGGTGGGCTATACGCGGGACGCCGACGATTTCACGCTGAAGAGCTTGTTGGAGTACCGCTTCTAGTGGCGGTGAATCGGTGAATGGGTGAATCGGTGAATCGGAAACATTACCAGCCCGGCGATTCGTTGCCTTGTACCGCCGGCGATCCGATCAATCACTCACCCATGAAGCGGATCTGAAGAATGTCCGAGCTTCGCCAGGATCCCACGACGAACGACTGGGTGATCATCGCCCACGAGCGCGCGAAGCGTCCGAACCACTTTACCCGATCGAAGGGGCCGGTCGAGCTTCTGCCTCCGTACCGCCCGGACTGCCCCTTTTGCGAGGGGAACGAGTCGATGACGCCCGCGGAGGAGTGGGCCTACCGATCGGGCGCGCCGAACGGGCCCGGATGGTGGGTGCGCACGATCGCCAACAAGTTCGCCGCCTTGAACATGCAAGGGTCGATGGAGCGGAAGGACGAGTTCGGTCTCTTCCGCCGGATGGACGGCGTGGGGAAGCACGAGATCATCGTCGAGGCCCCGCGGCACGACTTGAGCATGGCCTTGATGCCCCCCCAGCAAGTGGAGGAGATTATCCTCATGTACCGGGACCGGTACCTCCAGATGCGCGAGGACCCGCGGTTCAAGTACGTGACGGTCTTCAAGAACCACGGCGAGCGGGCGGGGACGTCGATCGAGCACCCGCATTCGCAGATCGTGGCCACGCCGATCGTGCCCGCGGCCGTCCGGCGCCGGCTCGACGTGGCCATCCAGTACTACGACAACACGGGAAAGTGCATCTACTGCGACGTCCTGATCGTCGAGCAGAAAACCGGGAGCCGGGTCGTCCACGAGAGCGACCGGTTCGTCGCGTTCCATCCCTTCGCTTCCCGCTCCCCGTTCGAGACGTGGATCTTCCCGAAGGTCCGGCAGTCGGCGTTCGGCCAGATCTCGATCGGCGAGGCGAAGGAGTTCGCCCGCGTCCTCCGGATCGTCCTGCTGAAACTCCACAAGGGTCTAGACAACCCGGACTACAACGCGATCATCCACACCGTCCCGTTCAAGGACGAGGTGGAGGAGTACTACTTGTGGCACATGCAGATCGTTCCCCGGGTCAGCCACGTGGCGGGTTTCGAGATGGGTTCGGGAATCTACATCAACTCGGCGGTGCCGGAGGAGACCGCCGCCTTCATCCGCGGGATCGAGGCGTGACGCGGACCGTCACCTTCCCGGTTTCGGGAATGTCGTGCGCGGCGTGCGCCTCGCGGATCCAGGGGGGGCTCAACAGCCTGCCCGGCGTGAGCGGCGCGGAGGTCAACTTCGCGGCCGGGCAAGCCAGCGTCACGTACGATCCGGCCGTCGTTGGGTTTCCGGCGGTCCTTGCCGCCGTCAAAGGCCTCGGGTACGACGCCCGGACCGATGAGATCGTCCTCCCGATCCTCGGCATGTCGTGCGCATCCTGCGTCGCAAAGATCGAAGGGGCGCTCGCCCAGTTGCCCGGCGTTGTGTCGGCCTCGGTGAACCTGGGGACGGAGAAGGCCGCCGTCCGGTACATCGGCCGTCTGGCGAGTGCGGCCGACATGAAGAAAGTCATCGAGGGGGCCGGCTACGGGGTCCTGGATTTGGCTGAAGAGGACCTCCTCGAAAAGGAAGCCCGCCTCCGCCGCGAGGAGGTCGACCGTCTTCGGCGGCGCCTTGCCGCCGGCACCGTCCTTGTCGTTCCCCTCTTCCTTCTTTCCTCGTGGGAGATGCTGGGGCTCGCCGTTCTCCTGTTCGAAATCCCGCGGGGTCTCTCCGTCGGTCTCCAGTTCGTCCTCGCGACGCCGATCCAGTTCTGGGTCGCCCGGCCCTTCTACGCCGGCGCCTGGTCGGCCGCGCGGCACGGCACGACGAACATGAACACGCTGATCGCC
>JACPZO010000059.1 GCA_016195465.1 Nitrospirota bacterium
CATCTCCAGGCGGAGCAGGTCGCGCGCCGAGAGGCCCGCGGGAACGAGGCCGTTGAACTCCCCCGCCTCCATGAGGCTGTCCCACAGCTCCGCGGCCTTTGGGCCGGGCATCCAGATCTCGTACCCGCGCTCGCCCGTGTACCCTGTCCGGGCGAGCCAGGTCTTCTCGCCCATGATCGTCGTCCGGCGGATGTGGTAGAGGGCGAGCTTCTTGAGATCGAAATCGACGAACGTCTGCAGGATGAGGAAGGAAGACGGCCCCTGCAGGGCGATCAGGGCGTCGCGCATCGTGACGTCTTCCACGAACGAGGCGTCTCCCCCGTGCTTCCCGAACCAGCGGACGAGCTTCTCGCTGTTCGACGCGTTGCAGCAGACGATGTAGAGGAGCGGCTCCGCCCGGTAGATGACGATGTCGTCGAGGATTCCCCCGTCGGGGTTGAGGACGAACGAGTAATGAGCCTGCCCGGTCTTGAGCGCCGCCACGTCGTTCGACGTGACCACGTCGAGGAACTCCTTGGCCCGCGGCCCGCGGACCTCGATCCGGCCCAGGTGCGAGACGTCCGTCAGTCCCGCCGCCGTCCGCACGGCCTTGACCTCGTCCGCCGCGCGCTGGTACTGGAGGGGCATCTCCCATCCGGAGAAGTCGACGAGTTTCGCGCCGGCCGCCCGATGGACGGCGTAGAGCGGCGTTCGCTTTAGAGTCGATTCACGCGTCATCGTGGCCGGACCCGGATTGTCAAGCAGCCTTGGCGGAACCCGTGGGTGCTAGGGATAAGAGGGCGGGACGAAACCCCGCGGACAAACGGGTGGAACTATACAAATTCCGCCCCGGCGAGTCCACGGGAAAATGAGCGGGGAGCGGCGCGCGCGCCGGCTTACCGACGGATCGCGTCCAGGGCGGCCGGATCGATCTTGTTGACCTCGCAGTATTCCCGCTCCAGCTCCTCCACGTAGAACCGGTCGAGGCCGCTGTTCTGGATGAAGTCCTCGCGGAGGCCCCCGTGCCGGGCGGACAGGACCTGGGGGAGGAGCTGGTTGACGTAGAAGGCCTCCTTCTTGAGATCGAGGATGACCCGTTGAACGAGGCTCAGGGGGATCTCCCTGCCGATCAGCTTCTTGGCCATCAGAACGTTCGTCAGGTCGTGGAGGAACGCGTCGAGCTCGTCCTTCGCCAACAGCTCGGCGTACGTCGTCTGGACGCGCTCCTTGACGTACTGGCGGATCCGCCCGTAGAGCCTCTCTTCCTCGGCGGCCTTCCCGATCTCTCCGACCACGTCCCGGACCGAGAGGTCGCCGCGGACGAGACCGGCGAGACCCAGAACGAGGGCTTGGATCTTTCGGGCGCCGTAGCGCGTCAGATAGGCGTCGCGGCGGATCGGATCGATGAAGAGCGCGTGAAAAATGCCGGCCTCGATCGCCTCGAACGCCTGCCGGTGTCCCAGCAGACCCCGGAGCGCCGGCTCGGAGAGATCGGACCCTTCGATGAAAGCCATGCGGTTGATCGTGTTCGACGTCTGGTCGAACCGGTCGAAGTAGGTTACGATCTCGCCGAACGACTCCAGGAACGAGGCATCATCCTCCACCTGCTGTTCGTCCGCCGCCCGGCAGGTGTGCAGGAGTATCTCCTCGAACGACAGGTCCCGGGAGACGACGGCCTGCTGTTTAGCCTTGAGCAGTTTGAGAAGGTCTTCGGCCGAGATTCGGTCGGAGACGCCCCGCCTCCGGAGGAACAGCCCCTCCAGGATGGCCCGCGTCTCGCGCAGGTAGGCCGGCTCGGACGCGGGAGCGACCTCCTTGCCGGTCAGAAGGCGCTCGTCCAGCGAGTCGAAAAGGGCACTCGGGACCTTCTGGCGGATGGCCAGCGTCCGCAGGCGCGAGAGCTGGGCGACGGCCTTCGGGTCGGCGTTCTCCTTGCCCCGGAGCTGGATGAGGATCTCCCGGTACTGGTCCACCAGGACACGGTTCTCCGGGATCCGGTAGACCGCGTCGATATTGATCCTCTCCTGCTGGTAGAGGTCGATCGTGTGGTTGGACGCGAGCATCTCGGCTCGCTCCCCCGGTTTCCCGCTCCCCTCCCGCGCCATGCCGTCGCGGACCGCATCGGCGTACTGCTTGTGGGGAATGTGGGTCAGGCGGAAGAGAAAGAGGAGGGCCCGGGGATCGCCGATCTCCGCGAGGATCTCCTGGGCCAGCGCCGTGTCGTTCCCCTGCTCGACGTTCGCCGTGCGCTTGAGCACGCGGCCGACGCGGCGCAGAAGGATCTCCTGCTGGTAGCGAAGCCGCCCCCCCACGTTCCATTGGACGAAGAAGTAGTAGTTGACGAGCGCGTTGCCGTTCAGGAAGACCTGGTCGTAGGAGTCGCTTCCCTCCGTCCGGTCGGTGAAGATGATCCGCTTGAGGATCGGGGCGAAGTAGGCGCCGAAGATGACCAGCCGGTTCTTGACGTCGGGCCTCATCAGGTCGGTCAAGGACTGCTCGACGCCGAACATGTATTCGCAGAACGCCCCCCCGTTCCCCCGGTAGGAGACGCCCCGCTGTCCCAGGACGATCTCGTTCCCGCCGGAGAAGAAGCGCGTCGCCGGCTCCCCCCCCACGTCGATCGTCTCGTGGAAGAAACGGGACCCAAGGTCCGCCCCGGCGATCGTCGCGTGGTAGGAGATCGCCGTGTCCACCTGGCCGTGGAGACAGATGTCGAGCAGGCCGCTCATTCGACCGGCTCCGACCTGGTCAAGACCGTCCGCCCGGCCGCCGTCACCGCCGCGGGCCGGGCGCTCGTCCGCTTCTTGGCCGCCAGGACCTCCGCGACGGCCAGGGCGTACGCCGGCCGGCCGGCCGGGACCCACGCGCCCGCCTCGCGGTAGGCGGATGGAAGGCACCCGAGCATCCCTTCGCGGAGCCGCTCGCCCAGCGATTCGAGGAAGAGGGAAACGACCGCCTCCGCGTCCGGCTCGTCGCCAAAGGCGGTGAGATAAGCCGACAGAAAGGTCCCCCAGAAACAGGTCAGCGCGCCCGCGTCGTGCGGCAGGTTGTCGTTTCCCCCCACGTGCGGCCTCGGCCAGAGTCCGACGGGCGCCACGAGAAGCCGATGAACGGCCGTGACCAGCCGCTGTTCCCGAAGTCCGGGAAGGACCCGGAACGGAAGCGTGACGGCGAGAAGCTGACACGGCGTGACGGTCGGCACCGGCACGCCGTTCTCGATTCGGGCCGCGAGACTCCCTTCCGCGTCGTTCCAGAACTCCTTGTTCACGCCCAGGCGGACCTTCTCCGCCAGGAGGGAACAGCCCCGGCCCGGCCATCGGTTCTGGTCGGCCAGCTCGACGAATCCCCGGAGCGCGCTGTACCACAGAAGGGAGAGGTCGACCGGAAGGTGCGCCCCGGCCGGAGCGCCCGCGGGATCGGCGTGGAGAAGGTCGCACGTCGTCCGGATGTCCGGGCCGGCGGCCTCCAGCAGTCCATCGCCGCCCATCCGGATCTTCCCAACGCCGGTGGCGAGGAGGTCGACGATGTCGTCCAGGATCGGCAGAAAAAACCGGCGGATGAACTCGGCGTCCTCCGATTCCCGGACGTACAGGTAGCCCGCGAGGGCGAACCACAGCGGCCTGTCGGCACAGAACGTCCCGCCCCCTCCCGGGAGACGGGGAAAGGGATCGCTCCGAATGCGCCCCCCCTCCCTGAGGAGAAGCTCTTTCATCTCCTCGTATCGCCCCGTGGCAATCAGGAGCCCCGGCGCGGCCGCGAGAGTCTCCGCCCCCGTCTCGGAGCCCGCGTAGTAGCCCGTCCGGATGAGCGGGCCTTCTGAATCCCGCACGATGAACTGATCGGCGGCGAGAACGAGCTCCCGCTCCACGTCGTCCCGCGCGCTCGCCCGCTCGAGGAGCGCGTCCCGCCGGGCGATCTCCCGGAGGAACGCCGTCTCGATGTCGAGCTCTCCCAGGGAGGCGGCCGACGCGGCGAACGCCAGGGTCGCTCTCCCCTCCACCGTGGCCGTGAAGCGCCCCGGCCGGTAGAGATCTTCCTCTCCCGCCCCCGCGTCGGCCGGATACGAGACCCTCCTGTTCCAGCATGGATCGGCCGCGAAGGAGAACCCGGGCGCGAGCAACCAGACCGACTCACCCTGGTCCGAGACGACGTGCCCCTCTTCCCAGCGGAAGCCTTCCCTCTCGCGCGAGAGCTCGCCGGCCTCCCGGCAGACCGCGAGGGGCTCGATCGTCAGGGTCGCGGGACCCGTGCGGGCGTGAACTGTGTATTGGATGACCACTGTCTCCTCTCCATGGAGCATGAGGACCGTCTTAACGACCATCGTGGTCCCGCAGACGAACGTGAACGTGGGAAAGAAGTAGCGGGAAAACCGGCGAAGGTTCTTGTACCCTTCCGGAAAGACCGCGTCCGGATAGAACCGCGTCGAGAGATCGTACTCCCGGCCGCCCGACGAGATCGTTTCGGAGATCGCCGAAAGAAGGACGCGATCTTTTCCGTCGGTCCCCGGGACCACGAGGAGACCGTGCTCCCGGCGCGTGTTGGCCCCCAGGACGGAGGCGGCACAGTACGCCCCCCGGCCGTTTGTCGCGACCCACTCCCGCCGAACGGCGCGTTCCAGCGGAAGGAAAGAGTCCTGCCCAAAGGAGATCACGCGTCCGCCACCCCGCGTCCGTCAAGGTCGGCCGCGGGGAAGGGAAAAACCGTGGAAGGACCGGCGCCCCGCTCGGCCCGTCCCCCGCCGGCCTTAGCAGGCTGCTGAAAAACAGCAGCTTGCGTGCGGTGCAGGGATGCACCGCCAAATCGCGAAGATTTGAAGTCAAGCGATTTGAAAGACTTGCGCGAATTCACTTCGCGCAAGTCGTGGCTGAAAAAGCCATGGATGGACTGGCCAGGATCGACCCGCGGAGAAGATGCGCGTCGGCGTAGTCGGCCTTGAGGGAGATAGCCCGGCCCAGCGCCTCGATCGCTTCGTCGTTTCTGTCCATGACATTCAGCGAGATCGCCGTCCGATACGGGATCTCCGGGTCGCCCGGGTCCCGCGCGGCGGCGAGCCCGAACTCCCGGAGGGCCTCCGGTACGAGGCCCACGCGCAAAAAAGCGCTCCCCAGGTTGAAGTGGACCGCCGGGAAACCGGCGTCGATGTCGCTGATCTTGAGGAAGCACTCGATCGCCTCCTCGACCTGGTCGGTGTTGAAGTAGTAGAACGCCCATTCGTTCAGGACCTTCGGGTCGTTCCCCGAGAGAGCGTCCTCGATGTCGCGGTCCCGTCCGGGCTGGAATCGATGCCCCGCCAGCTCCCGTGTCATGCAACCCCCCCCGCCCGAATGACCCCATATCGGCGCCGTATGGATATCCTCAATATTACACGATTTTTCCCGATCGGAGAAGGCGGTGAAAGAAAAATTCGGCCTCGGGCTAAGAATCAGGCCTCGTGGAGCTTGAGAAGGTTCGTCGTCCCCCTTCTCGACGGAGGGGCCCCCATGATGAATACGAGCCGGTCCCCCTTCCTCACCCTCCCCGCCTTTCGCAGTCCACGGATGGCCGAATCGATGAGCCGGTCCGTATTCGCCATGAACGAGAGGCGGAGGGGGACGACGCCTCGGCAAAGGGTCATGCGGAACCATGTGTCGGCCCGCGGCGTGAAAACGTACGCGGGGATCTCCGGCCGGGACGAGGCCACCAGCCGGCCCGTGAGCCCGGACTGGGAGAAGCCGACGATCGCCCGGGCACCCGACTGGCGGGCGATCCGCGCGGCGGCGATCGTGACGGCCTCGGCGGCGGACAGCGTCCCACCCGACTCGATTCTCTCCTCCCGCTTGCGGGAGAGAAACCCCGCCTCCGCCTCGCGGACGATCCGGTCCATCACCTGGACTGCCTCCACGGGATATTGCCCCGCCGCCGTCTCGCCCGAGAGCATCACGGCGTCCGTCCCGTCGAAGACCGCGTTCGCCACGTCGGAGGCCTCGGCCCTCGTCGGCCGAGGGCTCGAAATCATCGATTCGAGCATCTGAGTCGCCGTGATGACCGGCTTCCTGGCCGCGTTGGCCCGCGCGATGATCTCCTTCTGGAGAAGGGGCACCTTCTCGGGCGGAAATTCCACGCCCAAGTCGCCCCGCGCGACCATGAGACCGTCGGCCGCCTCCAGGATCGCGTCCAGATCGTCGATGGCCTCGGGCTTCTCGATCTTCGCGATGACCGGCGTCTCCGCCCCGGCGCGGGCCAGCCTCCGCTTGAGCCCCGCCACCTCGGCGCCCCGGCGGACGAAGGAAACAGCGACGAAATCGACGCCCTGCCGGAGCCCGAACGCGAGGTCTTCGAGGTCTTTGGGCGTGACGGTCGGCACGCGGAGAGGGACGCCCGGAAGATTCATCCCCTTGTTCGACGTGAGCATTCCGCCGGCCTCGACGCGGCAGACGACCTTCTCCCCCCGCGTCTCTTCCACGGCCAGGCGGATCCGCCCGTCGTCGATGAAGATCGTATGGCCCGGCTTCGCGTCGCGCGCGAGCCCCCGGTAACTGCACGGAATCACGAGATCGCCGGCGCGCCGGGCCTCCCGCTCGTTCCCGAGACCGCCGGCGGCCAGCATCACGCGCTCGCCGATCTTGAGAGAGACGGGGGCCGCGAGCCTCCCCACGCGGATCCGCGGCCCTTGGAGATCGAGGAGGATGCCGATCGGCTTTCCGGTCCGCCGGGTCAGGAGGCGGAGCGACCGGATCACGCGCGCGTGGCCGGCTTGCGTCCCGTGCGAGGCGTTGAGGCGCGCAGGCATGTCAGGCCCGCTCCGATTTCCGGGATCGTTTCGCTCTTCGCCGTTCACGAACCGCCGGCGACCGAGACTATACCACACGCATGCCCGCTAGGCGCCCGGTTTCGACCAACCGGGCCGCCCGCGAAACTCCTTGACTGACGGCAGGTTGCGGGACTTGCGCGCCTCGCGCAAACGGGCTAACATATGCGTCTTTAGAAACAGAGGTCCTCGATGATTGAATCCTTGACCGGCCATTTCAAGGCGCGGTTCCTGACCGGCCTCTTCATCGTCGTCCCGCTCGTCCTGACGATCGCGGCGATCGTCTCCTTCTTCAACGTGATCGACCGGCTCCTCGGAGATCCGCTCAAGAGAATCGTGGGCGAGGCGATCCCCGGCCTCGGTTTCCTCGTGAGTCTCGTGATCGTCTTCCTCGTGGGGATCGTGGCGACGACGGTCGTGGGCAAGCGCCTTCTCGATTTCGGCGAGCGCCTCCTGCTCAAGATCCCGATCTTCAAGAACGTCTACACGGCCGTCAAGCAGTTGATCGACGCCTTCAATCCCACGAACAAGACGGCCTTCAAGAAGTTCGTCATGGTGGAGTATCCCCGCCCGGGCGTCTACTCGTTCGGGTTTCTCACGGACCGGTCGACCATCCGGCGCCCGGACGGCTCCGTCGACCCCGTCCTGGCCGTCTTCATCCCGACGAACCACCTCTACATCGGCGAGATCGTCCTTTTCCGCTCGTCCGAAGTCCTCGATCCCGGGATCTCGATCGAAGAGGGAATCCGCCTGGTCCTCTCGGGCGGCACGGCGACCCCTTCGGACCTGAATGCCCGGTCTCTGTTCCCGTCCGACGCGATGGCCGGCGCCGGCACCCCCACAGGGAGGTAGAGCGATGCAGCGCATGGTGGCTGTCATTCTGGCCGCGGGCCAGGGAACACGGATGAAGTCGCAGAAGCCCAAGGTCCTCCATCCGGTCGCCGGTCTTCCGATGATTCAGTATCCCCTCGATCTCCTCGACAAGCTCGGCGTCGCCCGGACGATCATCGTCGTCGGCCACCAGAAAGAGGAGGTCCGCAAGGCGCTGGAAGGAAGGAAGGTCGAGATCGTCTCCCAGGCGGAGCAGCTCGGCACGGGCCACGCCGTCCTCCAGGTCAAGTCGATCCTGTCCAAGTCGCGGGGAACCATCCTCGTTCTGTGCGGCGACACGCCCCTTCTCACGGCCGGGACGGTCGGCCAGCTCATCAAGACGCACAAGGGGCAGAACGCCGACGCGACGCTCCTCACCGCGACGATCCCCGACCCGCGCGGATACGGGCGGATCGTGCGCGACGTCGAGGGAAGGGTCACCCGGATCGTGGAGGAGCGGGACGCGACGCCCGTCGAGCGCCAGATCCAGGAGATCAACACCGGCGTCTACTGCTTCGACGCGTCCTTCCTCTTCGAGGCGCTCGAGAAGGTGAAGAACGACAACGCCAAAAAGGAATACTACCTGACCGACGTGGTAAAGATCGCCGTCGACCAGCGCAAGGCCGTGGCCTCCGTCTTCGCGACGAACCCGGAAGAGACCGAGGGGATCAACAACCGGATCGACCTCGCCCGGGCGGAACGGGTCCTCCGCCGCCGGATCATCGAGACGCTGATGCTCGAGGGCGTCACGGTCATCGACCCGGACTCCACGTACATCGACGCGACGGTGACGTTCGGACCGGACACGACGATCTATCCCGGCGCGACGATCGAGGGACGGACGACGATCGGGCGGAACTGCCTCATCGGACCGCACGTCCGGATCGCCGACTCGACGATCGCGGACGACGCCGCGGTGCGCGACTCGACCGTCGTCGTCGGAAGCCAAGTCGGCCGCGGCGCGGTCGTCGGCCCGTTCGCTCATCTTCGCCCCGGCTCGGTCCTCATGGAGGACGTCCGCGTGGGGAACTACGTGGAGGTGAAAAAATCGACGCTCGGGCCCGGCACGAAGGCGAACCATCTCTCCTACCTGGGCGACGCCACGATCGGAAAGCGCGTCAACATCGGGGCCGGGACGATCACCTGCAACTACGACGGCCGGAAGAAACACCCCACGACGATCGAGGACGAGGCTTTCATCGGCAGCGACACTCAACTCATCGCCCCCGTCACCGTGGGCCGGGGGGCCCTCGTGGCCGCCGGGACGACCGTCACCGACGACGTCCCGCCACGGGCCCTCGCGATCAGCCGGGTCCCGCAGATGAACCGGGAGGAGTACGTCAAGGCCCGGCGCGAGGGAAAGATCGCGTCCGGGAAGAAGCCGCCCGCCCGCCGCAAGCCGGTCGAGTTCGACGAGCTCGCGGAGATGCCGCTCATCGGGAAGTTCGAGCGCTTCGCCGTCTCGTACGAGGAAGCCTTCTTCTCCAAGTTCAAGGAGCTCCTGGCGCGCGAGATCCCCGAGGCGAAGATGGAGCGCCTGGAGGAGTTCGTGGCGTTCGTCCGGCGGCTCTCTTCCGTCTACCAGGCCCTTTCGCTCCCGGACCTTCTCCGGCGGATCCTGGACGAGACGCGCTTCCTTCACTGGGTGCAGTCGGCCCCGACGAAGCGTTCCGCCGCCGAGACGGAGGCGTGGATGGAGGAGGTCCAGTCTCTCCTCTCCCTGGCCGACCGGAGGCTGTAGAGAAGTTCGGAGTTCGGAGTTGGGGAGGGACGGAAGCCCCTTTTTGACCATTGACCATTGACCATTGACCATTGACCATTGACCATTGACCATTGACCAGCAATAGGAGACCAGCCCCTCAGTGTGCGGAATCGTCGGATACATCGGACCTGGCGACAGCGTGCCCATCCTCCTGGACGGCCTGAAGCGCCTTGAGTACCGCGGGTACGACTCGGCCGGACTCGCCGTCCTGAACGGAACGGGGCGCATCGAGCTCCGGCGCAGCACCGGCAAGCTCGCGAACCTGGAGAAGGTCGTCTCCCAGGAGCCGCTCCAGGGCTCCACGGGAATCGGCCACACCCGCTGGGCGACGCACGGCCCCCCCTCGGAGGCGAACGCCCACCCTCACCGCGTGGGCGGCCTTGTCCTCGTCCACAACGGCATCATCGAGAACCACATGGAACTCAAGAAGGAGCTCCTCGGCGAAGGGCGGTCCTTCTCCTCCGAGACAGACACAGAGGTCCTCTGCCACCTGATCGACCGCCAGTCGAAGCGCGGTCTCGCCCTGCCCGAGGCGGTCCGGGCGGCCTTGGCCGAGGTCCGGGGCACGTACGCCATCGGCGTCATGTCCGAGAGCGAGCCCGGCCTCGTCGTGGGGGCCCGCAACGGGAGCCCGCTCATCGTGGGCCTCGGGGCGGACGCGTCGTTCCTCGCGTCGGATGTCCCGGCCGTCCTCCCCTACACGCGCGACGTGATCTTCCTTGACGACGGAGAGGTGGCGATCCTCTCGGCGAGCGGCGTGGAGGTCACCGGCCTCGAGGGAGAGCGCCGCCCGAAAACCTCCACGCGGATCGACTGGAACCCCGTGATGGCGGAGCGGGGCGGGTACAAGCACTTCATGCTCAAAGAGATCCACGAACAGCCCCGCTCGTTCTCCGACACGCTCCTCGGCCGCTACTCGCTCGAGCGCGGCGAGGTGGAGATCGAGGGATTCATGCTCGACGAGGGAGCGGTCGGGGACATCGAGCAGGTCGTCATCGTCGCGTGCGGGACGTCCTGGCACGCGGGCCTCATCGCGCGCTACTGGATCGAGTCGCTGGCCCGCCTTCCCGTGACGGTCGACATCGCCTCCGAGTTCCGCTACCGCGACCCCCTCGTCCCCCCCGGCACTCTCTTCGTCTCTATCACGCAGTCGGGCGAAACGGCCGACACGCTGGCGGCCCAGCGCGAAGCCCGCCGCCGCGGGGCGAAGACCGTCACGATCTGCAACGTCGTCGGGAGCACGGCCACGCGGGAAGCCGACGCGGTCATCTACACGCACGCCGGCCCGGAGATCGGCGTCGCGTCCACGAAGGCCTTCACCTCGCAGCTCGCGGCCCTCTTCCTCCTCGCCGTCCGCCTCGCTCGGGGACGCGGGACGCTGACGAACGACGCGGCCCGCTGCCTTCTCGAGGACCTCATCCGGATTCCCCTCCGGATGGAGGAGGCCCTGGCCCGCGCGGGCGAGATCGCGGCCCTCGCAAGGCGGCTGGCGGGAGCGCGGGACTTCCTCTACCTGGGCCGCGGGATCAACTTCCCCGTGGCGCTCGAAGGAGCGCTCAAGCTCAAGGAGATCTCGTACATCCACGCGGAAGGGTATCCCGCGGGGGAGCTCAAGCACGGCCCGATCGCTCTCATCGACGAGCAGGTCCCCGTCGTCGTCCTCGCGCCCCACGACGCCGTCTACGAGAAAGTCCTCTCCAACCTGGAGGAGGTGCGGGCCCGCGGAGGCCGGATCATCGCCGTGACCGACCGCGCGGACGAATCGGTCCGCGCGAGGGCCGAAGCGGTCCTCGACGTTCCCGCGACCCATCCGCTCCTCACGCCGATCCTCTTCGCCCTTCCGCTCCAGCTTCTCGCCTACTACGTCTCGGACCTGAAGGGATGCGACGTCGACCAGCCGAGAAACCTTGCCAAGAGCGTGACGGTGGAGTAAATTCGGCAGCGCATGGCGACCGATTTCCTCGAACACCTGAACCCGCCGCAGCGTCAGGCCGTCCTGCACGAGTCCGGACCTCTCCTCATCCTGGCCGGGGCCGGCAGCGGCAAGACCCGGACGATCACCCACCGCATCGCCCATCTCGTGCGTGCGCGCGGCGTGCCGCACGGGCGGGTCCTCGCCGTCACGTTCACGAACAAGGCGGCGGGAGAGATGCGCGAGCGCATCGGCCGCCTGCTGGGGCAAGCCGTCGACGGCCTCTGGGTCTCCACGTTCCATTCGGCGTGCGTCCGGATCCTGCGGCGCGAGGCGGCCGCCGCGGGGATCAAGCCCGCGTTCACGATCATCGACGAGCAGGATCGATCCTCCCTCATCAAGGCGTGCGTGCGCGAACTCAACATCAACGAGTCGCTCTACCCGCCCCGGGCCATCGGCCCCCGAATCTCCGACTGGAAGAACCGCCTGATCGGGCCGGAGCGGTTGTCGAACACGCAGTCGTTCGGCCTGGACGCGAAGGCGGCCCGCGTCTACGACATGTACCAGCGGCACCTCTCGAACATTCAGACCCTCGATTTCGACGATCTCCTCATGACGGCCGTCCGGCTGTTCGAGTCGAATCCCGACGTGCTGGCCCGCTGGCAGGACCGCTTCCGCCACATCCTGGTCGACGAGTACCAGGACACGAACCACGCGCAGTACCGGCTCGTCCGGGCGCTCGCGGCCGCCCATCGGAACCTCTGCGTCGTGGGAGACGACGACCAGTCGATCTACCGGTTCCGCGGGGCGGACCTCTCCAACATCCTCTCGTTCGAGCGCGACTATCCCGAGGCGGTCGTCGTCACGCTCGACCAGAACTACCGCTCCACGCAGAAGATCCTGGACGCCGCCACGGCCGTCGTCCGGAACAACACGGCGCGGAAGCCCAAGTCGCTCTGGACGGCCCGGAGCCGCGGCGAGCGGATCGCCCGCGTCGCCGCCCCGGACGAACGGATGGAGGCCCTCTTCGTGGCCCGATCGGTTCAGCGCCACGTGGGGGACGGCGGCACGACTTCGGACTGCGTCGTCCTCTATCGGACGAACGCCCAGTCGCGCGTCTTCGAGGAGACGTTCCGCAACGCCGGCCTTCCGTACCGGATCGTCGGCGGGCTCCGTTTCTACGACCGGAAAGAGATCAAGGACATGATCGCCTACCTGCGGCTCATCGCCAACCCCGACGACGACCTCGCGCTCAAGCGCGTGATCAACGTTCCGGCCCGCGGGATCGGCCCGGCCACGCTGGCAAGGCTTGCGGCGGCCCACGGGGGATCGCTCGGCCGCGCCTTGGGCGATCCGTCCTGCGTCGCGTCCCTCTCCCCCGCCCCACGCGGCAAGATCGAGGGGTTCGCGAAGCTCCTCGCCGCGCTCCGCGATGCGGCCGGGGGCCTGCCCCCCTCCGAGATCCTCCGCCGCGTTCTGGAGGAGACCGGCTACTTGAAGGAGCTCGAGTCCGATCGGAGCCTCGAGACGCAGATGCGCGTCGAGAACCTGAAGGAGCTGGTGACGGCCGTCACGGAGTACGAAGCGGAGACGCCCGAGCCGGCGCTGACGGGGTTCCTCGACCAAGTCGCCCTGGTCACGGACCTCGAACAGGCCGGAACGGACGGAAGGGCGGTGACGCTCATGACGATGCACAACGCGAAGGGGCTCGAGTTCCCTGTCGTCTTCGTCACGGGGATGGAGGAGGGAATCTTTCCGCACTCCCGGTCGTCCGACTCGCCCCAAGACCTCGAGGAAGAGCGCCGCCTCTGCTACGTCGCCATCACGCGCGCGATGGAAAAGCTCCATCTCTCGTACGCCGAGAGCCGCCACATCTACGGCTCCACGCAGTGGAACCTCCCGTCGCGCTTCCTGGACGAGATCCCGGAGGACCTGCTGGAGCGGATCAGCCTCCTCTCGCCCGCGGATCGCGGGGAACGGGACCGGGCCGCCTTCTTGGCGTCTGCGGAACCGGACGCCGACCCCTTCCCGGTCGGGAGATCCGTCTCCCATCCGACCTTCGGCCTGGGCGTCATCCGGTCGTTCGAGGGAGAAGGCGAGGACCGGAAGGTGACGGTCGCGTTCTCCCGCGTCGGCACAAAGAAGCTCTCTCTCAAGTTCGCCCCCCTGGAGCCGGCCGGATGAAGATCACGCGGAGGGAAGCCGATCACGCGGCGCGCCTCGCCCGGCTCGCTCTCACGGAGGAGGAGGCGGAGAAGACGACCGAACAGCTCGACAAGATCCTCGAGTACGTCGCAAAGCTCTCGGAGTTGGACACGAAGGACGTCGAGCCGACGTCCCACGTCATTCCCGTCTCGAACGTCATGCGGGACGACGTCGCGCGCCCCTCCCTCCCGAGAGTGGAGGCGCTTGCCAACGCGCCCGACTCCGACGGCGAGTTCTTCCGGGTGCCGAAGATCATTGAATAGCAGGGTGTTGAAAAACACCCTGCTGGGCAGTCCACGGATGGATTGCCAAATTGCGAGACCTTCCAAGTCTCGCAATTTGTGGGACTCGGACGAATTCACTTCGTCCGAGTCGTAGTTGAAAAAGCCATGGATGGACTTTTTCAACATCCAGATAGGCGCGAGGAGAGATCATGTACCGAATCATGCTGAGGGCCAAGATCCACCGGGCAACGGTCACGGACGCCGACCTGAACTACGAGGGGAGCATCACCGTGGACCGATCGCTCATGGACGCCGCCGGGATCCTGCCGTACGAGCAGGTGATGATCTCGAACATGAACAACGGCGAGCGGTTCGAAACGTACGTCATCCCCGGGCGAAAAGGATCGGGGCAGATCTGTCTCAACGGCCCGACCGCCCGCAAGGGGCAAAAAGGGGACCGGATCGTGATCTTCTGCTACGAGCTCTACCCTGAGGACGAGCTCAAGAAGTTCAAGCCGACGATCATCGTCGTGGACGAGAAGAACCGGATCGCCCGCCGCGGCCGGCTGTAACGCTCCTTTCGAGACTCGAGGAACGCCCATTGTCCCTGACCGAGAAAACCGCTCACGAGCTCTCGGACCTTCTTCGAAAGAAGGAGGTCAAGGCCGCGGAGGTCCTGGACGGGGCGTTCGCGCGCATCCGCGCGGTCGATCCCTCCATCCGGGCCTTCCTCACGCTCATGGAAGAGACGGCCCGGAAGCAGGCGGCCGCGGCCGACGAGCGGATCGCGCGCGGGCAGGCCGGTCCGCTCACGGGAATCCCGGTCGCCCTCAAGGACAACCTCTGCACGCGAGGGACGCGGACGACCTGCGCCTCGAAGATCCTCGGGAACTTCGTGCCCCCGTACGACGCCACGGTCGTCTCCGCTCTCGACAAGGCCGGCGCCGTCTTCGTCGGCAAGACGAACCTGGATGAGTTCGCCATGGGCTCGTCCACGGAGAACTCCGCCTTTCAGGTCACCCGGAACCCCTGGGACAAGGAAAGGATCCCCGGCGGATCGTCGGGCGGCTCGGCCGCCGCCGTCGCGGCCGACATGTGCGCCGCCGCCTTGGGGAGCGACACGGGCGGCTCGATCCGCCAGCCGGCCGCTTGCTGCGGGATCGTCGGACTCAAACCCACGTACGGGCGCGTCTCCCGGTACGGCCTGGTTGCGTTCGCCTCCTCGCTGGACCAGATCGGGCCGCTGGCGAAGGACGTGCGCGACGCGGCCCTGATCCTGGATGCGATCGCCGGGAAAGACCCGGCCGATTCCACCTCCGCCGACGTGCCGGTCCCGAGCCACGCCGCGGCGCTGACGGGAGACGTGCGGGGCCTTCGGATCGGGATCCCGAAAGAATACTTCCTGGAAGGGATGGACGCGGAGGTGGAGAAGGCCGTCCGCGATGCCGTGGAGGTCCTTCGCCGTCTCGGCGCGGACGTTCGCGAGGTGTCTCTTCCGCACACGCCGTACGCCGTCGCCGTCTACTACATTCTCGCCACGTCCGAGGCGTCGTCCAACCTCGCGCGGTTCGACGGCGTGAAGTACGCCTACAGGGCCGGCCGCCCCTCCGACCTCCTCGACATGTACATGAAGAGCCGGGCGGAAGGGTTCGGCGCGGAGGTCAAGAGGCGGATCATGCTCGGGACCTACGCCCTCTCGGCGGGGTACTACGACGCTTATTACAGGAAGGGCCAGCAGGTCCGGACGCTCATCAAGCAGGACTTCGACCGGGCGTTCGAGACCGTGGACGTGATCGTAACGCCCACGGCCCCGACGCCCGCGTTCAAGATCGGCGAGAAGACGGCCGATCCCCTCCAGATGTACCTCTCCGACATCTTTACGATCTCCGTGAACCTGGCGGGGGTCCCGGGACTCTCGCTCCCTTGCGGATTCTCTTCGGGAAGCCTCCCGATCGGCCTTCAGTTCCTGGCCAAGGCGTTCGACGAGCCGACGCTCCTTCGCGCGGCCCACGCCTACGAGCAGGCGAGCGAATGGCACAAGAGGAAGCCGCCGGCCGCCGGGGAAGGAGCGAAGGCATGAACGCCGGGTCGAAGTACGAGGCCGTCATCGGCCTCGAGGTCCACGCCCAGCTCCTGACGGAGTCGAAGAACTTCTGCGGCTGTGCCAACCGTTTCGGCGCCCCCCCCAACACGCAGACCTGTCCCGTCTGCCTGGGGCTTCCGGGTGTTCTCCCCGTCCTCAACCGGAAGGCCGTCGAATACATCGTCAAGACGGGTCTCGCGTTCCACTCCAAGATCGCGCCCGAGAGCCGCTTCGCCCGGAAGAATTACTTCTACCCGGACCTTCCCAAGGGGTACCAGATCTCCCAGTACGAGTCGCCGGTTTGCGAGGGCGGCCGCGTCGAGATCGTCGTCGATGGAGAGGTCAGGAACGTCCTCCTGCACCGGATCCACCTGGAAGAGGACGCCGGGAAGAACATCCACGAGGGGAGCGCCGATGTCTCGCGCGTGGATTTGAACCGCGCGGGCGTTCCTCTGATGGAGATCGTGAGCGAGCCGGAACTCCGGACGCCGGAAGAAGCCGTAGCGTATCTGAAGAAGGTCCGGAACACGCTGCGGTACCTGAACGTGTGCGACGGGAACATGGAGGAAGGCTCGTTCCGGTGCGACGCGAACGTCTCCATCCGCCCCGCGGGGTCGGACGCCCTCGGCACGAAGGCGGAGATCAAGAACGTGAACTCGTTCCGGTTCGTGAAGCAGGCGATCGCCTGCGAGGTCGAGCGGCAGATCGCCGTCGTCGAGGAAGGGGGGCGGGTCGTCCAGGAGACGCGCCTCTTCGACTCGGCCCGGGGCGTCACGGTCTCGATGCGGAGCAAGGAGGAGGCGCACGACTACCGCTACTTCCCCGAGCCGGACCTTGTCCCGCTCGTCCTCGATCGGGCGCAGGTCGAGGCGTGGGCGCGGGAGCTTCCCGAGCTTCCGGACGCGAAGCGCGAGAGGTTTGCGCGCGAGTACGGCCTTTCGGAGTACGACGCCGCCTTCCTCTCGGAGGAACGCGCCGCGGCGGACTATTTCGAGGAGACCGTCCGGCTCTCCGGCCAGCCGAAGGCCGCCGCGAACTGGATCATGGGCGACCTGACACGCTTCCTCAACGAGGCCGGAGGAGAGATCGCCGCCTCGCCCGTGACGCCGGAGCGCCTGGCGGGGATGCTCGATCTCGTCGAGAACGGGACGATCAGCGGAAAGATCGCGAAGGCGGTCTTCGAGGAAATGTTCAAGTCCGGCAAGGACGCGGCCGGGGTCGTGAAGGAGAAGGGTCTCGTCCAGGTCTCGGACGCGGGCGAGATCGAGCGGGTCGTCGAGCAGGTCCTGGCGGACAACCCGAACGAGCTCGCCGCCTACCGCGGCGGCAAGGAAAAGCTCTTCGGCTTCTTCGTCGGCCAAGTGATGAAGAAGAGCGGCGGCAAAGCCAACCCCGCCAAGGTCAACGAGATCCTCAAGGCGAAGCTCCAGCCCCCCGGATGATCACGGAAATCGAAGTCCTCAAGGACGTTGCCGAGCGGCTGGAGGCGGCGGGGATCGAGTATATGCTGACCGGCTCGACTGCGATGAACTACTATGCCGTGCCGCGGATGACCCGCGACATTGATATTGTGATCGCACTTGGGCCGCACGACGCGGGTCGCCTTCGGGAGAGATTCGCATCCGACTACTACGTTCCTCCGCTTGAGGAGCTTGAGCGGGAACTGAAAACGGCAGGGATGTTCAACCTCGTACACTTGGCGAGTCTTGTCAAAGTGGACGCCGTCGTGCGAAAGAACGAACCATATCGGCTCCAGGAGTTCACGCGACGGCGGCAGATCGAGCTGCCTGGGTTTCGAGTGTGGATCGTCGCCAAAGAAGATCTCATCTTGTCAAAACTCCTGTGGGCCAAGGAATCCCGGTCGGAGCTTCAGTTGCGCGACGTGCGCAACCTGATCGCCTCGGCAGCGGACGAGGCGTACCTTGCCCAGTGGTCGGCGCGGCTCGGCATCGCCGATCTGCTGGAGGAATGCCGCCATGAATGACACAACCCCCGAACTGGAAAGATGGCTTCGCGAGAAATACGCGAGTCTCTCCGGCGCCGAGCGATTGGCCATCGGCGCACAGATGTACGACGCGGCGCGGACTCTCGTGCTCGCCTCACTCCCCAAGGGCCTGCCGCCGGAAGAGGCGCGCCGGCGTTTGTGCGAGCGCTTCTACGGGCGGGAGATCGCGACACGTGTCTTCGAAGGCCGCACTTAGATCGAGTGGGGTCCAGCGGTTGAAGGTAGCCTAACCCGTAAGTATCGTGACCAGAGTCCCGGCGACGACCCCAAGAAAGACCCCTGTAAACTCACCGAGACCGGTCCAGAATAGCAAAGTATAGGGGAAAGCTTGCGGTGAATCCATGGGGCATTCTCCGTGTGCACAGCAACATGTGCGACGCGACCGGCTTCTGTGTGCCCATGTGGACTTCTCTGGCCTCTTGCCGATCTGCCCGAGAACGTCTGGACGCCGTGCAAGCCGCCAAACTGCCAGCCAAGTCCTAGCACATGCAGATTTACATTACCCCGCCAATTCCCTTCACGAACTCGAGATAGGCCGCGTAGGCGGGGGCGGAGGGGTCGAGGCGGACGCCCATGCCGCTCTTCATCGATTCGGCGAGCTGGGGAGCGGTCTTGCGGGCCCACATGACCGCGCCGGCCAGCTCCAGCGCCCGGCCGTCGGGGAGCGTCAATCGAACCTGGACCCTGGTTCCGGAAGGAAAGGCCGCCATCGTCCGGAGGAACAATCCGGTCGGGGAGAGGTTGCTCGTGAACGCTTCGTGGTCGTACGCGGTCTTCCCGTACTGGACCGGGAGGCGCCGGATCTGCCGATTCTTATTTCGCTTTTCCACCGCATCCCATGTCGGCGCCTCCGGGAACCGAAGAGCCTTCCTCCGGCGGAGGCGACTTCAGCCCCGGCCGCCGCTCTTGTCGTTCTTGTCGTTGAACCACTTGACCCGTCCTCTTGCCACGATGACCCTCCTGCTCCGAAACCCCCAAAGGCCGGGGCTAACACCGGCCTTTCGCAGCTCAGACCAAGAATGGGGGGCGAAAAAAAACCGCGGAGACCCAACGGCCTCAGCGGTTCGTATGCCGAACGCCCCCGTCCATCTTCGCGCGAAC
>JACPZO010000005.1 GCA_016195465.1 Nitrospirota bacterium
AACGCTTCACGTGCGGCCTCACGACCGCCCGCGCATGACTCGGGGCCTCGACTCCGCAGCGCCTCCTTTCACGTGGGGCTCTTTCATCCCCTACTCTATGCCGGTTTATCCCGGCGCACGCAACGTCCCCCTTGTCTTGCCCGTCCCCCTTGTCTTGCCGTCCCCCTTGTCTTGCCTCTACGGGTCCCTGACCGCTCTGATCCTGCTTCCGTTCTGGGTCTTCTACCTCGCCCTGACCCTCGTATCCGGAGCGGAGTACGTCGCGCTTTTGAGCGAATCGGACGGCCGGAAGGCCGGATGGGGAGGCGCACCCCCGCCGCAGGCCCGGCAGGCCTGGATGACGGAAGTCCGGAGTTTCGAGTTCGGAGTGCGGAGACGGCCCACCGACCTCCCGGCCCCCCGCTCCGAACTCCGAACCGACTCCTGGTACTAGGAGTCGGTGGGATCCGGCGCGATCTCTTCTTTCCGGGACAGGACCTTCTCGAAAGCCGCGACCACCCGGGGATCGAACTGCTTCCCCGACTGGCGGCGCATCTCGGCCAGGGCCGTTCCGATCGGAAGGGCCTTCCGGTAGGGACGGTCCGTCGTCATGGCGTCGAACGTGTCCAGAACGGCGACGATCCGGGCCCCGAGCGGAATCGCGTCCCCCTGAAGCCCGTCCGGATAACCGCTTCCGTCGAACCACTCCTGGTGGTGGGTGATGAGGGGAACGACCGGCGAGAGAAACTTGACCTGGGAGAGGATCTCGGCCCCCTTCCGAACGTGGTTTTTCATCACCTCGTATTCCTCGGGGGTGAGACGCGCCGGCTTGTTGAGGATCGTTTCGCTGATCCCGATCTTGCCGATGTCGTGCAGGGCCGCCGCGTACTTGAGATGATCCGTCTCGTCGGCCATGAGACCCAGCTCCCGGGCCATATCGAGCGCGTAATCGATCAAGCGGTCGCAGTGGCCGCCCGTGTAGTCGTCCTTGGCCTCGATCGCCTGGGCCAGCGACTTGATGGAATCGAACTGCGACTCCTCCAGCTCGCGGCTCTTCTCGACGATGGCGCTGTAGAGACGCGTATTCGCGATCGCCGCCGCCAGTTGGGCGCAGACGATCCCCAGCATCTCGACGTCGCTCCGCGCGAACCTCGGCCCGCCCCTGAGCCGCCCGACGTTCAGGACCCCCCGGATCGTCGAGACGGGGAGCACGAAGGGAAGGCAGATCGCCGAGCCGAGCTGGCCGTCGCGCAGGAGCCTCCGGAGGTCGGGAGGCGTGTCGTCCTCGCCGTTCAGGAGCACGCCGCTGGCGCCGAGCGCCACGCGCCCCGAGATTCCCTCCCCGAGCTTCATGCGCGTCGACCGGGCGATCGTGTCCGGAAGGCCGACGGCCGCGCGAATGAGCAGAACGTCCTCTCCCGTCTCCTCCAGCATGATCGAGACGCGGTCGGCGGCGGCTTCGTCCCGTGCGATCCGGACGGCCCTCTCGAGGATCATCTCCTCGCGCGTTTCCGTGAGCAGCGACCGGCCGATCTCGATGAGGGGAAGGAGGGACTTGAGGCGGATGTTTTCGCGGATGAGAGCTTGTTTCTTGAACGCTTCCTGAATGACGAGGAGGAGTTCCTGCCGGGTGAACGGCTTGAGAACGAACCCGCTCGCGCCGCTCCGCATCGCCTCGATGACGAGATCCATCGAGCCGTGGCCGGTCATCACGACCGCGGCCATGCCCTTCTGCAGGAGCGAGGCCTCCCGGAGGAAGGAGAGACCGTCCATGGCCGGCATCTTCACGTCCGTCAGGATCAGGTCGAACCGGTGACCCGAGAGCTTCTCCAGGGCCTCCGCGCCGCTCGCCGCGGCCGCGGTCTCGTATTTCTCTTCCCCGAGGATCTCCTGGGTCAGCTCCCGGACGACGGCTTCGTCATCGACAACGAGAATTCGCTCTCCGGACACTCTCCACCCTTCGCCGTCGGCCAGGAGGGTTGGCCTGAGTAAGCACCAAGCATATCAAGAAAACGGCGAAAAAACCACACCCCGGGCGGATTGCTACGAAAGGTCTCCGAAGCGGCTCTGAAGGAGGGCCAAAAAGACCACGGCGGCCGTCTCGACGCGGAGCGTCCGGGGACCCGCCCGAACGATCCTGAACCCGCTTCCACGCGCCAGGGCGAGCTCCGAGTCGGTCCATCCCCCTTCCGGGCCCACCGCGAGGAGGAAGGTCGAGCCCCGGGCCGCGCCGAGGTCTCTCCAAGCCTCTTCTCCCCGAGGATCCAGCCAGAGACGCGACACCGCGAATTCGCCGGAACGAATGAGCTCCTCGACGCTCATCGGCGGGACGATCTCCGGCACGCGGACGCGTCCCGACTGCTCGGCCGCCTCCTGCGCCACCGCCTCCCACCGCTTGAGACGGCGGGACTGCCGTTCGGCCGGCAGGCGTGCCTCGGACCGCGAGGAGAGGACGGGAACAATGCGCGTCACGCCCAGCTCGGCGGCCTTCTGAACGATCCATTCCATCTTCTCGCCCCGGGGAATCGCGGCGGCGAGCGTTATGGAAACGGGGGATTCGACGTCGGGCCTCCGGGCCTCGGCGAGCCGGACCAGGAGCGACTTTTCCCGGAGCTGGAGCGTTCCTTCCCATTCCCGGCCGGAGCCGTCGAACACGAGGACGGTGTCCCCCGGACGCCCCCTGAGAACGTTCGTGATGTAGTGGGACTGTCCGGAATCGAGAACGGCTTCCCCGTCGCGAATGCGCTCAGGGAAAACGAAGAGGCGCGGGGTCACGGCGATCTTACTCGAACAGGTCCCGCACCCGCGACAGGAAGTTCTTCTCCACGCCGCCGTCATCCCCGGCCAGCGCGGCGAACTCCTCCAGAAGCTCGCGCTGGCGCGGGGTGAGCTTCTGGGGCGTCACAACGACGATGCGAACCTGTTGATCGCCGACACCCCGGCCGCGCACATCGGCGATCCCTTTTCCCTTGAGCCGGAAAACTCTTCCGGTCTGCGTCCCGGGCGGAATCTTGAGCGGGGCCGCGCCGGCGATCGTGGGAACGTCGATCGTCCCTCCCAGGGCGACTCTCGCAAAACTCACGGGGATCTCGCAGACCAAGTCGTTTCCCTCCCGCCGGAAGAGGGGATGGGGGGTCACGCGAACCTCGATATAGAGGTCGCCCGGGGGCCCTCCCCGACGGCCCTGCTCGCCTTCCCCCACAAGGCGGAGACGGCTGCCGTCGTCGATGCCGGGCGGGATCTTCACGGAGATCGTCTTTTCGGACGGGACCCGTCCGTGTCCCCGGCACGTCTCGCACGGATGGGAAATGATCCGCCCCTCGCCGTTGCAATGGGAACACGTCCGGCGGATCGTGAAGAAGCCCTGCTGGTAGCGGACTTCTCCCATCCCGCGGCACGTCGGACACTCCGCGGGTCCGCTCCCCGCGCGGCCGCCGGACCCGCGGCACGTACCGCAGGTCTCGGAGCGGTTGAGGCGGATGGTCGTCTCCCGGCCGAACGCCGCGTCTTCGAACGAGACTTCGACGGACTGGAGGATATCGGCCCCGCGCTCCGCCCGCGGCCGTTGCCGCCGCCGGCCTCCGCCCCCGAAGAAGTCCGAGAAGACCTCTTCGAAAATGTCCCCGACGCCCCCGAATCCGCCGGCCCCCCCGAACCCCTCGAAACCGCCCGCTCCCGGCGCTTGTCCGTACCGGTCGTAGAACTCGCGCTTCTCCTGGTTGGACAGGACCTCGTACGCCTCGTTCGCTTCCTTAAACTTTTCTTCCGCCCCCTTGTCGCCGGGGTTCTTGTCGGGATGGTGCTTGACGGCCATGCGCCGGTAGGCTTTCTTAATCTCGGCCTCGCCGGCGTTCCGGGGAACGCCCAGGACTTCGTAGTAGTCTCGTTTAGACATTGGTCAGAAGGTGAATGGGTGAATAGGTGAATAGGTGAATAGGTGAATAGGTGAATAGGTGAATAGGTGCAAGCATCATGATGGTTCTACGGGTCCGATTCACCGATTCACCCATTCACCGAAGAAACGGGGGCGGAAAGCAGCCCGCCTCCCGCCCCCCGTCGCAACGACTGTGTCGAACACGCCGGCCGGTCTTATTTCTTGTCCTTGTCGACTTCCTCGAACTGAGCGTCAACGACGCCCTCGTCCGCCGGCCGGGATCCCGCGGAGCCGCCTGTCTCGGTCCCCTTCCCGGCCATCTGCCCGTAGATCTCCTCGGCGAGCTTGTGCGACGCGCGGGAGAGCTCGGTGGTGGCCGCCCGGATCTTTTCGATATCGTTCTCGTCCATCGCCTTCCGCGCGGACTCGATGGCCTTTTCGATCTCCGCCTTCTCGCCGCCGGAAAGCTTGTCGCCGTAGTCCTTGATCGACTTCTCGACGCTGTAGATCAGGTTGTCGGCCTCGTTCCGCGCCTCGGCGAGCTGTTTCTTGCGGCGGTCTTCATCGGCGTGCGAAGACGCCTCGGAGACCATCTTCTTGATCTCCTCCTCGGTGAGGCCGGAGGAAGCGGTGATCTTGATCGACTGCTCCTTCCCCGTCCCCAGGTCCTTGGCCGAGACGTGGACGATCCCGTTGGCGTCGATGTCGAACGTCACCTCGACCTGCGGCACGCCGCGCGGCGCGGGCGGAATCCCGACCAGCTCGAACCGCCCCAGCGTCTTGTTGTCGGAGGCCATCTCCCGCTCGCCCTGGAGGACGTGGATCGACACCGCCGGCTGGTTGTCGGACGCAGTCGAGAAAATCTGGCCCTTCTTCGTCGGGATGGTCGTGTTCCGCTCGATGAGCTTCGTGAAAACGCCGCCCAGCGTCTCGATCCCGAGCGAGAGCGGGGTGACGTCGAGGAGCAGGACGTCCTTGACCTCTCCCTTGAGGACGCCCGCCTGGATCGCGGCCCCGATCGCCACGACCTCGTCCGGGTTGACGCCCTTGTGCGGCTCCTTCCCGAAGAACTCCTTGACGACCTGCTGGACCTTGGGCATCCGCGTCATCCCGCCGACCAGGACCACCTCGTTCACGTCTTTGGCCGAGACGCCCGCGTCCGAGAGGGCCTGCCGGCAGGGGCCGATCGTCTTCTGGACCAGGTCGTCGACGAGCTGTTCGAGCTTCGACCGGGAGAGCTTCAGCGTCAGGTGCTTGGGCCCGGTGGCGTCCGCCGTGATGAACGGCAGGTTGACGTCCGTCTCCATCACCGTGGACAGCTCGTGCTTAGCCTTCTCGGCGGCCTCCTTGAGGCGCTGAAGGGCCATCTTGTCGTTGCGGAGGTCGATCCCCTGGTCCTTCTTGAACTCGTCGGCAATCCAATTGATGATCCGCTGGTCGAAGTCGTCTCCGCCGAGGTACGTGTCGCCGTTGGTGGACTTGACCTCGAAGACACCGTCGCCCAGCTCCAGGATCGAGATGTCGAACGTCCCGCCGCCCAAGTCGTACACGGCGATGGTCTCGTCCTTTTTCTTGTCCAGGCCGTACGCGAGCGACGCGGCGGTCGGCTCGTTGATGATCCGCAGGACCTCGAGTCCCGCGATCCGTCCCGCGTCCTTCGTCGCCTGCCGCTGGGAGTCGTTGAAGTACGCCGGCACGGTGATCACGGCCTCCGTCACTTTCTCTCCCAGGTAGTCCTCGGCCGTCTGTTTCATTTTCTGGAGGACCATGGCGGAGACCTCGGCGGGCGAGTAGCGCTTCCCGCGGATCTCGACCGCGGCGTCCCCGTTCGGAGACCCGCAGACCTTGTACGGCAGGACCTTCTTCGCCCGCTCCGCCTCCGACGAGTCGTACCTGCGGCCGATGAGCCTCTTGATGGAGAAGATAGTGTTGTCCGGGTTCGTGATCGCCTGGCGCTTCGCGATCTGGCCGACGAGACGCTCCCCGCTCTCCGAAACGGCCACCACCGACGGGGTCGTCCGGCTCCCTTCGGCGTTGGCGATGACGACTGGATCTCCCCCTTCCATAATGGCGACGCACGAGTTGGTCGTCCCCAGGTCGATCCCGATGACCTTTGCCATGATTTCCTCCTAAGAGCGATAAAGAACGAAACCTTCCCGAAAGACTAAGCCTCTTCCAGCCCTTCGCCCCCGGCGCCGGGAACGTCCGCGTCCGCCGTCTCACCCGGCCTCTTCGACACGATCACCAGCGCGGGCCGCAGAAGGCGATCGTTGTACCTGTATCCCTTCTGGATCTCCTGCACGACGGTGTTCTCCGGGGCATCGGCGGGGATCTGGCTCATCGCCTGCTGGCAGGCTGGATCGAACGGCTTTCCGAGAGACTCGACCGGCGTGACGCCGAAACGGGCGAGCGTGTCCAGAAGGTGCTTGTAGGTCAGCTCGACTCCCTGGACGAGACCGCCGGGAGAATCGCCCACGCCCTGCTCCGCGTGAGCGAGGGCAAAGCCCAAGTTGTCGGCAACCGAGAGGATCTCCCGCAGGATCGACTCGTTCCCGTAGCGGATCGCCTCGGCCTGCTCGCGTGCGATCCGCTTCTTCGTGTTGTCGAAGTCGGCCGCCGCGCGGAGGAGTCTGTCTCGCGCCTCCACGGCCTGAGCCTCCGCCCGCACCAACGCCTCCCGGAGCGCGTCCCGTTCTTCCTCGGGGGACAGCCCCGCAGGAGGCGGGCCGATTGCCCCGGCCGCTTCGGCGACTCCTTTCTCGTCAGGCGTGTCCATAGGCCCCTTTGTAATGGGTTCGTGCTCCTCGGTTGTCAAGAGGGTGCCGGCATTTTTTCCTGGAACCGCCTGACCTTACCAGCCGCTTTGAAAAAGCGTCAAGGAAAAACGACCCGCATCCAAGCCCCAGGATGGGCGCGGCTCAGGTCCGTTTTTGCGCCACGAGACGCTTGGCCCCGGCCCGGACCGCTTCGGATACGTTCTTGTTCTTCTCGAGGTTCTCAAGGTCCTTTCTCTTCATCTGATTGAGGAGCGGCAATGCGACCCCGGGCGGCGTCTTGGGGTTCCCCGTCAGGGCCGCGACGACTCCGTAGCTTCGGCACCACTCCCTGTTCTTGGCGATCTCCCTCAGAACGTCCTCCCCGACCTGCTTGGACTTGGCGAACTGCTCGATTTCTCCTTCGCTGAGCCGCGGGTTATCGAGAACGTTCATGGCGACGGTCCGGGCCCCGTCCCGGATGAGGATCGACCGGACCTCCTTGTTTCCCCGAAGAGCGAGGCGAAGCCGCTCCCCGACGGACAGACGCTGGACCAACTGAAGCGCGGAGCGGACCTGCTCCCCGGCCGCCTCCTCGGTGACACCCTCTTCCCCCGCCCCCCCCCCGCCCACGAGGGCCATCTCTCCCCGCACCGCCAGACCGAGTCGGACGGAGAGAAGCGAGAGCACTTCCTGCTCCCCGACGCTCGACAGAAACCGGACGGTTTCCGGCGGAAGCGCCGGATGGGAAAGAATGAGGTCGAGGAGGTCCGGATCGTCGAGGGCCGAGACCGCCATCCGGTCCAGGATCCAGCCGGGAGTGGTCGAAGAGCGCGCAAGGTCGCGCGCGACGTGCGGCTGAAGGTTGGGAACGTCGAGGGGCAAAAGCGGCGGAACGGCCCGGAGGATTTCCCGCCAGAGGCGGAGTGCCCGGATGAGCACACCGGAGGGAGCGGTCGTCATTCCCCTAAGAATCCTTCCGAAGAACGAGGAAGATCTCCCGGTTCCCGGCCGGTCCCGGAATGGGAGACGGAAGCTCCCCGACGATCCCAAAACCCAGGTCCCGCGCCTTCACGGCGACCTTGTCGACCGCCTGGCGGATCGCCGCGGGGTCCCGGACGACGCCTCCCTTTTCCACGAACTTCCGCCCCGCCTCGAACTGCGGCTTGACGAGCACGAGGGCCCATCCCCCCGGCTTCAGGAAGCCGTGGACCGCCGGGAGCACGAGCGTCAGAGAAATGAAGGATACGTCCACCGTCGCCAGGTCGATCCCGCCAGATTCGCGGGACCCCACGAGGTCATCCAGGCCCATGTACCGGACGTTCGTCCGCTCCCGCAAGACCACGCGGGGATCGGATCTGAGCCGGGCGTGAAGCTGGCCGTACCCGACGTCGACCGCGTAGACCCGGGCCGCTCCGTGCTGAAGAAGACAATCCGTGAACCCGCCGGTCGACGCGCCGACGTCCGCGGCGACGCACCCCTCGACGGGCAACGACGGGAAGGCCTCCAGCAAGGCCGCGAGCTTGACGCCCCCGCGGCTCACGTACGGGTGCTCGGGAGATTCGACCTGGACCGGCGCGTTCTCGGCGACGGCCGTGCCGGGCTTCTCGACGCGTCTCCCGTCAACCAGCACCTTGCCCGCCAGGATCAGCGCGCGGGCCCGCTCGCGGCTTTCGACCAAACCCCGATCGAAAAGGAGCTGATCGAGGCGGCGGGCGGACGAGCGGGGCCCTCTTCCTCCCGCGCCGCCCCCCTCCGCCCCGCTACGGCACGGCCTCATGCCACTGCATTGTCCGGACGGAGAGCATCGACCGGGCGGCCGCGGCGATGCCTTCCGCGTCGAGACCGTACGCCCGCCGGAGAAGATCGATCTCGCCGTGCTCCGAGAACCGGTCGGGAAGACCCACGCGCTTGACGCGCACGCCGGAGATCCCGCTGGCCTCGAGAAACTCGAGGACGGCCGAGCCGAAGCCGCCGGCCAGTTGATGGTCCTCGACGGTCAACCAGAACGCCGCTTCCCCCGCCATCTCCTTCAAGAGAGTCTCGTCCAGCGGCTTGACGAACCGGGCGTTGACGACGCCCACGACGTGTCCCTCGGCGGCGAGCGCCTCCGCCGCCTCCATCGCCGGCTGAACGGCCGGTCCGACGGCCAGGATCATCCCTTCGCGTCCCTCCCGTAGAATCTCCCAGGATCCCACCGGGAGCGGCTCGATCGTGGGATCGAGCGGGACGCCGACCGCCGCCCCGCGGGGATACCGAACCGCGGCCGGACCGGAGTGATCGACCGCGGTCTTGAGAAGGCGGCGAAACTCGTTTTCGTCCTTCGGCGACATGACGATCATGTTCGGAAGCACGCGGAGATAGGCCAGATCGAACGCGCCGTGATGCGTCGGGCCGTCCTCCCCCACGAGGCCGGCCCGGTCCAGGGCGAAGACCACCGGAAGGTTCTGGAGACAGACGTCGTGGACGATCTGGTCGTACGCCCGCTGGAGAAAAGTGGAATAGACGGCCACAACCGGCTTCAGCCCGCCCGCGGCGAGACCCGCGGCGAACGTCACCCCGTGCTGTTCGGCGATCCCCACGTCGAAGAACCTCTCCGGAAACTCGCGGGCGAACGGGGCGAGCCCCGTGCCGTCGGCCATCGCCGCCGTGATCGCGACGATCGACTGGTCCCGCCGGGCCAAGTCGACCATCGCCTGGCCGAAGACGCCCGTGTAGGTGGGGCCCGCGGACGAGGCCCTCTTGCCCGTGGCGATCTCGAAGGGGGGGGTCCCGTGGAACGGTCCGGGAGCGTCCTCGGCCGGCTTGTATCCCTTTCCCTTCTTGGTCACGACGTGGACGAGCGTCGGTCCCGACAGGCGCTTCACGTTCTCCATCGTCGCGAAAAGGACGTCCAAATCGTTGCCGTCGAGCGGGCCCACGTACTGGAACCCCATCTCCTCGAAGAGAATCCCCGGTCCGACCATTCCCTTGACGCCTTCCTCCATCGTCTTCGCCATCCGGATCATGGGGAGGCCCAGGCGGGGGATCGCCTTGAGGAAGTGCTCCGTCTCTTTCCGGACGGTCGTGTAGAAGGGTCCGGTCATGAGGCGGGAGAGGTAGGCCGAGAAGGCGCCGACGTTGGGCGAGATCGACATCTCGTTGTCGTTCAGGACGACGATCAGGTCCCTCTTCAGGTGCCCGGCGTTGTTGAGCGCCTCGAACGCCATTCCCGCCGTCATCGCCCCGTCTCCGATTACGGCGACGATCCGCCGCGTCTCTTTCTTCAGGTCCCGGGCGCAGGCAAGCCCGAGGGCCGCTGAAATCGACGTGGACGAGTGGCCCGCCCCGAACACGTCGAAGGGGGACTCGTCGCGCTTGAGGAACCCGGAGATTCCTCCCCACTGGCGAATCGTCTCGAAGGCCGCCCGGCGCCCCGTCAGGATCTTGTGGGCGTACGCCTGGTGGCCGATGTCCCAGACGATCAGGTCTTCGGGCGTATTGAAAATGGCGTGCAGGACGACGGAAAGCTCGACCACGCCGAGAGAAGGGGCCAGGTGCCCGCCCTGGCGCGAGCAGACACGGATCATTTCGGCCCGGATCTCCTCCGCCAGCGCGGGAAGGTCCTTCCGGGACATCCTCCGGAGATCGGCGGGAGAGTCGATGGAATCAAGAAGTGGCATCACCGCTCCTCAGCGATTGCGGATTGAAATACACCGTTGCACCCCCCATTCCTAGCGTTTCCGTTCAACGATGAACCGGGCCATCGACCTGAGCGGCTCGGCCCGCCCGCCGAACCGATCGACGTCCTCGATGGCCTTCTCGACGAGCTCCTTCGCGAGTCCTCGAGACTCGACCAGGCCGAGGAGACGAGGGTAAGTCTGCTTCTGCTTCCGGCTGTCGCCGCCGACGCCCTTTCCCATGACCGCCGGATCTCCCTCGACGTCCAGCAGATCGTCGGCGATCTGAAAGGCCAGGCCGACCTTCTCGCCGAAGCCGGAAAAAGCCTCGAAATCGGTCTCCCCCGCCCCGCCCACGATCGCGCCGGCCCGGACGGCGGCCCGGATCAAGGCCCCCGTCTTGTGCGTGTGGATGTATTCGAGGACGGCCATGTCCGCGTGGAGCCCTTCCGACGCGACGTCGACGGCCTGCCCCCCCACGAGGCCGCCGTGGCCCGCCGCCCGCCCGATCTCCTGGATGACCCGGATCCGGGCGGAAGCGCCCAGGCTCGGGTTGAGGGAGTGGTCGGCCAGCACGTGAAACGCGAGGGTGAGAAGGGCGTCCCCCGCGAGGATCGCCATGGCCTCGCCGAAAACCTTGTGATTCGTCGGCCGGCCCCGGCGGAAATCATCGTCGTCCATCGCCGGCAGATCGTCGTGGATGAGCGAGTAGGCGTGGATCAGCTCGATAGCCGCCGCGACCGGGAGAACGGCGTCATCGTCCCGCCCGCACGCTTCGGCCGAGGCGATCGCCAGGGCGGCCCGCACCCGCTTTCCACCGGACAGGGTGGAGTACCGCATCGCCCGGTGCAGAACGTCCGGGAACGCCCCCTCGGGGGGAAGGACCCGGTCGAGCTCCCGGTCGACTCGGAGGCGGCAGGTCGAAAGATACGGAGCGAGGTCGACCGCCGTCAAATCTCCTTCTCCTCTTCGGAAACCTCTCCGCCCGCCGCCGTCTCGCTCCACGGCTGGACTGTCTTCTTCCCCGCGGCATCGATCGTGAGGATCTCCACCTTGCGCTCCGCTTCCTCCAGCTTCCTGGCGCAAAGGCGGGCCAGCTTGACGCCCTCTTCGAAGACCTTGAGCGACTCTTCGAGGGAAAGCGCTCCTCCCTCAAGAGAATCCACGATCTGTTCGAGCCGCTTTAGCGCTTGTTCGAACTTCGGTTCGGCCATGCTCCGGTTCCGGGTGTTCGGGGTCGTTATTATACTCCGCGGCCCCGCGGATGGAAACCCTCTCCTTTCAGATTTCCATTTTTCAATTTTCAATTTTCAATCTTCGGTTCCTTCTCCTTTCGGTCCAGGCATCGTTTCACGGTCGCATCGGCGGATCCCTCTCCAAAGCGCACCCGGATCTCGTCCCCCGCGGAGAGAGCGGCGGTGGAACGGACCAGCGTCATCCCGGGAAGCTTAAACGTCAGGCTGTAGCCGCGGGAGAGAACGCCCAGGGGAGAAAGAGCCGTCAGCCGCTCGGACAGCCGCCGGAGAGTCTGCTGTCGAACCCCCAGGCCGGTCCGCATGGCCGGCGCGAGGATTCGACGCGCCGTCTCGATCCGTCCTCGCTGGCGGGCAAGCCCGGCTTCGGGATGGCGACGCAGGAGCCGGCGGACGACCCCATCCAGCTCTCGCTGCCGCCCGTTCCCTCTCTCGCGCCAGGCGACGCGGAGACGTCCGGCCAGGTCGTCCACCCGCTGGGCAAACCGTTCCAGAAGGACGGTGGGATCGCCCAGATCGCTCGACGCAATGCCCAGCCGGGACCGTTGCTCCTGAAAGACGGCTCGGGCCCCCCTTGCCAGGCGCCGGGACAGGAGGTCGATTTTCTCGTGGAGCTCGATCTTCGATCGAACGATCGTGGAGGCGGCCGCCGTGGGCGTGGGCGCCCGCAAGTCCGAAGCGAAGTCGGCCAGCGTGAAGTCGGTCTCGTGCCCGATCCCCGTGACGACCGGGACGCGCGACCGGACGATCGCGCGGACCACCTCTTCCTCGTTGAACGCCCAGAGGTCCTCCAGCGAGCCGCCGCCCCTCACGATCAGCAGAACGTCCAGGGAATGCCTGTTCATCTCGTCGATCGCCCGGGAGACGGCCCGCGCGGCGGCGGGGCCCTGGACCGGAACGGGATGGATGAGGACCTCAAGATCGGCGAAGCGGTCGCGGAGAACGCGCAGGACGTCGCGGATCGCGGCGCCCGTGGGAGACGTGATCACGCCCACCCGGATTGGAAGGAACGGGAGCGGTCTCTTCCGTCCCTCGTCGAAGAGTCCCTCGGCGGCCAGCCGCTTCTTGACCTGCTCGAACGCGAGTTGGAGCGCGCCCCGGCCGCACGGGTCCATCGTCTCGACGATGACCTGATACGTCCCCCGCGGCTCGTAGACGGTGAGCCTGCCCCGGCAGACGACCTTGAGCCCGTCGGCAGGACGAAACTTGAGGAACCGGACGGCCGCGCGGAACAGAACGGCCGCGATCTGGGCCGACTCATCCTTGAGCGTGAAGTAAACATGGCCGGAGGAGGGAATCTTGAGGTTCGCGATCTCCCCCTCGACGATGACGCGCGAGAACTCGATTTCGAGCGATTCCCGCACTAGGCGGGTGAGTTCCGAAACGGTGAGGGGAGCCCCCTCGATCATGTCCTCCGTGGGAATGACCATCTCCCCTCACCCCGACCCTCTCCCAGAGGGAGAGGGGACATCTTCTGCCGATTCACCGATCACCCATTCACCGATTCCCCGATTCACCCATTCACCGATTCACCGGCTCCTATGGATGGTCGCTGTGGACCTGGATCCGCGTGATGGAGCGCGCGAGGCCGGACCCCTCGTCGATGTCGAGCAGGACCGCCGCGAGCTGGGCGGGGCCCGTCGCGGGATCGAACTTCTGGGGCATCTGTTTGAGAAAGCGGTTGATCGCCTGCTCCGGCTTGACGCCGATCACGGAATGGGTCGGTCCCGTCATTCCGACATCCGTAATGAAGGCCGTCCCTTTCGGAAGAATTCTCTCGTCGGCCGTCTGGACGTGCGTATGGGTCCCGACGACGGCCGCCACCTCCCCGTCCAGGTACAACCCCATGGCGTTCTTCTCGGAGGTCGCCTCCGCGTGAATGTCGACGATGACGACGCGGGCCTCCCTCTTGAGGCGGGGAACCTCCGCCCTGGCCGCGCGGAAGGGGCAGTCGATGGCCGGCATGAACGCCCGCCCCTGCAGGTTGAGGACGGCCACCGTCTCCCCCGACCGCGACTCCACGACGGCGCTCCCACGGCCTGGAACGTCCGGCGGATAGTTCGCCGGCCGCAGGATCCGCCCCTGGAGGTCCAGGTAATCGATCGCCTCTTTCTTGTCCCAGATGTGGTTTCCGGACGTGAGGAGGTGGATCCCCGTCTCGAAGAGCGACTCGGCCACCTTCGGCGTGATTCCGAAGCCGCCCGCCGCGTTCTCGCAGTTTCCGATCACGAGATCGACGTCGTGCCGCTCGGTCAACCCCCTCAGATGGCGAGCCACGACCGCCCGGCCCGGCTCCCCCACGATGTCGCCGATAAAGAGAATCCGCATCCGCCGTTTACCGCGCGTACTCGACGTGCCGCATCTCGCGGATCACGGTCACCTTGATCTGGCCCGGATAACTCATCTCCTTCTCGATCTTCTTCGCGATGTCCCGGGAGATCTGCGCGGAGAAGATGTCGGAGACCTCCTCCGGCCTGACGATGATCCGGATCTCCCGGCCGGCCTGGATGGCGTACGCCTTCTCGACCCCCTTGAACGACTGGGCCACCTCTTCCAGCTTCTCCAGCCGCTTCACGTACGACTCCAGGATGTCGCGTCGCGCCCCCGGACGCGCCGCAGAGATGGCGTCCGCCGCCGAGACCAGGATCGCCTCCACGCAGCGGGCCTCTTCCCCCTCGTGGTGCGCGCCGATGCAGTTGATGACGGTATCGGACTCGCCGTACTTCCGGGCCACCTCGGCGCCGATGGCGTCGTGTCCCCCCTCCACCTCGTGGGAGATCGACTTGCCCAGGTCGTGCAGGAGCCCGACCCGGCGGGCGAGTTTCTCGTTCGCCCCCAGTTCGGCGGCCATCATCCCGCACAGATAGCCGACCTGCTTCGAATGATCGAGGACGTTCTGGCCGTACGACGTGCGGTACTTGAGCCTCCCCAGGATCTTGATGATTTCCGGATGAAGATCGTGAATCCCGAGGTCGAAGGCGGCCTTCTCCCCCTCCTCGCGGATCGTCTGCTCGATCTCGCGCCGGACCTTCTCCACCACCTCCTCGATCCGGGCCGGATGGATCCGCCCGTCGGCCACAAGACGGCTGAGCGAGACCCGGGCGATCTCGCGCCGGACCGGGTCGAAGCAGGAGATGAGCACGGCCTCGGGCGTGTCGTCGATCACAAGGTCGACGCCCGTCGCGGTCTCGAGGGCGCGGATGTTTCTCCCCTCGCGCCCGATGATCCGCCCCTTCATCTCGTCGGACGGGAGGCTCACCGCCGAAACGGAGATCTCCGCCGCGTGCTCGCCGGCGACCCGTTCGAGCACGATCGTCACGATGTGGCGGGCCTTCTTCTCCGCCGTCTCGCGCGCCTCGTCCTCGATCCGCTTGACGAGGAGCGCGGCGTCGTGGCGCGCCTCCTCCTCGAGCAACGCGACCAGGTGCCGCTTGGCCTCCTCGGCCGTCATGCCCGCCGTCTCCTCCAGGCGCAGCCGGGCCTCGCCGAGAAGCTTCTCCGCCATCCGGTCCTGTTCCCGGACGTGGGCTTCGAGCCCGGTGACTGCCTGCTCGCGCCGCGCGATTTCGTTTTCCTTCTGCTCCGTCTGCGTCGAGCGCCGTTCGAGGTGCTCTTCCTTCACGCCGAGACGCTTTTCGGCGTTCCCGATCTCCGCCCGCTGGGCCTTCATCTCCAATTCGAAGTCGGCGCGCGACCGCAGAAGCGTGTCCTTGGCCTCGATCTCGGCCTCCTTTTTCCGCGCGTCGGCCTCACGCTGTGCCGATTGAAGGATCCGCTCGGCCGACTCCCGGGCCTCCTTGACCGCCTGCGTCCCGGCGGCCCCCCGCAACAGGAATCCGACGACCAGTCCGGCGGCCACTCCGCCGACCAATAGACCGATGGTGATGAGCATGCTCGTTTCCATTCAACCCTCCTCTCCGCCCGGATCCCGCGGGGCCTCGCCCCGAACGATCCGGCGGAGGTGCTTGAGGCGTTTCCCGATCTCCTCTTCCTCTCCCTGATCCGACGGAAAATAGTAGAACCGGCTCTCGGGCAGGTAGTCCTGCCGGGCCACGTGGCCGGGCGCGTCGTGAGGATAGACGTACCCCTTTCCGGCGCCGAGGCGCGCCGCGCTCGGGTAGCTCGCGTCCCGGAGATGCGGCGGCACCGCCAGCACCCGGCCGGACTCGATCTCCGAGACCGCGGCGTCGATCGCCGAATAGGCCGCGTTGCTCTTGGGCGCGCACGCGATATACGCGGCCGCCTGCGCCAGAGGAATCCGGCCCTCCGGCATCCCGATCTCCCTCACGGCGTGGAACGCCGCGACCGCCACCTGGAGCGCCCGCGGATCGGCGTTCCCCACGTCCTCCGCCGCCGAGATCACAAGGCGGCGGGCGATGAAGAGCGGGTCCTCGCCCCCCACGATCATCTTCGCCATCCAGTAGATCGCGGCGTCGGGATCGGACCCGCGCAGGCTCTTGATGAACGCGGAGGCGGTGTCGTAGTGCGGATCTCCCGAATCGTAGACGATCGCTTTCTTCTGAAAAATCTCCTCCAGGACGGCCCGGTCGATGACGAGCGTCCCTTCCGAATCGGGCGAAGCGACGGCCGTCGCCATCTCCAGGGCGTTGAGCGCCCGCCGCGCGTCCCCGCCGGAGGAGCGCACGACGAATCCGCGGGCCTCCGGCGTCATGCGCACCGGGAACGACCCCAGGCCGCGATCGCGGTCCGCGAGGGCGCGGTCCACGATCGTCTCGATCTCCTCGTCCCCCAGCGGCCTAAGCTCGTAGATGAGAGACCGGGAGGCGAGGGCCGGGATAACGGCGAAGAACGGGTTCTGGGTTGACGCGCCGATCAGGATCACCGTACCGCGCTCCACGTCCGGAAGGAGCGCGTCCTGCTGGGCCCTGTTGAACCGGTGGATCTCGTCGATAAAGAGGATCGTCCTCCGGCCGCCCGTCCGCCATCTGAGACTCGCGTCCCGGATCGCGGCGCGCAAGTCGGCGACGCCCGCCGTGACGGCGTTCAGCGGAACGAAGGCCGCCCCCACGGCGCTCGCGATCACCCCCGCCAGGGCCGTCTTCCCCGACCCCGGCGGCCCGTAGAAGATGAGCGAGGAGAACCGCTCCGCCTCGACGGCGCGGCGAAGGAGCGCGGCCGGACCGATCAGGTGCTCCTGGCCGACGAACTCTTCGAACGAGCGAGGACGCATCCGCCACGCCAGGGGCGCGGGCGGAGCGTTTTCCGGTTCGGCCAGATCTTCCGGTTTGTTCGGGAGAGGCGATTCGGCGGGTTCCGTCTCGGAGGATGGAGCGAAAAGATCGCCCGTCGCCGCCGCTTGCGGCCGATGAACCGCCCGTTTCTCCTCCGAACGACGGCGTGGAACGGCCGTCATGAGAGACCTCCTCGCGTCTTTGTTGGATCGCGGAGAAAACGGGCGAAGGAAAGGAGAGGACCGAGGAACGTCAGACCGGGGAAAAACGGATGAGCTTACCGCCCGAACGGCGGGACGCGCCGGCGTAAATCGCCCGAACTCGGGGCGGGCGGGAACCGCGGCTCCCCCATCCCCCCGCCCGGCATCGTCCGGCACAACGTCCCAAAAAAATCAAAGGCGGTAACGCCCATCCGTTCCATCTCCCTCGATCGACTCATTCTCCGCGAACTTCTCTCACGGCTTCGTCCGAATCTCCGGTCACGACGGGCCGCATCGTCCCACGGCCTCTCCTCGTTCCGCGCCACGTCCGGGAACCGGGACCCCCGCCTCGGTCGTGTCGGCGGAAAATTGAGCCTGGCATTGACCAAGTGGGCACCGTGATAAGAGGATCAGGCTTTCCATCCCGCCCGAGGCGGGACGGACATGCACACACCCCTTAGGTCACCGCTCCCCTTGCTTGACGCACTAGGATCAATTTTTTCAGCCGATCACGCGCCAGGCAGGGGACCCCGTTCCCGGCGTCGTTTCCAATCTCCAATTCCCGATTCCCATCTCCAAATTTTCAATTTTCAATTTCCAATTTCCAATTTTTTTCCGTCTCCGCCCTTCCCCCGGCCTAGGAGCCGTCCAGGAAGGACGCGATCTCCGCCGCCTTCCGCTCGCTCCAGCGGTCTTTCTCCTCCGCCGCTTTCCTCAGTTGGAACAGCTCGTCCGCGATGTTGAACGCCGCGAGGACCGCGACGCGGATCGTGCCGCCCCCGGCTCCGCCGTCGTTCAGCTCCTTCATCTTTCCGTCGACGTACCGGGCCACGTCCTTGACGTAGGCGTCGTCGGCCTCGCCCTTCACCCGGTAGGTCTGGCCCAGAATGCTGACATCGACCGCTTTCGGACCCATCTATTCCTGCTCCACGCTCTCGAGATCCCGAAGGAGGTTTTCGATCTTGTCCCGCATCTCCAGTCTCTCGGACTCGAAGCGGCCCGCTTCCTCGCGGCCGCGGCGGAGCATGATCAGCTCGTGCTCGAGACGGTTGATCTCGTCGCTCCGCTGGGTGATCTCCCGCTCCAGCATCCGGACCACCGATTCCAGGTGGGATTTCTCCGATCGTACCTTCTTGTGGGCGCCCATCAGGCGATTGATCTGGCCCTCCAGAGATTGCCGATGAGCGTCGATCATCGAGTCTCCATTTTCACCATCGAGCGGCAAGGGCATCTGCGCGGTCATCGGAAACCTTCTTGTGGAGGTATCTTATCCAGGCTCCCCTTGCGTGTCAAGGAGAGCGCGAGCCGTCAATGCGTCCGAATCGGCGCGAATGCCGTCGCCGAGAACATCTTCGACGGCGGCCTTCCGTCCGAGTAGGTCGATTGATACCAGGCGTACGACGTCAGGACGCGCTTCACGTATTCGCGCGTCTCGCGGTAGGGAATTCTCTCGACGAACTCGTCGCGATCCACGGTCCCGAACCGCCGGACCCATCGATCCACGGCGCCCGGTCCCGCGTTGTAGCCCGCGAGGGAGAGAACCACGTCGCCCGCGTACCGCTCCCGGAGCCGCGCGAGATGCCATGTCCCCAGGTCGAGGTTCTTTTCGGGCCGCCGCAGGACCGGATTGCCCCCCTCCCGGCGCTGCTTCATGATCTGGCGCCCGGTTTGAGGCATGATCTGCATGAGACCCAGCGCCCCGGCCCGCGACACGGCCTCGGGATCGAACCGGGACTCCTCCCGAACGACGGCCAGAACGAGGTAGGGGTCGATCTCCTCCCGGTCCGCAAACCGCTTGAGCTCCGTCCAATAAGCCTTGGGAAAGAACTGCCGCCGGGCGGGTCCCGGAAGGGCGCCGGGATCGCCCCATCCTTCGAACGCAAGCACGGCCGATCGGAAATCTCCGGCTTCGATGAGAAGATCGTTCACCGCGACCACGCACCGGACCTCGCCGCCGCACCCCCGGTTCGCTCGGGCCAGCTCGCGCCGGGCCTCGCCCTGAAGTCCCAGCCGCAGGAGGATCTGCGCCCGGCGGATGGAATCGGTCCCGCGAAGCCGCTCGGGGATCTGGCCGCCGGCCCAGTTTTCATCCGTTCCAACCCGAGAGGCTGTCCCGGGATCTCGGGGCGGTCCCCTTCGCCCCCGCTCGGCCGGAATTGCGTCCACCGTCGTCCGGCGCTTCAACCGCTCTTCGGCCAGAAAGCCGTAGTATGACGGACCCGTCTCCACGACGCGGCGGTAGTCGCGGCGCGCCGCATCGATGTTCCCCTGACGCTCCGCCGCCCGGCCGGCCCAATAGGCGGCTCGCGCGGCCAGCGCGGACCGGGGGAACTCCGCCGTGAGCTTCTTCCAGGCGAGGCGGGCGGCGTCCATCGCCCCCGCCTCGTACTCCGCCCAACCCCAGTACCAGAGCGCCTCCTCGATCATCTCGTCCTGGGGGAACTCCCCCACGACGCGGCGAAACGAAGACCGGGCTTCCTCGCGGTTCCCTTCGTCGAGTTGCAGCTTCCCGCGAAGGACCAGCGCCCGTCCGTACCAGATCGTTCCCTTTTCCTCGTCGGCGAACGAGGCCAGGGCCCGGTCGACCCGGTCGAGCCGGTCGATCCTCCCGTACGCGCGCATCACCCAGTAACGTCCCTCGGCCCGGGCCTCCGGCGTGGAGGCGCGCTTAACCCACCGATCGAACAGGGAGGCCGCCTCCGAGTACCTTCCCCCGGCAAATTGCGCCCTGGCCGCGAATCTCACGACCGCGTCCGACGGGGACTCCTTGAGCAGGGAGAGAAACTCATTCGCGGCCGCCGGATAGCGCTTCTGGTCGAACAGCCGGCGCGCCCTCGCCAGCCGGTCCGGTCCCCCCAGGGCCGGATCGATTCCCGAGGCCGAGAGGCGGCGCGAGAGAAGGTTGGCCTCGCGCTCCTCGGGCGAGAGCGGAAACATCACGCGGATCTTCCTCACACGCTCGCCCGCGACGGCGAGCTGGCCGCTCTCCGCGGCGATCCGGGCGGAGGAAAGAAGGGCCCTCGCGGCGTGGGGATGACTGGGATGACGGTCCAGGAAGGCATCGTAGGCGTCCCTCGCGTCCCGCGGCCGGCCCGCCCGCGTCAGGGATTCGGCGGCCTGGAACCCCGCGTCGGCCGAGAGGATCCCGTCCGGACGAACCTGGACCGCCCGGGCGAACGCATCCGCCGCCGCGGACCAGGCTTCTCTCTCGAACGCGCTCTCGCCGATCCAGAAGAAAGCGTAGTCGGCCATCAGGGGAAGATCGTCCGCCGCCTCGCGGAAGAGCCTCTCCGCCTCTTCGTAACGGCGCCCCTCGATCGACTGTCTCCCGAGAAGGAGACGCGCCGTTCCCCGCTCCTCCGGCGAGAGCGCCCCTCCGGAACGCTCATCCGCGAGATGCCCCGCCGCCGCGCCTTGGGAATCGGCTTCCGCCACCGGCGCGAAAATCCGCCAGGCGAGACAAGCGAACAGAAAGAGAACCGACCCAAGACCGAGCGTGGCCCTGACGAGTCCGCCGAAGGCGGACCGCCGGGAGGGTTTATCAGGATGCTGAAAAAGTCCATCCATGGCTTTTTCAGCCGCGACTTGCGCGAAGTCAATTCGCGCAAGTCTTTCAAATCGCTTGACACCAAATCTTCGCGCCATCATCGAGATTGGGCGGTGCATCCCTGCACCGCTAGCAGGCTGCTGTTTTTCAGCAGCCTGCTAGCGGACATGCCACCCCCCCATGGTGTAGATGAAATTCCCCGTGATCGTCAGGTCCGGCTCCTCCCACACTTTGGGAAACTGGTCGAACGGAATCGCGTCTCGAAGGGCCGCCAGCGCCGCGTCGTCGAGGACGGGGTAGCCGGATGAGCGGAGGAGCGTCACGGGACCGAGCCGCCCGTCGCGCCTGATCGTGAACCGGATGTAGAGGTTCCCCTGCCACCCCTCGTGACGCGCGAGCCTCGGATACTCCCACGCCGACTCCACCTTCTCCCGGACGCGCGCCAGGTACGTGAGGTACTTGAGCTCCTGCGTGTCCATCGTGATCGACCGGCCCGCCTCGCTTCGCGGCTCCGGAACGGCCCGGGCAAATTTCTCCAGCGACTGGGCGGACAAGAGGGGAAGGGGCCGCCGGTCGCCCGGACTTGCCGGCACGGCCCGCACGGCCCCCTCGAATCGAGGAGAAGCGGTTGCCGCGGAGGGCCGCACGCCCGGCTCCGGCCCCGCGGGAACGGACGCCGAAGGCCCGGCCGCGGCAGGTCCGCGGGCCCGATCGACGGACGGACGGGTCGAAGGTCCGGGCGGGGCGGATCGGCCCAAGCCGGGCGCAGAGGGGGCCGATCTCGCCCCCGGGGCCGGAATGCGGGGGAGTTCCCACGCGGGCATCTCGACAACCTCAGCAGTGATCGGCTCGAGGAGCGGTTTGGCCCCCGTCCCCCAGAGTCTGGACAAGACGGCAAGAAAGACGAAGAGGTGAAGCAGGACGGATAGAACGATGAACCAGCGCAGGGAGAAACCGGACCGCCCCGAAGGGACCCCGGCGGATTCGAACAGGACCCGTGCCGAAGCGCCCGGAAAGGCGGGGATCTCTCCGGCGAAAATGGAGGTTTGAATATCCGACCGGCCGCGCAGCATCACGCCAATAATATACCACTTCACCCGCGGGCTGGGAAAACAGGATTCCGGTTGTCACAAGAGCGGAACATGTGATTAAATCGGCTCGTTCTCGAATGAGACGCGGTCTCTTTCGAACGAGACGCGGTCTCTTTCACCCGGCAAGCCAAACCCTCCAGGCGCGCGAACGATGGCAACTCTCTTTCCAGGCGGCTCGCTCCTTTTTGAAACCCTGATCGACTCTCACACGGTCATCGAGAACCTCCTCGACGAAGTCAAGAAGACGAACCTCTCGGGATTCTGCGAAGTGAGGTTCCCGCAGACGATCGGGATCGTCTTCTTCTATTCCGGCGAGCCCACCAGCGTCATCTTCAAGTCCCCGGGAAAGGTCTCCTCGGGCCAGGAAGGGCTCGCGGATCTCAAGGACTTTTGCCACCAGCACAAGGGAGGAAAACTGAGCGTCTACGAGCTCCCGAACGACGTCGCCTTCATGCTCCGCGGCCTGACGAACCGCAAGCAGATCACGGCGGAGGCCGACTGGTCCGGAAGGCTCCGGATGCTCATCGACGAACTGGCCGAGCAGAAGTACACGGGGGCCCTCGACGTGATCACGAGCGCCGGCAAGGGCTTGATCCTGCTGGTCGGGGGGAAGATCTCGACGACCAGCTTCGAGATCGAGAGCGGAATCGTCTTCTCGGGAAAAGACGGCCTGGAGAAGATCTACCAGGTCATGGACAAGCCGGGCATCGCGTGCAAGATCTACAAGTCCGATTTCTCGGCGGAAACGTGGAAGGAACGCCAGATCCTGGGTCTCCCGCGCGAGAGCCGGATCTATCAAGTCATGGAGGAGCGAATCCGGGACATCACGCGCGGAGGCGCCGTCGCTCCCGAAGCGCCCGCTCCGGCGGCGGAACCGGCCGCGAAACAAACCCCGGAATCCGCGCCCTCACCGCCCGGCCAGGCGCCCCCCCCGCCCCTTGAGGAAGAAAAACTTCCGCGCGCCGACCTCCCGCCCGGTCCCGAAGCCGGCCGGAAAGCGCAACCGCCTCCGGCCGCGACCCCGCTCGAAGCGAAAGCGCCCCCCGCGGGAGCGCCTCCCTCCGCGGGACCCGCCCGGAGAATCCTGGTTGAGTTCTCCCGCCAGGTGAACCATCTGTCCCTGACGGCGATCCTCGCCGCCGACGGGACCGCCGTCGCAAGCGTCGTGAATCAGAGCCGATTCCAGGGTCCGCAGACGACGAACCTCCTGGCCATGCTCGCCGACGCCGCCGTGAAAGCCGTGGACCTCCTGACGGCCGGATCGCTCGAGGATGTCCTGGTCATCACGGACACCGACTACATCGTCATCAAGAGGATCGCCGACGGGCGGACCTTCCACGCCCTTATCCTGGGACGCGAGGGGAACCTGACCCAGGCCCGCCTTCTCATGGGGAACTTCGAACCGAAGATCGCGGAGGCGATGGCCGCCTGGGACGAGGCGGCGGAAGCCTCCGGAACGCGCGCGTAAGAGAGAGCTCGGAGTTGGAAACCGCGTATTGTGAGCGGGGAATGAACGCTCCCCCCGCGAGGTCTCTTTTGTCCACCCTCACGAAAGCTGAGCCGCGACTCCTCCCAGAAGGTCGGTGGCGAGCTTGACGAGGCTTGAGGTCTGGATCGGCTTGGTCAGGTAGGCGTTGGCGCCGACGGCGAGACCCCTTTTGCGGTCTTCGTCCGCGCCTTCCGTCGTGATGATGATGATCGGAAGGTCGCGGTGATTCGGGTCCTTCCGCACGAGCGAGATCAGTTTGATCCCGTCCATGACCGGCATGTTCACGTCGGTGATGAGGAGGTCGAACCGCCCCCCGGAGATCTTCTTGAGAGCATCCACGCCGTCCGACGCCTCCGTCACCTGCGTCCCGGGCACGCGCTTGAGGGCGAAAGAGATGAGCTGCCGCATGGTCGGCGAGTCTTCCACCACGAGGACGTTCGACATTCTCTCCCTCCGCTTTCCCCCCGCCGACGGCGGGGCGGATCACTCCGCCGGGCGCTCCCGCAGGAGATCGAGGAATCCCCGGATCGTCGAGAGCTTCCGCGCCGACTGCGAATAGAGCTTCGAGCTGAATATCGCCGTCGCCGCGTGGCCGGCCAGCATCGAGAAAAGCTCGTAGTCGATCGGCGAAAACCCCGGCTTCTGCACCAGGAGCTTGTAGACCGCCAGGACGCCGATGACCAGGTCGTTGATCTTGAGCGGGATGGCGGTCAGCGGTCTTTCGAAGTCGACCCCCTGAAAGGTCGGAATCGATTCCTGGTAGAAGCTCTCGCCCGTCTCGCCGACCCGCCCCACGATTCCACTCCCCACCAGGACGGGCGCCGCGTCCGCCATGTTCAGGCCTTCGGCCGCCGCGGGGGCCAGCTCATCCGTCCGTTCGTTCCGCAGGTAGAGGACGAACTTCTCCGCCCCGACCAGGTTGATCACGATCTCCTGGACAACCCGGAGGACCTCCTCGAAATCGAGCGTGGAATGAAGCTGGTACGAGGCCACGTAGAGGTTCGCGAGGTTGTTGTTCTCCTCCTCTACCTCCAGGTATTTGCTGGCGAAGACCTTGTTCTCTTCTTCCACCTCCTTGAAGCGGGCCAGGAACCGGTCGCGCTCTTCCTCGAGAAGAGCGATCCGCTCCCTCAGATTCTTGACCGTCAATTCGTCCGTCCGGCGGCTGGCGAGGTCCCCCTCCTCAAGCTGGGCGACACGGAACCGCAGGCGCTCGTTCTCCTTGAGAAGCTCCTGGGTGAATTCCTCTCCCTTTCGAAAGATCTGCAGGAACTCCTCCGCCTTCCGTTGAAGGACACTGACTTCGCGCGGCTCCACCACGGCAAACTCCTTATGGGACAATAATCAGTGCAAATCTATCATACGCCCGCCGGCAAATCAACGCACGCCGGTCATACGCATGGCAAGCCTAGTGATAGGCGGGCACTGTGTGCCGCCCTACGGTCGGGTGAGCGGACGCATTTCGTAGGGCAGGTCACGGGACCCCCCGAGACTTTTTCCGCTCCACCCATTCACCAAGATCCAGCCACCGATCGCTCTGTGCCTCTGTGCCTCTGTGCCTTTGTGCCTCTGTGCCTCTGTGGCTTTCTTTCCCATTCACCCATTCACCGATTCACCGATCAAACCGATCTGATCCACGATCTCGGGAAGATCGAGGACGTGCATCGCCGCGCCGGCGCGCGCGGCCTCCCGCGGCATCCCGTAGATCACGGCCGTCGCCTCGGACTCGGCGATCGTCACCCCGCCGGCCGCCCGGATCGCCGAAAGCCCCGCCGCGCCGTCGTTCCCCATCCCGGTCAGAACCACGCCCGCGGAACGCCGGCCGCACGTCTCGGCCACCGATCTCATCAGGTGATCCACCGACGGCACGTAGTGGACATCCTTCCCTTGTTCGGTCAGGCGCGTCCGGAGGCCGCCCCGGCCGCGCTCGATCCCAAGGTGTTTTCCGCCGGGGGCCACGTATACGGCGCGGGGACGGACCTCCTCTCCCTCCACGGCCTCCCGGACGGAAACCTGGGAAAGCGAAGCCAGCCGATCGGCAAACTGCCGCGTAAACCCGGCGGGCATGTGCTGGGCCACGATCAAGGCGGCCGGAAACGACGGCTTGAGGCGCGTCACGATCGCCTGGACGGCCGGCGGGCCCCCCGTGGACGCCCCCAGCGCCACGACCTCCAGATCGTCGGGAAACGAGATCGTTCCGGGAGCCTGGGGAGGAGACCGTCTCGGCTCAAGCCGCCGGCTCACCTTCGCGGCGTCCAGACCGGCGACCGCGTAGATCTTCTCGAGAAGGTCGTCCGAGATCGCCGCGATCTCCTCCGAGGCCCGGGCCGTCGGCTTCCCGATGAAATCGACCGCCCCCAGGTCGAACGCCTTGAGGATGGACGGATCGTCGTCGCGGGCGGAGACCACGATGACGGGCGTGGGACGCGCGGCCATCAGCCAACGGAGGAAGCTGAACCCGTCCATCACGGGCATCTCGAGGTCGAGGGTGATGATGTCGGGTTTGTCCCGCAGGACGATCCGCATCGCCTCTTCGCCGTTGGCCGCCGCCCCGATCACGTCGAGGTCCGGCGACCGCTCGATCATCCTCCGGAGCGCTCTCCGGCTGAACGCCGAGTCATCGACGACGAGGACGCGCTTGGGGGACCGGGCTCCGGGCTCGGGCAAGGGTGGAGACGGCGTCACCGTTCGCTCCGCGCCGCGCCCGCGGGGACCGGCTTCTGATAGACCATGTCGTGGCGGAAGTGCCTCAGCGTGAACGCCGTGGAGAGATTGATGAGCGACTCCGAATGCCCCAGGAGGAGAAAACCGCCCTCCGCCAGTTTGCCCAGGAACATTCCGATCACGGACCTCTTCGCCGTCTGGTCGAAATAGATGATGACGTTCCGGCAGAAGACGATGTCCATGGTCCCGACGAGCGCGGTCTTGCCGGGATCGAGAAGGTTGATGCTGGCGAAGCTCACCCAGCGCCGGACCCGGTCGGCGATCCGGAAGCCGTCATCCTCGGGCGTGAAGTAGCGGCCCCTGAGGGACTCGGGGGTGGCGCGGAACGCGTTCCCCCGGTAGACCCCCTTCCGGGCGGAGGCCAGGACCCGCTGGCTGATGTCGCTGCCCAGGATGTCCACCTTCCAGTCCGACCAGATCCCCTGCTCCAGCAGGAGCATCGCGATCGTGTACGGCTCTTCCCCGGTGGAGCATCCCGCGCTCCAGATCGAGAGGGTCCGCCTGGCCTTGTTGCGCTCCCGGACCTCCGGCAGGATCTCTTCGGTGAGCGCCTTGAGCTGATAGTCCTCCCGGAAGAAGTAGGTCTCGTTCGTCGTGAGAATATCGACGACGGCGGCGAGCTCCTCCTCGCGCTTTTTGTCGTACTTGAGGAAGTGGTAGTACTCGGTGAAACGCGCGAACCCGTGCTGTTTGAGCCGCCGGGCGAGCCGGTGTTCGAGGAGAAAGCGGGACGTCTGGTCGAAGTAGATGCCGCAGTACCCGTGAATGAAATCGCGGAGAAGACGGAATTCCTCGTCGCTCATCGGGGGGGAGGATTCCGGGACGATCACGGCGCGGACTCGCGCGTTCCTCCCGGTTCCGCGAGGACCCGCCGGGCCTCTTCGCGGACGAGTTCGTCCGGATCGCCCTGGGCGATCGGCGCGAGGCGGCGGCGCACTTCCAGGCCCGCCAGACCGCTCCCCGCCACGAGCCCGACGGCCGTCCGCCGGACGGACCACGAGGGATCGGCCAGCGCGGCGTAAACGGCCTCGCCGACCTGCTCCCACGGGAAGGGGGAAAGGGCGGCCAGCGCGGCCTTTCGCACCTCGGGATCGGGCGTCGACAGGAGAGGAATCGCAAGAGAGGGAAGACGCGCGTCGGTCCTCTCCCCGAACGCCTCGATCGCGGCCATGATGACCGGCTCCTCGGTCCCGCCGCGCCGGAACAGGCCCGCCAAGGCGTCCAGCGCTTCGGGCGTTCCGACCCACCCCAGGCTCCGCGCCGCCGCGGCCCGGACCCAGATGTCCTCGTCGGTCAGGAGGTTCTGAAGGCCCGCCGCGGCCGAGCGACGGTCTTCGTCCTTCTCCACGCCCCGGCCGATGGCCCGGGCCGCGAGAAGCCGGACCTCTCCGTCTTCGTCCGTGAGGGCGCGGAGGAGGCTCGAAAACTTGTCCGGAAAATCTCCGCCCGAAAGCAGGGCGAGAGACTCCACGGCGGCCCGGCGGACGTCCCGTTTCTCGTCCTTGAGCGCGAACACGATCCGGGGTCCCGCGCCCGGACCGCCGACCTGCCCGAGAATCGCCGCGGCGTTCCGGCGGCGGGTGGGCGAAGACGAGGAAAGCTCGGCATCGAGAACGGCGGCGGCGTCCGGCGAGAGCAGCGCCGACAGCGCCTCGACGGCCGCGTCCTGGACGTCCGGGAACGGGTCTCCCAGGAGCGGCATGATGCCCGGAACCGACGAGACGTCCCCGATCCGGCCGAGAGCCCGGGCCGCCTGCTGGCGGACGTGACCGTTCTCGTCCTTGAGTCTATCCAAGAGCGGCGGAACCGCCGCCCGGTCCCCCCCGGCCCCCAGCGCGCGCGCGGCGGCCCGCCGTACTTGCTCGTTGTCGTCGGTCAGGGAGCGGAGAAGAGGAGGAACGGCGGCCGGACCGAACGACGCCAGGGCGGAGACCAGGTCGTCTTCGATCGATGCATCCGGAAGAAGGGAGACCAGGGAATCGACCGCCCGGGGCTCCCGCAGGACGAGAAGCATTCGAAGGGCCGGCTGTCTCGCCTCCGAGTCCTCCGCGAGGACCCGGATGAGAGCTTCGCCCGCCCGTCCCCGGACTTCCGCGGAAAGGGACGACATTTCCTTTTCCAGATCGACGCGGTCCGCGAGACCGGAAAGCGCCTTCAAGGCGGCGTCCCGGATCGACGCGTTCCCATCCCACAGCCCCGCGGCCAGGGAGGGGACCGCGCACGCGTCCCCCAGCCGGCCCAAGGCCCGAAAGACCGCCTCGCGCAACACCCTCTCGCCCAGCGCGGCGATGAGGGGCGGAGCGGCCCGGGCGTCCCCAAGGCGTCCCAGCGCCTCGGCCGCCGGGTACGCGAGCCACAGGTTCCCCGAACCGAGGATCTCGATCAACGCGGGGACGACGGACGTGTCCCCGAGCCTCCCCAACGCTTCGATCGCGGAAGACCGGACGTTCTCGTCCGGGTCCTTGAGGAGCGAGACCAGCCCGTCCGCCGCCCTGCGGTCCCCGATCTCGCCCAGAATGTCGACGATGAATTTCCGGACGTCTCCCTCGGACCTTGGGAGACGGTCGAGAAGGGAAGGGACCGACGCGGGACCGATCCGAACGAGCGCCTCCACGGCCGAATTCCGCGCGCCGGCGTTCTCCTCCGACTCGAGGATGGCCGCGAGCCCCTCGATGACTTCCTTCTCCGGTCTCTGAGACAGGACCTCGACGGCCGTCTTGCGCACGCGCCATTCGGGGTCGTGGAGCCCGCGGAGAAGGACCTCCATCCCCGATCGGTCCGAAATGCCGGCCGCCCTCAGCACCGCGTCGCGCCGGACGTCGGGGTTCGCGTCGAGCAGATCGCGCTGGAGATCGTCGAGCATGGACATCAGGCCGCGCCCGCCCCGGACGGACCGCCCGTCCGGGGCGGGTTCCAGGAAGCCCCCTTCAGGTCGGCCTCTTCCTCGGCCGAGAGAAGAAGGTCGACGTCGAGGACGATCACGAGACGCTCGCCCTGACGGGCCACGCGGGCGAGGAACGAAGCGTCTCTTCCCTTGATCGCCCGCGGAACCGGGTCGATCCGCGAGCTCGGAACGCGAAGCACCTCGCGGACGCCGTCCACGATGAATCCCACGATCTGCCCGCGCGTCCGGGCGATGACGATCCGCCGCTCGCCGGCCAGGGCGGGATCGGGTTCCGCCCCCAGCCGCCGCGACAGATCGACGACCGGGAGAACGTGCTCGCGAAGATTGACGATCCCCTCGATCCAGCGGGGAGCGCGCCGCACGGACGTCACCTTGAGGGGGCGCGTGATCTCGAGGACCTTCAGAATGTCGATCGCGTATTCTTCACCGCCGACGCGGAAGGCCACGCACGAAAAGACTTCCTCCCGGCTCTCCGCGGGGGCCGGCCTCCGGACCCCCGGGCCCCGCCGCCAGGCCCCGCCGGCGACCTGGGGCGTCATGCGCCGCCGCCCGTGTACGTGATGCCGTACACCTCCTGGACGCTCGTCCGGACCCCGTCGTAGTCGGCGTCCGCCCCGGCCGCGAAGCCCGTGTAGTCGGAGGAGATGCTCTTCAGTATCCGCAGGTCCTCGGGACGCGACGCCGACAGGCCCGTCAGAAGCTCCCGGACGCGATCCGCCAGCGGGGCGGGGGTCCCGGCGGCCGCCACGACGCAGAACTCGGGAATGTCGGGCGACACCGCCAGGATCCCGAGTCCCCTTTCCGCGAACCGGCGGGCGGTGGCCTCCATCATCCCGCCGGCATCGGCCTCGCCGCCGAGGACCGCTTCCGCTACCCGGTCATGGTGGCCGAAGAAAGAATACTCATCCAGGTCGATCAGGCGGACCCCCGCCCGGGCCAGCATCAGCCGGGGCATCAGGTAGCTGGACGTCGAGCGCTCATCGCCGAACGCGACCCGCTTCCCGGCGATCTGCTCGAGTCGGGCGATCCGGCTTCCCGGCGGGACGACGATCGCCGAGTGATTGAAAGGCAGGCCGTTCCGGAGGGCCTTGGCGACGAGGCTCACGCCGAACTTGTGGCGGGCCTCGATGTAGGTGGTCGGCGTCAAGTAGGCGAAGTCGGCCTCTTCTTCCCAGATGTCCCTCAGGCACGCCTCGTACCGGTCGGGCACCTTGAGATCCACCGGCCGGCCCAGCCCATGCGAGAGATAGTCCGCCAGCGGCTTGAACTTTTCCCGCATGACGTCCGCCCTGTCGAGGGGAATCACGCCGAAGGCGAGGGCCGTCCCGCCGGTCCGGCGCTCCGCGGTCCGGTAGGCGCGGACAGTCTCGCGGAACCGGCCGGCCTCCCCGACCAGATCGCGGGCCGCGCCGGCCATGACCTTGGCCACGCCGGCGGTCTGGCGGGGGATGCGGGAGATCCGCTCGATGGAGTCCATAATCCGATGGCTTCCCTGCTCCTGCTCTTTCGTCGCTTCCACGATGACCATCACCTGGTCGGTCGTGGACTCCACGGCCTGGATGATCTGGCGGCTCCCCTGGGCCAGGTCGGACGTGGCCCGGCCGACCTGATGGGTCAAGTCGCGCATCCGTTCCGCCGTCCTCATGATCGACTCGCTCCCCCCCCGCTGTTCCTGCGTCGCCCGGAGGATCTGGTCGATCATCTCGCGGACGTGCTCCATGGCCACGCCCACCTGCCGGACGCCGCGCGCCTGCTCCCCGGTCGCCCGCTCGATCCCCTGCGCCCGCTCGACCGACTGCCGGGCCCGGTTCACGATCGTCTCCAGGGCCCTCCCGGCCGCGAGCGACAGCCGAACGCCGCCTTCCGTCTTCTTGACCCCTTCTTCCATCGCGCGCACGGCGTCCGAAGCCTCCCGCCGGACGGCCTCGACGACGTCCTCGATCTCCTTCGTCGAGTTGGCCGTCCGCTCGGCCAGCTCCTTGATCTCGTCGGCCACGACGGCGAACCCCTTGCCGTACTCGCCCGCTTGGGCCGCGAGAATCGCCGCGTTCAGGGCGAGAAGCGAGGTCTGGTCCGTCACTTCCGCGATCACCGTGAGGATCTTGCCGATCTCCTCCGACCGGGCGCCGAGCCGGTTGATCACCTCGGCGCCCCGCGTCACCGTCTCCCGGATGGCGGTCATTCCCTCGCGCGCGGCCTCGACCGCCTGCATGCCGGTCTCGGACGCTTCCTTCATCACGTCCTCGGCCAAACCGGCCGATTCCCGCGCGGCGGACTCGACCTCGCGGATCGTCGCGCCGATCTCGTTGACGGCCGCCGCCGTCTCGTGGACGGCCGAGGCCAGTTGATCGACCGACTTCCCGACCTGGCTGATCGACGCCGTCACCTCGACGATGGCCGAGGAGGTCTCCTCGACGGCGTGGGAGAGCGTGCCCGCGCTCTCCGCCACGTTCTCGATCGAGGCGGCCATCTCGTGGATCGACGACGCGGTCTCCTCCGCCGAGGTCGACAGGTTGTCCGCGCTCGCTGCGACGTTCTTGATCGACGCGCCCATCTCGGCGATCGAGGAAGAGGTGCTCTCCATCGCCTCCCGCTGGACGCTCGTCCCTTCCTCCAGGAGCTTGGTGTCCATCGCGACGCGGTCGCTCGTCACCTCGGTCTGGTAAAGCGCCCGCTTCACGTCTCCGAGAAGGGTCCGGACCGTCCCGACGAGTCCGTTGACGCCGCGCGCCAGCTCTCCGAACTCGCCCCGGTAGCGGGATTCGTCCAGCCGGACCGTAAAGTCCCCGCCCTCGGCCACCCGCGTGATCGTCCCGACGGTCTCGGCGAGCGGCCGGACCACGAGGCGGGAGAGGATCATGACAAGGATGAAGGAGATAAAGATAACGATGCCGGCATCGACCGCCACGTTCTGCAGGATGAGCGAGCCGAACCCCTCGCGCGCTTCGCGCGGAACGTAGAGAAGCCTCACCGACCCGATCTCCATGCCTTCGTGGCGGATCGGGACCTGCGGGTTGATCCGGACGGCGAGAGTCTCGGGGACCGGCTTCTCGACGACCGAGAACCCGTCGCCGGACGGGTCCAGGACCTCCAGGGTATAGACGTCGTGCCCGCGCAGGAACGAGACAATGAGGGCGTCCACGTCCCGGATCTGCCCGCGGGCCATGAGCGGCCCTACGAGATCGGCCACGATCTCGGCCATCTCCCGCCCGTGCGCCTCGGCGGTCTCCAGGCGCTCGCGCTTCTCCGACTGGATGCGCCAGAGACCGACGACCGTCATGCTGACGACCATGACGACCGCCACGGTCAGCGTGAGCCGCTGGCGAAGCCCCCAGGTCACGCGCCCCCCTCTTTCCCGGGGCTCTCGTCCCGCGCCGCCAGGATCGACCTGAGAGCCGCAAACTCCTTCTGGAGGGCCTCGATGCTCAGGTCGAGGGAGACGGCGCCGTCGACGCCCTCCTGGGTGGCCTCGCGGATCGATTCGATGGACCCCAGGACCTGGCGGCTTCCCGTCTCCTGCTCGTGCGTCGCCGTGTTGATCCGCTGGACCTGCTCCGTGATCGTCTCGACGGCGCGCGAAATCTGGTGACTCCCCTTCGACTGTTCGGCCATCGCCCGCTTGACGTGGCTCGTGATATCCCGGACCTGCTCGGCCGAGCGCACGACGGCCTCCGTCCCGGCCCGCTGTTCCTGGATCGCCCGCGCGATCTGCCCGACCATCTCCCCCACCTGCGTCATCGAGTGGAAGACGTCCTGGGCCCCGCGCGCCTGCTCTCCCGCGGCCCGCTCGATCCAGCCGGCCAGCTCGGACGACTCCTTCGCCGTCTCCATGATCTTCTTGAGCGCGCCGCCGGTCTCCATGGCGAACTTCATCCCTTCCTCGGCCGTCGCCTGCCCCTCCCCGGCCGCCGAGACCGCCTCGGCCGCCTCGGCCTGCACGGCCTTGATGATCTGCTCGATCTCCTTCGTAGACGAGGCCGTCCGCTCCGCAAGCTCCTTGATCTCGTCGGCCACGACGGAGAACCCCTTCCCGTGCTCGCCCGCCTGGGCCGCGAGGATCGCCGCGTTCAGGGCGAGGAGAGACGTCCGGTCCGTGACTTCCTTGATGACCGTCAGGATCTTGCCCACCTCCCTCGACCGCTCCGACAGGCGGGCGATGATTTGGGACGACCTCGCGACGGTTTCCTGTATCTTCTCCATTCCCGCGATCGTGTCGGCGATCGTCATCATTCCCTCCTCGATCGCCGCCGTCTTCACCCGCTCCGCGAGCCCCGACGACGATTTGGCGTTTCCTTCCACCTCCCGGATGGACGCATCGATCTCGGTCATCGCCGAAACGGTCCTCTCGGCCGCGCCGGAGAGCCGCTCCACGCTCGCCGCGATCTCCCGGATCGACGCCCCCATCTGGTCGATCGCCGAGACGGACTGCTCCACGGCCCCGGACAGGGTCTCCGTCGCCTGGGCCACCTGATCGGCCGACGCGGTCATCTCGAGAACGGAGGACGACGTCTCGACGGCCGACGACGCGAGAGACCCGGTCGACTCGGCGATATTGCGGATCGCCGAGGCCATCTCGGCGATCGAAGCGCCCGCCGTCTCGATCCCCTGGAGCTGGATCATCGCCTGGCGGCTGATCTGGGAGGAAATATTCTTGAGGTCGCCCGCCATCCCGCCCAACCGCCCGATGCCCTCCGCCATCTCCCGGCGGACCCTCTCGACGTCCTGGGCGAGGCCCGTGATGGACCGGACGATCGGCGCGGCCGGCCCCTGGAGGAGGTCCGGGGCCGGCCTAAGAGGGCCCGATCCAAAGCGAAGGGCCGCCGTCACTCGGTCGAAAGGACGTGTCGCGCGGGCGGCGATCGGCCACGCGGCGGCCCAGACGACCGCCAGGACAAGGAGGCTCCCCAAGGCGCCCAGTCTTCCGCCGCCGGCCGGCACGAGAACGACCCAGGCGAGAAGAAGGGAGATCCCAAGGAGCGTGACGAACCTGGACTGGAGTGTCTTCATCGCGCGTCTCCGCGGGAAGTTGCGAACTTCCCATCAACCCAAGCGTCGGGAGAGTTCTCTTGAGATCATCGGCCAAAACCTTTTGAATAATGAGGAAATTGTACCGGGCGGCCTCCAAATGTCAAGGAAACAACCGCCGGCCCGTTCGGAGGGTGGGCGGCGGTCTAACGGGATCCGCCGCGAAGCCTGACCAGCCTTTGAATCTCGCGCAGGTCGGAGGGGTCGATCTGACGAAAGCACACGCCGACCTGTGCGCTGAGCCCTTCCATTTCGGAGGCATACTGCCAGGAGATCTCGCCCCGGCAGGTTATCCGCCGCGCCCCCGGCAGATAGAGGGTGACATCGATCGTTCCCCGCGGAATGCGCCGGCCGATCTTGATGCGGCAGCCGCGCCAGCCGATGTCCTTGACGACGCCCGTGTCCGCAACGCCGCTTTCCCCCAGGACAAGAAAATCCGCCGGGGCGTTGATGGAAACACGGGGGGAAAGACGCCGCTCTCGCAAGGGGCCTCCGTTTCGCCTCCCGCCGCTCGCGCGCGAGGTCGCAGCTCACGGAGAGAGACGCGGACATGCACCCTCTTTTCGGCAGCCCGGCCATCCCGACCTTGTCGGGACCCGTAGAGGCATTCCGGCCCCAGCTTGCGCTGGGTGTGGCTTTTCGGGGTTGGGTATCTACAGGGGAGTTAATATCGCAAATTGCGGCAGGAACGTCAAGGCTCGATCGTCTCGATGTTGCTTTTGCAAGGCTGAAGCCTTGCCCTACGGGGAGCTTTTGCAAGGCTGAAGCCTTGCCCTACTATCACCGACGGGTCTGTAGGGCAACCCTTCAGGGTTGCTTCAGGGTTGCTTCAGGATGAATCGATCCGGGCGTATTGCCATACGCCCCTACTTCGTGGAAAGGCGGCCCGCCTCCGTCACGATACGGTCGATGAAGGGACAGCTCGACGGATCGGAGTGACCGGGGAGAACGCGGCACCCTTCCTCGCCGCAGAACTCCCTGAGCACCTTCTCGCTCTCTTCGGGCGGCAGGGCCCGGAACACTGGACTCTCGACGAGAATGTCCCAGCAAGGCGACCGGGATGTCATCTTCGCCCCCGTCCCTAAGCTCTTTTGTCCAGTACGTAGTGCCGCCTCTCCATCGACACGGGACGCGTCTGCCGTCTCCGCTCGCCGAACCGGCGGTCGACGATGACCTGCGCGCCGGGCAGTTGGCACAGGGTATCCTTGACGTCGCTGTACAGGCCGGCGAACCGGCGGGGGATGATCACCTGAAACCGCGGGTACGAAAGCTCCTGCGTCATCGAGACCAGATCCATCTTCTCTCCCCTCCGCTCTGCCCTATCAGGATGCGGAAACAACGGTGCTCTACGAAAATAATACCACAGAACGCCGCCCGCAACGGCTCACAAACACCGCGGGTCCGGCAGGAAGACCCGCCGGACCCGCGGCTCCGTGGAACCCCTCGCCCGGGGTGTTTGGCCATCATCCCCTCAGATTGTTGGCCTTCCGGTCCAGACAAGGTCCACAACTATTGCGCGGCGACACGTTTTACCATCTGCGCACGACGGTTCTCGACACCAGTGCGGCGGCTTACTCCCTTGCGTTTCCGCGCCGCCTCGCGGCGAGGCCCAGTCCGACGAGCCCGCCTCCCAGAAGAAGAAGCGTCGCCGGCTCGGGAACGGGGGGCGGCGCTTGGGGTGTCCCCAGCGCATCGTGAGAATACGGGGCCGTGACGTCGATCAATCCCTTCTTCGGATG
>JACPZO010000006.1 GCA_016195465.1 Nitrospirota bacterium
ATTCTGTTTCCTTCACGCGGGACGGAGGCGTGGTCAGGTAGTTGACGGCGACCTGGTACCCCTCCCGCGCGAGCGCGAGCGCGATCCCCCGCCCAAGCCGCCGCGCACCGCCGGTAACGAGCGCAACGCGGTTCATTCCTCCCTCTCCCTCCGCCCCTCAGCAGACTCAAGCGTCATAACATGCAACCCATGTCCCCGGCCGTTCAAACCGCCCGGGTCAGACACCGAAGCGGCGCTCGAAGTCGTTGTAGGTAGAGACGTAATTGAAGACAGTCCTGGTCGCCCGTTGACGGTCTCGATGACCTGGAAAGGGGAGGCTCACGCCCGACACCTCCTTGAGCGTGCCGTCCTCGTTAGAGCCACGAGCGGGATCGGCCACCGCTCCCGGTGACGCGCCGCACTGATCTCCAGCGTCACCGCCTCGTGCTTGCGCAAGAAGGCGATGGCGTCGTCAACCAGGGCGGGGAGGTGGCCGCGGAGTTCGACCGTATCCAGAATACGCGTTCGATCTCTTCCGGCGAAACGGCCGGCTTGCAGGTAAGCGTCGGGGAACCGTTCTTCGCGGACCGTCCCGAACAGGAGGATCCCGCCCACCGTCGGCACCGTTTTGCCGGCGTGGCGCGTTGCGAGACCGAGCACCGACAGATCCCGCGCGGTCAGCCGCCGAACCGGGGCGAACAGCTCGGAAGCCGCTCGGAAGTCGATGGCTTCCGAGCCGAGATCGGCAAGGGGCTCTTCGTCAAAACATCGGTTGGCCGCCATGCGACGCATCTCGTCGAGAGCGGTACGATCGGCCCGCCGGTTCGACGAGCCCACCCGGACGAATGCGCCTTGCTCCGGCCCGAGCGCTTTCAGGTAGTGGGGCGCGACCGGACTCGGAAAGACATGGACCGCCACAAGGTGGGTGCGTCGCCAGGGATGAATCTCGATGTCCGGCACCAGGCGGGGTCGAACGGCATCGGCGACGAGGTTGGCGATTCTCGCCTCCAGGGCCAGGGGATCGGCAACGCCGACCACCCGCCGGGTTCTGTCTTCAACGCCGAAGAGGACGGTCCCGCCGGCGGTATTGGCGAAGGCCACGATCGTCTTCAGAAACGGTTCCGGCGAGGTGAGCAACGCCTTGAATTCAAGCGTCTTGCCTTCATGCCGGGCCAGCATCTGCTCGACGGCTGCCCTCATCTAATCCTCCGACTCGGAAGTGCGCTTTCGGCATCAACTTCCGTGTCAGGACCGCCCCGACCCGCAGCAGGCGCTCCAACGATCCCCTCGGCATGGCACAGCATCTTGAGGTCGCACTCCTTGCAGATCGCAGGCTCCGGCGGCCTGGTGACGGCGATCGAGTACCCCTCCCGCGCGATCCCCCGCCCAAGCCGCCGGGCGCCGCCGGTGACGAGCGCAACGCGGTTTATTCCTCCCTCCCCCTCTGCGCCCTTGGCGGACTCAAGCGTCATAACGCTACGGGTCAGGCGCGACGCGCTTTGGCAACGTCGCCTGCACCCGCTGGTTCGGCCGTCGACTTCCTTATGGCCTTCTCGATCTCTGTCCTTCGAGTCTGAAGCTCGTCCAGTCTCTTTTTCAGGTCGGCCATTTCCTTCTTGATCTTGCGTAACTCTGTCTGGTTCTTTCCGGTCGACAAACAATCCGCGCCAAGCTCTTCAGCGATGTACTGCTCGAGTTGACTCCTCAGGACCCGAAGATATGGATTGCCCCATATCGCTCCGTCTCGGTGTTCAAGTTTGCCAGCTCGGATGCCCTTCACAATAAAGGCTCGGCTCACTCCATATTCCTTCTTGGCCGTCACGTCACTGAGAGTTGCTCCTTTGCGATTCCACTCGCCGTATTCCGCCATATCCGATCTCCCTGACCAAACGCTCTGCCGTTAGGCGTCTTTTTTCGATTTGCTGCCTCGTGTTCTGTCCCACATTCCTTGATAAGGAGACAACCGTTTCAATTTTCCACCTGTAGTCGTGTACTTGACGATCGACGTTCCCTTTCCGAGAAACTTCTTCACACTTTCGGCAGTCTTCAGTCGCTTGAAGAGAGTGCCTCCGGCTGGATCGTTCATCGCATACACATCATCCGAAATGTTGTAATACAGAATGAAACGCCGACTGAACTCTGACACCAACATGTACCTAATGGGATCGCGGGAGTCGCGAACGCGACGCTTCAGCTCTCTAATCTGCGCAGGTGACGGTGGCTCGATGTCATCTTCATCTACCGGCGGCATCGCGTCCTTTTGGCCATTTGTGCGGTTCATATGCGAGGTTGCGTCCTGCTTACGCTTTCGTGACGATGATCTTGAATTGGGCATAGGTGGAAAACGCTTTGTACGCCTATCGCCCTGCGTGAGCCGCGCGGGGCACGAATACAACAGAACTGTGCGCCGTCACACCGCGTCGGCTCCACGCGGATGTTAATCTCTACGAAAGATGTGTCTCAACAAGCCTTCAAGCTCGCGAATTTCGGGTTCAGCAATGTTGTCCCAGACTTCATATATCGAGAAATGGGTCCATTTCCTTTGCTTCGTTTCGCTTTTCTTGTGTGAATTGAGTCTGCCATGAATGCCGGTTCGATTCCCACCGGCCATGCCTACGTACATTACTTGGTCGTTCTTCTTTGGCTTGATTTCATTCAGCAGAACATAAATGCCGCGTGTATTCCTTGGTATGTGCGCTACTTCTTTTTGTGGGAGAAACTCGGCACACCGTTTGAAGAATCTCAACCGTGATACGGGCATAGCAGGTTTCCTTTGCCAGCTAACAACAATTAGATTGATCCGCATAGGAATGCGGAGCTTCTGTTTCCGGTCCGCATAACACGCCGCGGAAATCTCTGGCGGCGCTGGGATAACCCCTTCAGCCTCAGCCGCTTGCGTCCCAAGGCCCTTGTTATCGTGGCGTCAAATAAGGGTCGGCCCAATCTCCCTCGCTTCAGGGTCCGGGCGGCAACGCAGGAGCCTATTGCCCCTTGACGCAGGCTTCGTAGGCCGCCACGTCTTCGGCCGAGCCGATGACGAGGGGGACGCGCTGGTGGAGCTCTTTGGGAACGATGTCGAGGATCCAAAGTCGGCCACGAGCGTGCCCACGTACCGGGCGCTCGTCCCCTTCTCCCCCTTGCGCGACTCGACGTACCGCCGCGTCCCCTCGTCCCAGTTCGGGGCGTTCGCCTCGTTCACGGAGTAGATCCCTCCCTTCGCGGGGATCCGGATGTTCTCGTGCGACAGGAGGAACTCGCCCACCGTGGGATCGAGCGTGAACCCGTGGACGCCCGCGCTCTTCGTCGTGTAGACGAGCATCGTCGAGGAGCCGTAGATCACGTATCCCGCGCAGACCTGCTCCCGCCCCGGCTGAAGGAAGTCGGCCAGGTCCGCGTTGGCCCCCGTGCTCCTTCGCCGATAGACGGCGAAGATCGTCCCGATCGCCACGTTCACGTCGATGTTGGATGAGCCGTCGAGGGGGTCGAAGACGAGGACGTAGTTCCCGCGCGGGTATCCCTCGGGAACGTGGTAGATCTTCTCCATCTCCTCGGAGGCGAGCGCCGCCACGCGCCCCGTGTGCTCCACGTGCTTGAGGACCGTGGCGTTCGCCATCTCGTCCAGCTTCTGGACCGCCTCGCCCTGAACGTTCGTCTCTCCCGTGAGACCCAGGATCTTGGCGAGTCCGGCCTTGTTCACCTCGCGCGAGATGAGCTTCCCCACGAGCGTGATGTCGGTCAGGAGCTCCGTGAACGCCCCCGACGCGCCGGGATGCTTTCGTTCCTCTTCGAGCAAAAAACGGGTGAGGGTCGTGCCGATCTCCATATTGCCTCCGGGAATGGGCGAGGGGAAGCGTAGGGTAGTTTAGGAAAGGGGGAGAGGGATGTCAACCGGGGCGAACCCGCGGGCCCGGAGCGCGTCCAGGCGGCCGCTCTTCAGGGCTCGACAACCTCAAGCCAGGGGACGCGCGCGAAGTGCTTCCGGTCGTAGCTCACAACTCGCGTGAGACCCTGCTCGCGCGCGTGAACGGCATGGTAGGCGTCGATAAAATCGATGTTCTGATCGACATAGAGATCCAGCGCTTCGAGGAGCAAAGGCCCTTCCGGACAATCCAGGCTCGGGGTGTTCAGAATCTTCCGGATGCTTGACGCGATCCCGGACTTCTCGATCCTGTAGAACGACTCCAACGTCCAGACGATCTCGGCCATCACCAGGAGGCTCGTGACCAGGCGGACCCGCCCCCGGACCGCTTCCCGGAAAAGGTTTTCCGCCCGCTTGGCCTTGGCGGGGTCGTCGTTCGTCAGGAAGCGGAGGAAGACGTTCGTGTCGACGAACAGCCTATCCACGCCGGGCGGCCCTGCCGGCGACGGAACGCTTGACCACCCCGCGGACGACCCCGAAATCCTCCGGACGGGCCGAAGGCTTGATGGAGCCCTTGAGATCGAGGATCGTTCCCCTGAGGACCCTCAGGACAACCTCCTCGCCCCGCATCGAGAACGACACCTTTTCCCCTTCTTGCACGCCGAGCCGCTCGCGGATGGGCTTGGGGATCGTCACTTGTCCTTTTCGGGTCACCGTTGAAGCCGTCATTCCAACCCCCCCGAGAAAGTACTACCGATGTAAGTCTAGTCTTACAACTTGGCTCCTGTCAATCCCCTGTTCCGCGCCCCTGTTCCCCGCCCCCGTTGGAGAATCCCCGCCTTCCAGGGAGGGACTCGCGCGCACTGTGCGGTTCAGGAGAACCACCGGCGTGTCGGCCAATGCGCGGAGGGTGTTGTCCTCTCGTCTGATCATGGATGAAATTTCACCATCATCCGGCGAATTTTCAACCGGAATCGCGACCGACGTCAGCGTCCCGCTAGACGGCGGACTCGGGGGGCTCACCGGCGATGACTCTCAGGAAGGCGGGGCCGTAACGATCGAGCTTGCGGTCGCCGACGCCCTTGACGCTCCGCAGCTCGTCCGGCGTGCGGGGCTTGAGCGCGGCCATCTCGGACAGGGCCGTGTCGTGGAAGACGACATAAGGCGGGACCCCCGTCCGTTCGGCGACGAGGCGGCGCAAGCGGCGAAGGCGCTCGAAGAGTTCCTCGTCCGGGCCCGCGGCCGCCGCGGCCCCGGCGAGAGACCCCGTCCGTTTCTTCTTGGGGGCCCGGGGGACCACGGCACCGAGCCGCACGGTCCCTTCGTCGCGGCAAAGGGCCTTCCCCGCCTCGGTGATGCGAAGCAGGGGGTATTCCCCCTCGTCCACGTCGAGGAAACCCTGCACGATGAGCTGGTCCACCCAGGAGCACAGGGCCGCCTCTCCCGCCTCCTTGAGGATGCCGAAGACCTGGAGCTTGTCGTGTCCGTTACGCGCCAGACGCTCGTCGGCCTTGCCCGACAGGAGGCGCACGACGTAGCCGGTCCCGTAGCGGCCTTCGGCGCGCCATGCGGCGCTCAAGATCTTCTTGGCCGTGAGGAGCGCCTCCTCGTGAGGCAGGTCCCGCGTCTCGCCCAGGCACACGTCGCAGGCCCCGCAGTTGCCCTCCGCGGAGGCGGCCGCCGCCGGGTCCGGGTAGAGAGCGCCGAAGTGCTCGGCCAGTAGTCGGTGCCGGCACACGGGCGCCACCGCGTAGCGGCCGATCTCCCGGAGCTGGCGATCGAGGGCCCTCTCCCGCTCCGGAGCGAGGTCGGCGTCCTTCCTGGCGAGCCAGCGATGGGCGGCGAGGTCGGAAGCCGCGAACAGGAGGACGCACTCGGCCGGGGCGCCGTCTCGGCCGGCGCGGCCCGATTCCTGCTGGTAGTGCTCGACCGAGCGCGGCGTGTTGGCGTGGACCACGAAGCGAACGTCGGGCCGGTCGATGCCCATGCCGAACGCGATGGTGGCCACCACCACGTCGAGTCTTTCGCCGACGAACCTCTCCTGGGCCCGCCGCCGCTCCTCCGCCGGCAGGCCCGCGTGGTAGGCGGCACAGGAGACTCCCGCCGAGGCGAGGCCCGCCGCGAGGCGCTCGACGTCCTTGCGCGTCTGAGCGTAGACGATCCCGCCGCGCCCCGGGTGGCGCCTGACCACATCGAGGACCTGCCCCGCCTGGTCCCGGCGCGGGAAGGCGCGGTAGACGAGGTTGGGCCGGTCCGGGTGGCCGACGAGGACCAGAGGGTCCCGCAGGCGGAGCTGGGCGCGGATGTCGTCCCGGACGCCGGGCGTGGCGGTTGCGGTCAGGGCCATGCGCGCGGCCTTGGGGAAGCGCCCGAAGACTTCGGCGAGGCGGCGGTATTCGGGACGGAAATCGTGGCCCCAGTGGGAGACGCAGTGCGCTTCGTCCACGGCGGCCAGCGCGAGCCGGGGAGCGATATCCTCCACGAGGTCTCCCGCGAGGAGCCGCTCCGGGCTCACGTAGAGGAGCTCGGTCTCACCCGAGGTCAGGCGTCGGTAGACCTCCCCCCGATGGTCGGCCTCCAGGTTGGAATGGAGGGCGTCGGCCTTGAGGCCGGCCTCGCGGGCGGCCGCCACCTGGTCGTCCATGAGAGCGATGAGGGGAGAGACGACGAGAACGAGGCCGCGGCCGAGGGCGGCCGGGAGCTGGTAGCAGAGACTCTTGCCGCCGCCCGTCGGCAGGACGACGAGGCTGTCGCGCCCCGCCAAAGCGGCCTCGGCCGCCTCGCGCTGGAGCGGCCGGAATGAGCGGTAACCCCAGCCGCGCAACAAGGCCTCTTCCAATGTCAGCTTCGGGGGAACGATAACGGCGATAAGCGGGAGCTTTCCTCCCGGTCCTCCATCCCTGGCGCGAAGCCCCGACGACAAATCAGGACAACCCGCGGTGATACTCCTCGGCCTTCCTTACGGAAACATCTGGTTTCCCTGGTCGTCCTCGAGGACGATCGCCTTGGGCGGGCAGGCTTCCGCCGCGGCCCAGATGTTTTCCTCCGTATCGCCGTCCGGGTCGATCACGACCGCCTTCTTCTCGTCGTCCAACTGGAAGACCTGGGGGGCGATCGCCACTCAATTGCCGGCGCCGTTGCAGACCTCCCGATCCACGCGCACGCGCATGACGCGTTCTTCCTCCTCAATCCTCATCAAGGCGGGTCATCATACCAGTTTCCGCCGCGCGGTCAACACGAAGGCCGGTCGAAGCTTCTTCACTTCGGCGGAGCGCCGTGGTTTAATGGATCGCGAAGACCGCCGGACAACCCGGTCCGAAAGGAGGTCATCTTGGCAGTGAAGGACAACCAGCCCGACTGGAACCGGATCGCCGGGAAGTTCGACTTGTGGCTCCCCCAGCTCGCCCCCGTGGGCAAAGCGCTCCTCTCGGCGCTCGAAGCACGGCCCGGAGAACGGGTCCTCGACCTCGCCTCGGGGACGGGCGAGCCGGCCCTCACCCTCGCGCGCCGGATGAACGGATCGGTCGAGGTCGTCGGCGTCGACTCGGCCGCGGGAATGGTCCGCGCCGCCCAGGCCAAGGTCGAACGCGAGAGGCTTCCCCGCGTCTCCTTCCATTGCATGCCGGCCGAGCGGCTCACGCTCGCGGACGAGACGTTCGACCGGGCCCTCTGCCGATTCGGCGTGATGCTGTTCGGCGATCCCCTCGTCGGACTCAAGGAGATGCGCCGCGTCCTCAAGCCCGGCGGCCGGTTCGCCCTCGCCGTCTGGAGCACGCCGGAGACGATGACGACGATGTGGTGGGCCTGCCAGGTCTTCAAGGACCGCCTGCCCGAGGAAAAACATCCCGCGATCGACAAGGTCACGTCCCTTGGGGGCCGCGGAGTCCTGGAAGAGATCCTCGGCGCGGCGGGTTTTTCCGCCTTCACCGTCGAGCGGCGGACCATCCACTACGAGTTCGCCTCCTTCGACGCCTTCTGGGACAGGGTGGAGGCTTCGGAGATCCTCAAGGCGCAGTTCGACGCGCTCCCGCCGGAGGAGCGGGCGAAGATCCGCGACGAGGTTGCGCCGTTCGCCCGCGACCTCGTCCACGACGGCCTGCTCCGAATCCCCCACGAGTACCTGCTCGCGGCGGGTAACAAGTGAGCCCGGACCCCGCTTCGCGTTTCTAAGGTCCCGGTCTTCCCGCGCCCGGCCCTTTCGAGACCGCAAGGATTGTCTTTCGCATCCCGCCGGCGTTGCGATAGATTACCCCCATGCAGGAAATGACATCGAGCCTCGTTCGGGCTTTCGAGCTTCTTCTTTCCCTCGATCCCGTTCTCTACGGGATCATTTTCCTGTCGCTTCAGGTCTCGGGACTCGCCGTCATCGCCGCGGCGGCTCTGGGCGTCCCGGCGGGGGCGGGGCTGGCCCTCGTCCGCTTTCCGGGGCGCGAAGCCGCGGTCAGCCTCCTCAACACCTTCATGGGACTGCCGCCCGTCGTCGTGGGCCTCGTCGTCTACCTCATCCTCTCCCGAAGCGGGCCGATGGGCTTCCTGGGGCTCCTCTACTCTCCGACGGCCATGGTCGCCGCCCAGACGATCCTGGCCTTCCCGATCGTCGCCGCGCTCACCCACGCGGGAATCGCCTCCGTCGACCCGATCGTCAAGGACGCGATCCGGAGCCTGGGCGCGACGACGTCCCAGGCCGCCCGCTTGGTCGTCATCGAGGCCCGTTACGCCATCCTCGCCGCGGTCATCGCCGGATACGGACGGGCCGCGGCCGAAGTCGGGGCCGTCCTCATGGTGGGCGGAAACGTCGAAGGATACACGCGCGTCATGACGACGGCCATCGCCCTCGAGACCTCCCGCGGCGACTTCGAGCTGGCCCTGGCGCTGGGGATCGTCCTTCTTTTTCTTTCTCTCGTCGTGAACCTGGCTCTGCGCGCCGTCCAGAAGCGGGGCGCCCTCGTCCGGTGAGCCCAAGGTGAAACAATGACGCTCTCTCTTTCCGCGGCGGGTCTCACAAAAATCTACGACGGACGTGCGGTCCTCGACGGCCTGGACTTCGCTTTCCAAAGGGGCAAGGTCCACGCCGTCATCGGCCCCAACGGGAGCGGCAAGTCGACGCTCCTCCGGCTGCTCTCGCTCCTCGATCCGCCCACCCGCGGGACCGTCCTGTTCCTTGACGGAGAAGAGCCCGCCCCCGCCGACATATCCGTCCGCCGCCGGATGGCCTTTGTGTTCCAGCGGCCGAGCCTCTTCAACACGACCGTCCTCAAGAACGTCGAGGCGGGGCTCGCGATCCGCGGCCGTCCGAAGCGGGAGCGGAACGACGTCGCCCTCGACGCCCTGCGCCGGGTCGAAATGGAGAAGATGGCCGACCGGAACGGCCGCACGCTCTCCGGAGGAGAATCCCAGCGCGTCGCCCTGGCGCGGGCGCTCGCCGTGGAACCCGAGATCCTTTTCCTCGACGAGCCGACGGCCAATCTCGACCCGCATTCCGTCCGGATTATCGGAAAAGCGATCGAGAAGCTGAGGGACGGCGGGCGCACGACGATCCTCCTCGTCACGCACAACATGTTCCTCGCCCAGCGCCTGGCCGACCGCGTGGTTTTCCTGTTCGAGGGGCGGATCGTCGAAGAGGGCGAGGCCGCGGCCGTGATCGAACGGCCCCGGGACGAGAGGACCTGGAGGTTTCTTACCGGAGAGCTGGCGGGGTAACCCCGCGGAGGGAACTCGAATGCCGATCGTCGCAAGAACTTCGATCGCCGCCCTGGGGCTCCTGTCTCTCGTCCACGCTTCCGCCGCCCACGCCGCCGAGCCCGCCCGGATCCGGTGCGCCTCGACCACGAGCACGCAGAACTCCGGCCTCTTCGGCGTATTGCTTCCGGCCTTCGAGAAGAAGACCGGGATCAAGGTGGACGTCATCGCGGTGGGGACCGGCCAGGCGCTCGCGCTGGGACGGCGGGGCGACGTGGACGTGGTCTTCGTCCACGCGAAGGAGGACGAGCTCCGGCTCGCGGCCGAAGGGTGGTTCGTCGATCGGCGGGACGTCATGGTCAACGATTTTATCCTCCTGGGACCGCCGGGCGATCCCGCTCGAGTCTCGGAGGAGAAGTCCGCCGCGGCCGCGCTCGCTCGAATCGCCGCCGCCGGGGCGGCGTTCGTCTCCCGGGGGGACGACTCGGGCACTCACAAGATGGAGCTCGCGCTCTGGCGAAAGGCCGGGATCGTCCCCCGGGGACGGCGGGGATACATGGAGATCGGCCAGGGGATGGAGGCCGCCCTCCGAGTGGCGAGCGAGAAGGCCGCCTACGCTCTCTCGGACCGCGGGACGTGGCTCGCCGTGAAAGACAGGAAGAACCTGGCGCTTCGCGTCCTCCTGGAGGGCGACCCGGCCCTCTTCAACCAGTACGGCGTCATGGCCGTGAATCCCCGGAGACATCCGCACGTCCGGTTCGAGGAAGCCATGGCCTTCATCTCATGGATCGCCTCGCCCGAAGGACAGCGGATCATCGCGGCCTTCAGGGACAAGAACGGCAATCCCCTCTTCATCCCGAACGCAGTCTCCCATCCGTAATAGGGGCGCCATATCCTGTCGGGAGCCATGTAGGACACCAGGGGGCGGGCGGCGCTCCTTCCAATTCACCCATTCACCCATTCACCGACTCGCCGATTCCCCGATTCACCCCTCCGCCTTTCCCCTCCTTGACCCCCTCCGGGGGGGTTGTTATACTTCGCCCCGCTTCGCCGCCTGTACGACTCTGCTTCTCACGCGGGACGGCCCCGCTTCACGATGGAAACGCCTGTGAAACTGCCAGGACAATTCCATAAGGCATTACTCTGGTGCATCGCACCCCTCTTTCTCCTTTCCGGAGCCGCGTCGTCCGCCGAAGAGACGCCGCTGTCCTTGAAGGACGTCGCCTCCGGCGTCAAGAACCTCTACCCCGCCGTGACTGGAACGATCGCGAAAGTGGAAGCGGACCACGTCGTCCTCTCCCTCGGCCGAAAGGACGGCCTCTTCCCGGGAATCGAGCTTCAGGCGTTCCGTCCCGGAGACCCGCTCAAGCACCCGATCACCGGCGAGCCGCTCGGCGTCTCGGAACGGGACTTGGGCAGGATCTTCGTCACGCGCGTCGAGGAAGATCGGTCCTTGGCCGTCGCCGACCCCGATCCGTCCGGCCCGTCCGGCCCATCCAGGAAGACGCTTCCGCTTGCCGCCGGAGACAGTGCCCGCATCACGGCCGCCCCGATCCGGCTCGCCGTGGTGCCGGCGGACGCCTCGGTGCCCGCTTCCCTGCGAGACGCCCTGATCCACTTTCTGACCGAGACAGGCCGATTCCGGGTCCTCGACAGCGAAATCACGGCGTCGCTCCTGATCAAGAACGGGATCTCGCGGATTCCGCGCGCCGGCGTCTCGGGAACGCCGGGGCCGTCCGAAAGGGACGCGGACGTCTTCCGGACGCTTCACACCCTCTTCGACCGGCACCATCTGCTGATCCTGAGAACGGACGAGGCGGGCGGGCGGGACCGGATCGCTCTTCAACTCGTCTACCCGGGCCGGGACACCGCCGCGGCGACGATCGAAACCCCCGTCGACCTGGCGCGCGCCGCGCCTCCTGCCTCGGCGGAACCGCCGATGTTCGCCCGCCAGCGCAACGAGCCGATCCGAAGCCTCGAACCCGGTTTCCGGACGAAGTTCCTGGCTTGGGGCGACCTCCTGGGGAACGGGAAGCCCCTCCTCGTCGTCTCGACGGGAAACAGCCTCGAGATTCTCCAGCCGGACGGAAGCGGACTTGCGAAAGCAGGCGCGATCAAGGGAGACGGGGGAGACGAGCACCTCTCCCTCGACGCGGCCGACCTCGACGGGGACGGGCGGGCCGAGATCGTCGTCTCGAACCTCCGCTGGAACGAACCCCGGTCGAGCATCTACGCCTGGGACGGACGGGAGGCGAAAGTCCTCGTGAAGGACCACCCGGGCCTCCTCCGCGTGGAACCCGGGCCGGACGGAAAGCCGCGTCTCCTCGGCGCCGCGGCCGAATCCCCGCGGGCCCCCGTCCACGAGTACAGGCTCGGCCCCGAGGGACTGACCCGGGCCGATCCGGTCCCTCTCCCCAAGGGTGGAACGTTCTACAACACCGCGAGGATCCACCTTCCCGGCACGGCGTCTTTTCTCCATGTTCTCAGGACCCCGGAGGACAATATCCAGGTGATCGATCAGGCCGGCCGGCTCGTCTTCGAGACGAAAGAGGCGCTTCCGGGCTGGGAGTCGGTCGTTGACCTCGCGGGACACGACCCGACCGGCGCTCACTCCCTTCGTCTCCGCGTTCCGCACCGCCTGATCGCCGCCGATCTGGACGGGGATGGCGTTCCGGAGATCGTGACGGGAACCAACATCGCCCTGCTGACGTTCACGGAATACTTCCGCGGATACCGCGAGGGAGAGATCCACGCCTTCCGCTGGACCGGGAAGGCGCTGGAACCACTCTGGAAGATCGGCGGGATTCCCGGTTTCGTCTCGGATTTCGCCGCCGTTCCTTCTCTGCCTCGAGTTGCGGGCCAGCCGCGTCGGATCATGATCGCGGCCGAACCCACGGCGTTCGCCGCGACGTGGTCTCTGGACACCGCGCGCCTGGCCGACTGGCTGACCGGCAAGGGAACGATCCGCCTCTTCGCCGTCCCGGCGCCCTGACGACATGTCCTTCTTCCGGACCGAACAGACGCAACTCGTCGAGCCCGCCGCTTCCCTCCGCGCGCAGGTGGACCCGTCGCGCCTTCCGGCGCACGTGGCCATCATCATGGATGGAAACGGCCGGTGGGCGCGGCGGCGCGGCCTCCCACGGATCGCCGGCCACCGCCGGGGGGCCGAGAGCGCCCGCGTCGTCATCACGGCGGCGCGAACCGTCGGGATCGGCGTCCTCACCCTGTACGCCTTCTCCATCGAGAACTGGAAGCGGCCCAAGAGCGAGATCGACACGCTGATGAGCCTTCTCGTGGAATACCTGAAGAAGGAAGAGCCGAACATGCGGGAGAACGAGATCCGTTTCTGCGCGATCGGCGATCTCGACCTCCTCCCCCCCGCCGCCCGCGAGACGGTGCAAGGCGTCGTCTCCCGGACGGCCGGCCACGCGGGGCTCCGGCTCAACCTCGCGCTCAATTACGGCGGACGGAACGAGATCGTGCGCGCCGTCCGGCGGCTGGGGCGGGAAATCGCCGAGGGGACCCTCGATCCGGCCTCGATCGATGAAACGGCGATCTCACGGGCCCTCGACACGGGCGGCCTCCCGGACCCCGATCTTCTCATCCGGACGTCCGGCGAGAAAAGGATCAGCAACTTCCTTCTCTGGCAGACCGCCTACGCCGAGCTTCACTTCACGGAGACGCTCTGGCCGGATTTCCGAGAGGAAGATTTCCTGAAGGCGATTCTCGATTTCCAAAAAAGGGAACGCCGGTTCGGCCTCACGGGAGAGCAGATCCGGGACCGGCACAATGGCCGGTAAGCGGATCGCCGTCGCCCTCGTCTTTATTCCAGCCTTCCTCGCGATTCTCTTCTACGCGCCTCCCGCCGGCCTCCACCTTCTCGTCCTGGCCGTGGCCCTTTGGGCCCAGACCGAGTACCACCGGATGGCCGGCACGCCGCCGGGCCTGACCGTCCTCGCCCTCGTCCTGGGCGGGGCCATTGTCGTCTCCATGACGGCCAACCTCCCCCCCATGCTCCCTTCGCTCCTCCTCGCCGGCGGCATCGTGATCTTTCTTTCGTGGACGCTCATATCGGCGAATGGATTCGAGCGGTCCCTCGCCGACACGGCGTCCGCCTTCTTCGGCGCCGTATACGTCTCGGGGCTTCTCGGACACATCTCCCTCGTCCGCCAGCTCGGCGACGGGGCCCTATGGGTCCTCTTTCTCGTCCTGACGACCTGGGCGGCCGATACGGCGGCTTACGCCGTCGGGTCCACGCTCGGCCGGCGGCACATCTTCCCGCGCCTCTCCCCCAAGAAGACGCTCGAAGGAACGATCGCGGGCGTCGCGGCAAGCGTCCTGACCGCCTGGGGATGCCAGGTGCTGGTCTTTCCGCAGTCTTCTCTGGCCCAGGTCCTGTTTCTCGGTTTCGCGCTCGGGATCGCCGGGATCGGGGGCGATCTCGCCGAATCGATGATCAAGCGCGGCTCGGGAACGAAGGACTCGGGAGGTCTCATTCCCGGACACGGCGGGGCCCTGGACCGGGTCGATTCCCTGATCTTCAACGCCCCCGTCCTTTACTACGCCCTCTTGCTGTTGCCGTAGCCAAGGGGCCGATGGGACGGGACCTCAAGAACTGAAAATTGAAAATTTGAAATTTACAATTTTCAATTTTCAATCTCGAATTCTCCCCAGAGGCCGGATAAGCCGTTAAGCCGTTTTCCGTTGGTGTTTCGCGCAACAACTGGATAAGATCGACTAGATGAAGAAGATTTCTCTTCTCGGCTCCACCGGGTCGATCGGCGTCTCGACCCTCGACGTCGTCTCCCGCTGTCCCGGCCGTTTCGGCGTCGCCGCCCTCGCCGCCGCCGGGGGGAACCTGGACCTCATGGCCGAACAGGCGCATCGGCACCGGCCGGCGCTCGTCGCCCTGGCCTCGTCCGACGCGGTTCCGGCCCTCCGAAGGCTCGTCGGTGACGGCCCCGAAATCGTCGGGGGAATCGAAGGTCTCATCCGGGCGGCCGCTCATCCGGAGGCCGACCTGGTCGTGTCGGCGATCGTCGGGGCTGCCGGCCTCGTCCCGACGCTGGCCGCGATCCACGCCGGAAAGAACGTCGCCCTCGCGAACAAGGAGACGCTCGTCATGGCGGGAGAGATCGTCATGGCGGCCGCCCGCGCCTCGGGCGTCCGGATCCTCCCGATCGACAGCGAGCACTCGGCGATCTTCCAGGCGCTGGCCGGCCACAGGCCGGAGGACGTCTCCCGGATCATCCTCACGGCGTCCGGCGGCCCGTTTCGGGAGACGCCGATGGAGCACCTCCGCCGCGTCACGCCGCGCCAGGCCCTCCGCCATCCCACGTGGAAGATGGGAAACAAGATCACGATCGACTCGGCCACCCTGATGAACAAAGGCCTCGAGGTCATCGAGGCCCACTGGATCTTCGGCCTCCCGCCCGAACGGATCGACGTCCTCATCCACCCCCAGAGCATCGTTCACTCCCTCGTCGAGTTCACGGACGGGTCCGTCATCGCCCAGCTCGGCCCGCCGGACATGCGCGGACCGATCGGGTACGCCCTCGCGTACCCCGAGCGCCTGGACGCCCCGTTCTCGTCCCTCGATCTCACGAAGGCGGGTCCGCTCACGTTCGAGCCGGTCGACAGCGGGCGTTTCGCGTGCCTGCGCCTCGCGCGGGAGGCCCTCCAGGCCGGCGGAACGGCTCCGGCGATCCTGAACGCGGCCAACGAGATCGCCGTCCGCTCCTTTCTGGCGGAGGAGATCGCCTTCCTGGACATCCCGCGCGTCATCGAAACCACTCTCTCCCGCCGCGACCACCGCGCCGCCTCGACGGTCGAGGATGTCCTGCACGCCGACCGGCTGGCCCGGACCGAAGCGGAATCGATCGTCAAGGAGATCGGACAGTCGGTCGGACGGTGACAACAGATCAGCCATGGAGGCACAGAGGTACAGAGCGAAGATTGGGGATTAGGGGGTACAAGTCATGAAGGAATTCCATTCCTTCCCGTACCCCATCAATCCTTATCGCTTACCCCCCCCGCCCTCTCTGTGCCTTTGTGCCTTTGTGCCTTTGTGCCTTTGTGTGCCTTTGCGGCATCCTTCCTACTTTTCCCATTGAAACTGCGCGATCCCTCCCGCTAGACTATCTTAAGCCGGGCCTCAGCCCGGCCTTTTGATCCTTGCACCCCTCCCGGAGGCTGGATGCTCACAACGATCGTTTCTTTCATCGTCGTCCTGGGGATACTTGTCTTCATCCACGAGCTCGGCCATTTTCTCATGGCCCGGCGGGCCGGCGTGGGCGTCGAGACATTCTCTCTCGGTTTCGGCCCGAAGATCTTCTGCCGCAAGCGGGGCGAGACCGAGTACTGCATCAGCGCCATCCCACTCGGCGGATACGTCAAGATGGTCGGCCAGGACGACATGAAGGTCCAGGCCCCGGAGGATATCCCCGAAGAGGAACGCCGCCGCTCCTTCCTCCACAAGTCGGTGGGGAAGAGAAGCCTCATCATCCTGGCCGGCCCGGCGATGAACATCGTTCTGGCCGTCGTCCTGATGCCGCTCGCGTACATGATCGGCGTCCAGGTCCCCGCTTTCCTGGAGAGACCTCCCGTCATCGGCTGGGTGGAACCCGACACGGGGGCCGCCAAGGCGGGCCTCACGCCGGGGGACAGGGTCATTGCGATCGACGGGCAGGAAACGCGGACGTGGGAGACGCTCCGCGAGGCCGTGGCGACCAACCCCGGGAAGACGGCCGCTCTCGATATCGAGCGAAGCGGACAAAGGCTCTCCCTCTCCCTTCCGATCGAGACCGTGGAAAAGGTCGGGCTCGGCGACGCGGGCCTGATCCCTGAGGTCCCGCCCGTCGTGGGTTCGATCATGCGGGGCTTCCCGGCGGAAGAAGCGGGCATCAAGCCCGGCGACCGGATCGTGAGCTTGAGCGGAACGCCCGTCAGTCATTGGTACCAGATCCCGAGGCTCATCAAGGCGCACGGAATGGCTCCGCTGGACGTCACGCTCTCCCGTGACGGACGGGAGATCCGGCTCACCATTACGCCGAAGCCCCGGCCCGAGGCCGAGGTCCCGGCCTGGAAGAAGCCTTTCGCCCGGTTCTTCGCAAAGCCCAAGCCGGCCGCCGACAACGGGCCGATGATCGGCATCGGCCAGAAGGAAGAGACGGTCCTCAAGAAGTACGGGTTCGTCGAAGCCGCCGGGAAAGGGACGGAGCGGATCCTCTACCTCACGGGCCTCACGTTCTCGACCATCGGGAAACTTCTCTCGTTCGACCTTTCCCTCAAGGCGCTCGGCGGTCCGATCATGATCGCCCAGGTCACGGGAAGCGCGGCCCGTTCCGGAGCGGCCGACCTGATCCAGTTCATGTCGGCGATCTCCCTTCAACTGGGGATCCTGAACCTCCTTCCTATCCCCGTCCTGGACGGCGGGTGGCTCCTCTTTCTCCTGATCGAGTCGCTCAAGGGAAAACCGATCTCGCGCCGGGCGATGGAGATCTCCCAGACCGTGGGGTTCGCCCTCCTCATCATGCTCATCGTCGTGGTCTCATACCACGACGTTCTCCGCCTCCTCCTCCCGTGACGACGGACGTCCGTCCGACACAGCCTGCTCTTTCGCGCCCGCGCCGGAAGACGCGCGTCGTCCGCGTCGGGAGCGTCGTCGTCGGCGGAGATGCCCCCATCTCCGTCCAGTCGATGACGACGACCGACACGCGGGACGCCGCGGCAACGGTCGCCGAGATCAGACGGCTCGAAGAGGCTGGCTGCGAGATCGCCCGCGTCGCAGTGCCGGACCGGGAAGCGGCAACCGTCCTCGGGGCGATCAAGCGGGAGATCGGGGTCCCCCTCGTCGCCGACATCCATTTCGACTACCGCCTCGCCCTCATCGCCGCCGAGCAGGGCGTCGACTGCCTGCGGATCAACCCGGGGAACATCGGCGAGCGGTCGCGGATCGAGGCGGTCGTGAAAGCGGCCAAGGAGCGCAGGATCTCCATCCGGATCGGCGTCAACGCCGGTTCCCTCGAGGAGGACATCCTGGAGCGCTCCCTCAAGGCCTCCCATCCGCTCCTAGCCGTCCAGGCCTACCGCCTGATGGCCGAGCAGTGCGACTATCCCTTTCACCTGGGGATCACGGAAGCGGGGCCGCTCGTCCCGGGGACCGTGAAGTCCTCCATCGGCCTCGGCCTGCTCCTGGCCGAGGGGATCGGAGACACGATCCGCGTCTCTCTCACGGCGGACCCCGTGGAAGAGGTCAAGGTGGGCTTCGAGATCCTGAAGGCCCTCCGGCTCCGCCACCGGGGCGTGAACATCATCTCCTGCCCCACGTGCGGAAGGCTTGAGATCGACCTTTTCCGCCTCGCCGCGGAGATCGAGCGCCGCCTCGCCCACGTCACGGAGCCGCTCGACGTCGCCGTTCTAGGGTGCGTCGTGAACGGGATCGGCGAGGGGCGGGAAGCGGACTTCGGGATCGCCGGCGGGAAGGGCGTCGGCCTCCTCTTCCGGAAGGGGGAGATCGTCCGGAAGGTGAAGGAAGCGGAGCTGGCCGACGCTCTGGTTGACCTCGTGGAGTCGTCGCTCAGACACTCGGCGCTCACGCCCGCGGGATGAGTCCGGCTTCGCCCTGCGACTTTCAACCTTCAACTTTCGACGATGATTGTCAGGACTTGAACCCCATGAAGGTCATCCTCGCCTCTCCCCGCGGCTTCTGCGCCGGCGTCGACCGGGCGATCGAGATCGTCGAGCGGGCGCTCGCGCTCCTCGGCCCGCCGATCTACGTCCGTCACGAGATCGTCCATAACCGACACGTCGTCGAAGCCCTG
>JACPZO010000071.1 GCA_016195465.1 Nitrospirota bacterium
ATGGAATGGGGTTGAATCCCGCCCCAAGAGATCGGTGAAAATTGCAGGCGGGTTTTATGTCCGCCTTGGCCGGTTGATCGGTTCTTTGATAACTGAATAGCGACCTGTCCGGGGCGGCCACCCACCGCCCCGGGCGGGTGCAGATCGTAAGTCTTTTCTGTCAGTGGAGGCTCACAATATCTTTCACGGCGTTCTTGATTTCGGTCAGCGTTTCTGCGCTTAGTGTGCCGATCTTGGATTTGAGGCGGCGGCGGTCGATGGCCCGGAGTTGGAAGACCAGGGCGACGGATTCCTTCTGGAGGTGGTTGGAGGCATCCGGAGCGATTCGGAGCGTTCCGGGAAAGTCGAGCGCCTTGATCTGGCCGGTGAGCGGGACGATCAGGACGGTGGAAAGGCGATTCGCTTAGGAAGGATTCTGGAGGATGATGGCAGGGCGCACTCCAGACTGCTCATGGCCCCCGCTGATCGGAATCTCGACCAGGTAGATGTCTCCCGGAGCCACCTCTGGCTATCTCAGCCCGGACTCGAACGTGGCGAGGGCCTCGTCGCTCAAGCGGTCCCAAGCTCCGAATTCCTCGGCCAGGTCGGAGGCCGCCATGGATAGGAACAGACGAAGGGCGTCCAGGGCGAGATCTTCCGGAGAGGCTTTCGTTTTCTCGGCGATCTGGTCGAGCAGAGATCCCACGTCGTCTGGAAGCTTGAGGTGAAGCTCCTTGGTCTGCATCGGGGCGTTTCTCCCACCGCATGGGTGCCAGGTGAAATCGTACTTGTTCTTGTTCTATGTCGTCAAGGCCTTCTCCATTCCCAGCAAACGGATTCCCATGTGTTGGGCGGATTCGCCCATTTCCTCGTCCTCAGCGCAGTTCCCGTCGTCCTGGGGATCGACCATCTTCCCCTCCACCACCCTGGCCTCGTGGGCCTCTATTTTCGCGGAGGGGAATTCAGAGGCCGGGAAAAAAAGAACAGGGGCGTACGGTTGTACGCCCCTGCGGTTTGGCGGAGATGGGTTCGGTCTTCTGATCAGGCGCCGGTTAAGGCGGGGAGGCCGGCTTCGGTGAAGTGGATGCCGCCTTCCTGGACGGTGGCGCGGAGGTGGCCGCCTTCCTTGAACCGGCCCTTGATGATCTCCTCGGAGAGCGGATCCTCCAGGTATTTCTGAATCGCCCGGCGGAGAGGCCGCGCGCCGTACGAGGGCTGGTAGCTCTCCTTCAAGATCCACTCCCTTGCCTTGTCGTCTACGTCGAGCTGTATCCCCTGCTCCAGAAGCTGTTTGTTGAGGTCCGCAATTAGAATGTCGATGATGTCCTTCAAGTGATCCTGCGTCAGCGAGTGGAAGACGACGATCTCGTCCACGCGGTTCAGGAACTCCGGGTTGAACGTGTGCTTGAGCTCCGACCGGATGGAGGCTTCCATCTTTTTGTGCGTTTCCGTCACGTCGAGCTTCTGGAAGCCGAGCCCGACGCCGCCCTTGTCGATGAACCGCGCGCCGATGTTCGACGTCATGATCACCACGGCGTTCTTGAAATCGACCTTGCGGCCGAACGAATCGGTCAGATGCCCCTCGTCCAGGACCTGGAGGAGCAGGTTGAAGATATCCGGATGGGCCTTCTCGATCTCGTCGAGGAGGATGACCGAGTAGGGGCGGCGGCGCACCTTCTCCGTGAGCTGGCCCCCTTCCTCGTACCCCACGTACCCCGGAGGGGCGCCGAGCAGGCGCGAGGACGAGAACTTCTCCATGTACTCCGACATGTCGACGCGGATCAGGGCGTTCTCGTTGTCAAAGAGGAACGCGGCGAGCGCGCGGGCGAGCTCCGTCTTCCCGACGCCCGTGGGGCCCATGAAGACGAACGACCCGATCGGTTTCTTCCGGTTCTTGACGCCGGCGCGCGAGCGCCGGATGGCCCGGCAGACGGCCTTGATCGCCTCGTCCTGGCCGACGATGCGGCGGTGGAGTTCATCCTCCATTCGGAGGAGTTTTTCGGTTTCCTTCTCCTCGAGTTTGAAGAGGGGAATCCCCGTGATCTTCGAGATCGTGAGGGCGATGTCCTCCTCGGAGATCGTCGGCTCTTCCTTCTCCTGGTTCTCCCGCCAGTGCCGCTGGAGTTCTTCGAGGCGTTTCTTGGACTTTTCCTCCTCGGCCTTGAGCGCGGCGGCCTTCTCGAAGTCCTGGAGCTTGATGAAGAGGTTCTTTTCGCGCGCGATCCGCTTCAGGTCCTTCTCGATGTTCTTGAGCTCGGGAGGCGCCGTGAACTTGAGGAGCTTGGCGCGGGACCCGGCCTCGTCAATCACGTCGATGGCCTTGTCGGGGAGGAAGCGGTCGGAGACGTAGCGGTCGGACAGCCGCACGGCCGCCGTGATCGATTCGTCCGCGATCCGGACCTTGTGGTGCGCCTCATACTTGCTCCGAAGCCCGCGGATGATGTTGACCGTCTCCTCGATATTGGGCGGCTGGACGTGGATCGGCTGGAACCGACGCTCGAGCGCCCCGTCCTTTTCGATGTACTTCCGGTATTCGTCGAGCGTCGTCGCGCCGATGCACTGGATCTCGCCCCGCGCAAGCGCCGGTTTCAGCATGCTGGAGGCGTCGATGGAACCCTCGGCCGCGCCGGCCCCCACGAGCGTGTGCAGCTCGTCGATGAAGAGGATCACGTTGTCCGCCTGGACGATCTCCTTCATCACGACCTTCAGCCGTTCCTCGAACTGGCCGCGGTACTTCGTGCCCGCGATGAGCGATCCCAGGTCGAGCGCCACGATCCGCCGGTTGTAGAGGTTTTCCGGGACGTCGTTGTTGACGATCTTCTGGGCGAGCCCTTCGACGATCGCCGTTTTCCCCACGCCGGGCTCGCCGATGATCGCGGGATTGTTCTTGGTGCGCCTGCACAGGATCTGCATGACGCGCTCGATCTCGTCCTCGCGCCCGATGACCGGATCAAGTTTGTGCTCGCGCGCGAGTTGGGTCAGATCGCGGCCGAACTCGTCCAGGGCCGGCGTGGCGGTTTTCTTCTCGGTGTTCTGGACGACGCCGCGCCGGACGAAGTTGATCGTGAGCTGGCGGGCGCCCAGAAGGTTCGCGCCGAGGCTGCGGAGGATCTTTCCGCCGATCCCTTCCTCCTCCCGGATGAGGCCGAGGAGAAGGTGCTCGCTTCCGATGTAGTTGTGCCCGAGGAGCTTGGCCTCCTCGATGGCGAGCTCGAGGACCTTCTTGGCCCTGGGCGTGAAGGGGATCTCGCCGAACGTGAGGATGTTGGTCCCCCGCGGAAGGTTCCGTTCGACTTCGAGCTTGATCTCTTCCGTCGTGAGGCCCATCTTCTTGAGGACGGCGACGGGGATCCCGTCTTCTTCGCGGAGGATGCCGAGGAGCAGGTGTTCGGTCCCCAGGTAGTCGTTCTGGTGGCGCTCGGCCTCTTCGCGGGCCAGGATGATGACCTTGCGTCCCCGGTCGGTAAACTTTTCGAACATGCAGCGCCTGCCTTCGTTTTGGGTGGGCGGCCGTAAATGCCTTCCGTGAAGCCAGCCGCCTTGTCTTAAAGTAATGATACTTTCGCCCTCCCCAGGGTGTCAAGTGCGGGGAGGTCGGGCGCGTTGACTTCGGAAGGTGAGTAGGCTAACTTCTGGCATTGTTTCGACGATCTTTTCCCCGACTCTTCGGGAACAGCCCCCCAGGCAGGGTGCAGCGTTGGTGACTCGGAAATCCCCACTCGTGAGCGTCAGGATGCGGGCTTCCCGGGGAGAGAAGCACCTCTCGGGGGAGGAGACGCTGGTTCCGCGCCGGGATGCCAGGCGAACGGTGAGGACGTTGCTTTCACGACCCGTCGAAAATGGGACCGAAAGCGACAAGATTGTCTTGACGCGCGAGCGAATCGACGGAAAGAGCGTTCGAGAGGTTGCGGCGCTTCCCGTGAGATCGCTTGAGTTCGGCGAGGTGGGACCGGCTCGAGAGGAGATGCGGTCGCTTCTGATCCTGTCCGGGGTCTCTCCCGAAGCGGCGGCCAAAGGGCTTCGCCACATCGGTCGCCGCCCGATTGCGGGAGCCGCGATTCTCGATGCCGTAACGGGCGATCGCCTGGATCCCAAACCGTCCAAGGGCGTCCGGGTCACACGGGTCGGCTGGGCCCCTCGGGCGCGGGCCGCGCAGGTCCGAGCCCTCGCGAAAAGCGGAGTCCGCCATCATCGGGCCATCGAGGCCCTCGCCCTGGCGTCGAAAATCTCAAGATCGGGCGCCGTGGCGGAGGTCTGCCGCTCGGACGATCCGGCGTATCTCGCGGGATACGCCGCGTCGAAAAAGATCGGATACGTCCGCTTGACGCCCGTGAAGGAGGGAGGGGATGCCCGCGGGGGGCGCGCGGTCTTCGTGAAGAGACGAGAGGCCCGCGCGGTGATCTCGTTTTTGGTCGAGCGGCCCGTTGTCGTCGATCGGCCGGGAAGCGTCGGCGCATGATGACGCCGCCGCTTAACGAGATCCTCGAGGCGCGGCTGGGCGATCTGGAGCGGGCGGGGCTCCGGCGCGCGCCGGTTGTCCTTGACGGACCGACGGGGCCGAGGGTGAGGATCGGCCAACGGGAGTTCCTCCTGTTCGCGTCGAACGACTACCTGGGTCTGGCCGCCCATCCGGCCCTGGCGGCGGCGGGAATCAAGGCGATCGAGGCGTACGGAGCGGGAAGCGGCGCGTCGCGCCTCGTCTCCGGGTCGCTTCGCATTCACGCCGAGGCCGAGGAGTCGGCCGCTTCGTTCGAGAGGCGCGAGGCGGCGATTTTGTTTCCGTCCGGCTATCAGGCGAACATCGGCGTGCTGGCGGCGCTCGCCGGGGAGGGCGACGTAATCTTCTCGGACGCCCTGAACCACGCCAGCATCGTCGACGGATGCCGGCTCTCTCGCGCGAAGAAGGCCGTGTACAACCACGGCAATCTGAACCACTTGGAGGATCTCCTCAAGCGTGAGGCCGGGAAGAATCGTTGGATCGTGACGGAGGCGGTCTTCAGCATGGACGGCGACGTCGCCCCCCTGGGGGGGATCGTGGATCTGGCGAACCGACACGGGGCCTTCGTGATTGTCGACGAGGCCCATGCCACGGGTGTTCTGGGACCGACGGGCCGGGGAGGGCTGGAGGATTCCGGGACGGCGGAGGCGGTGGGCGTCCAGGTGGCGACGCTCGGGAAGGCGCTCGGGTGCGCGGGGGCGTACGTGACGGGCAGCCGCCGGCTGATCGAGTTCCTCAGGAACCGGGCCCGATCGTTCGTTTTTACGACGTCCGTTCCGCCCGTCTTGGCGGGAATGGCGATCGAGGCGTTCTCCCTCGTCGACCGGGAGCCGGAGCGGAGGGACCGCCTTGGGGAAAACCGGCGGAGGATGGCGGAAGGTCTGAAGAGACTGGGAGTTGCAATTCCCGAGAGGCGCTCGGCGATTTTTCCTCTCGTCGTCGGCGGCAACGAGAGGGCCGTCGAACTGGCGGGACGAATGTACGAGGAGGGCGTGCTGGTTCCCGCGATCCGCCCGCCCACGGTCCCCGAAGGAACGGCCCGTCTCCGCTTGACCGTGACGGCGGCCCACCGTGCGGAGGACATCGATCGAGTCCTGAACGTCCTCGGCCGATCGCTTTCGGGCGCCGCGTGATTCGGAGGACGGTTCTCGTTACGGGCGGGGGACGGGGGCTGGGCCGGGCGATCTCGACGGCGTTCGGGGCGCGCGGCGATCGGGTCGCGATATTTTACCGGACCGACGAGGCGGCCGCCCTCGCGGCCGGCCAGGAGATCGAGGAAACGGGCGGCGAAGCGGCCGTGTTTCGGGCCGACGTTCGGGATCCGAAGGCCGTCGAGGCCGGGATGGTCGATGTCGTCAGCCGGTTCGGTCCCCTGGACGTCTGCGTGGCGAACGCGGGGATCACGCGGGACGCCCTCCTGGTCCAGACGACGGAGGAGACCTGGGACGAGGTGGTGGGGACGAACCTGACGGGGGTCTTCAACGTGCTCAGGGACGCGGGCCGGATGATGGCCGAAACCGGGAGCGTCTTCGTGATCGGGTCGATCGTCGGCCTCTTTGGAAGGCGCGGTCAGTGCGCCTACTCGGCCTCGAAGGCCGCGCTGGTTGCGCTCGTCCAAACGGCGGCCCGCGAATGGGCTGTCCGCGGGATCCGGGTCAACCTGGTCCTGCCCGGGTACCTGCCCGGAACGGGCGTGCCGGCCGATCTAATGCCGGCGGCGCGCGCGGAAGTCGAGGCTTCGCATCTCCTTCCCGTCTTTTCGTCGCCGGAGGCGGTCGCCTCGTTCATCGTGGATCTTTCCAGGAGTTGTCCGGGCGTGACGGGGCAGATCTTCAACCTGGACAGCCGGATTCGGGGAGTCTGGTGAGGGGAATGGTCGTGTTCGTCGGCGGGACGGATACGGGCGTCGGAAAGACGGTCGTCTCGGCGGCGATCACGGCCATGGCCCGCCGGGACGGTGTGGACGCCGTGGCGGTCAAGCCGGTGGAGACGGGATGTCCGGGGCGTCCGGGGAAGCGCCGTCCGATCGACGGGAGGTTTCTCAGGCTGGCCGGGGGGAGCGTGTTGCCCGAGGCGTCAGTCTCCCTGGTGACGCTCGGGCCGCCGGCCGCCCCCTCCGTCGCGGCGCGAGTCGAGAAGAGGCCGATCCGGCTCTTGAGCCTGAAGAAATCGGTTCAGGAACTCGGGACGCGTCACGACCTCGTCGTCGTCGAGGGAGCGGGGGGCCTGCTCGTCCCGATGACCAGCCGGACCCTGCAGATCGATTTCGTGGCGTCCCTTGGATGTCCGCTCCTCATCGTCGGCCGGACGGCGCTTGGGGCGGTCAACGAGATGCTCCTTTCGCTGGAAGCGGCGCGTGCGCGAAAGATCCCGATCGTCGGGTGGCTCCTCAATCGTTCCGGCGGAAGGTTCGGCTTGGCGGAGAGGACGGCCGCCTCCGAGATCGCGCGCTTCGCGGACGAGCCTTTCCTGGGTATCCTTCCTCCCATCCGAGGCTTGAGCGTCGAGCGGGGGGAGTTCGGTTCCCTGGCCGACGATGCGGCGCGGGGCGTCAAGTGGAGGACGCTATTGAAGAGAATCGAGGAGATGGATGGATAATCAGAATCGGGATATCGTTCTCTTCGGAGAGCCGGCCGGCGTCTACGCGGCGGCCCTTCTCGTGCTCGACAGGGGCCGCCATCCCCTGGTCCTGGCCCGCCCAAGGTCCGCCGAGGAAGAAGCCGACGGCCGCCGCGTCATGCCCGTTCCCCCTCCGGGGAGCGTCCTCAGGGGCATTCTCGACCGGCTCGGCCTCAGGCCGGGGAACGCGGGCCGGCCGCCGGCGCCCTCGCCCGTGCCCCGCATTCAAGTCGTTATTCCGGGCCGCCGATTCGACGTGACGTCCGCCTGGCCGTTCTTCGCGGCCGAAATGGAGCGGGAATTCCCCCGCGAAGCGGCGGAGATCGCCTCGTTGTGCGCCGTCTCATCGGCGCCGACGCCGGGCCGGAGCGGCGGCGTCATGGATCGTTTTCGTCGTTTCCTTCCAAAGGGGGAAGAGAGACGCCGGTCCCTTTCGTCCGACGGGAGAAAGATCGTTGAGGCGCTCGCCGGCGCGATCGGCGGTGAAGAGCCTCTCGAAAAGGGTCGGGCGTCCCCGACCGACGTCCTGGCGCTTCGGAACGCCCTGGGGTCGGGAAAAGTCCATCGTCTGAACGAATTGACCGGATTCCTCGAGGCGGAGTACAAACGCCGGCGGGGCTCGATCGTGACCCGGGGTCCATGGACGTTCGGCGTGCACGGGAAGAGAGTGGAAGTTCGTTCGGAGGGGGGGGCCGTCGTGACCGCCCCGCGGGCGCTGGGGATCTTTGCGGGAAGCAAAGGAGGGACCGGGTCGCGGTGGCGCGGCACGGTCTCCGTCCGGTCTTCCGATCTGCCGACCGGGATGGGCGCGGGCCTCTGGATGCCGATGGACGGGGCCTGTGTCTTTCTCAAGCTGATCGATCCGGCGGTGGACGAGCGGGAAGACGCGGCGGTCACCGTGTCCCTTCACGTTGACCTGTTCAGCCAGGGGGAGAAGGCCGTGGAGGAGGTTTCCGATCTCGTGGGGAAGGCGGTCGGGCTCCTGATGCCGTTCGTCGCGCTGGACGAGGGGGCGATCCGGATGGGTCGAGACCGCGTATCGGAATGCTTCCGCCTTCCGGAGAGGACGGGAAACGAGATCCAGATCGTCCGGGTCCCCTTTCATCCGTTCGTCGAGACGGGCCGGCTCTTCCTCGACGCCGCCCAGGCGGTGGAGAAGATGGGTTAGGGGCGAAACGGCTGCACCGTGGGTCTTTTGCCTTGACACTCCGCGGGGCGGTTGATAGCATAAGTCCTCGTTTATTCTTGGAAAACAAGAGGTTTTTCCCTTGACGTTTCAAGACGTTATCCTCTCCTTGCAGGCGTTCTGGGCCAGGGAAGGATGTCTCATCCAACAGCCGTACGATGTCGAGGTCGGGGCGGGGACGTTCAACCCCGCGACCTTCTTCCGCGTTCTGGGGCCGGAGCCCTGGCGGGTCGCCTACGTCGAGCCGTCTCGCCGCCCCACGGACGGCCGGTACGGCGAGAACCCGAACCGCCTCCAGCACTACTACCAGTTTCAGGTCGTCCTCAAGCCGTCTCCCCTTGATTCTCAGGAGGTCTATCTGCGATCCCTCGCCCACCTGGGGATCGACCCGCTCGATCACGACATCCGTTTCGTCGAGGACGACTGGGAGTCGCCGACGCTCGGGGCCTGGGGGCTCGGGTGGGAGGTCTGGCTGGACGGGATGGAGATCACGCAGTTCACCTACTTTCAGCAGGTCGGCGGGATCGAGCTCAAGCCGATCTCCGTGGAGCTCACTTACGGCCTGGAGCGGATCGCCATGTATCTTCAGGGGGTCGAAAACGTCTTCGACCTCGAGTGGGCGCACGGGATCAAGTACGGAGAGATTCACCACGAGGAGGAGGTCCAGTTCTCGAAGTACAACTTCGAGGAGGCGGACACGTCCCTCCAGTTCGCCTTGTTCGACCGCTTCGAGGCCGAGGCGAAGAGGCTCCTGGATTTGGACCTTGTCCTTCCCGCTTACGACCACTGCCTCAAGTGTTCGCACACTTTCAACATGCTCGATGCCCGGGGCGCCATCTCGGTGAACGAGCGGACTCGGTTCATCGCCCGGGTCCGCCACCTTGCCCGCAAGTGCGCGGAAGGATACCTGGCCCTGCGCGGGCGGATGGGCCATCCGCTCCTGAGTGCAAGGTCGTGAGCCTGCTTCTTCTCGAGATCGGCTCGGAGGAGATTCCGGCCCGCTTTATCCCGCCCGCTCTCGACGCCATGAAGACACAGATGGAGTCCCTTCTGGGGCAGGAGCACATTTCGTGCGCGGGCATCGAGACGTTCGGGACTCCTCGCCGCCTCGCGATCAAGGTCGACGGTCTCTCGGACCGCCAGCCCGACCGGGAGAAGGAGGTCGTCGGACCGGCGCGGTCGGCCGCGTTCGACGCCGGGGGAAGACCCACCCGCGCGGCCGAGGGGTTTGCCCGGGCCCAACGCGTGGCCGTCGAGTCCCTGGTCGTTCGGACGCTCTCGAAAGGAGAATACGTCGTTGCCGTCCAGCGGCTGGACGGCGAAGCGGTGAAGGACGTCCTGGCCCGCCGGCTTCCCGGATTGATCGAATCGATTCCGTTCCCGAAGAGAATGCGGTGGAGCGAGGGCCATGCGGCGTTCGCCCGGCCCGTTCACTGGATCCTCGCCCTTTTCGACGGGGATGTCATTCCGTTCCAGGCGGCGGGGACCCCTTCCGGCCGCTCCACGCGGGGGCACAGGTTCCTCGCTCCGGACCCGTGTCCGGTCCAACAGGCGTCGGAGTATCCGGCCGTGCTCGCGTCGCTGCACGTCGTCCCCGACAGGGCCGAGAGGCGAAGACGGGTCACCCTGCAGGTCCAGACGCTTGCCGCCGAGGCGGGCGGCGTCGTGGAGGAGGACCCCGCTCTGGTCGAGATCGTAACCGACCTGACGGAGTTCCCCGTGGCCGTGCGGGCGTCGTTCGACGCCTCGTTCCTGGAACTCCCGCCGGAGGTCATCGTGTCGGTCCTGCGGGAGCACCAGAAGAACTTCGCCGTGCGTGACGCCGCGGGACGGCTCATGCCGCACTTCATCGGCGTGTCGAACACGCCGGCCACGAACATGGAGACCGTGCGCGCGGGGTACGAGCGGGTCGTCCGGGCCCGCCTCTCGGACGCGCGCTTTTACTTCGACGCGGACGGGAAGAAGCCGATCGCGTCGTATGCCGAGAAGCTCTCGGGCGTCGTGTTTCAGGCCGACCTGGGGACGATGGCGGAGAAGACGGGGCGGGTCTTCGAGCTGACCGGGTGGCTGGCGGAGGCGCTGGGAGAGAGGATCGGTCCCGCCGCGGCGGAAGCGGCGCGGCGGGCGGCGGTCCTTTGCAAGGCCGACCTCGTCACGGGAATGGTCGGCGAGTTCCCGGGGCTCCAAGGGACCATGGGAAGGGTGTACGCCCTCCGGTCGGGAGAAAGCGAAGCGGTCGCGCGGGCAATCGAGGAGCACTACCTTCCCCGGAACGCGGGTGACCGGTTTCCGGAAACCGACGCCGGGGCGCTGGTCGCTATCGCGGACAGGCTGGACACGATCGCCGGTTGTTTCTCGGCCGGCCTTGTCCCCACGGGGTCCGAGGACCCGTTCGCTCTGCGGCGGCAGGGAAACGGGATCGTCCAGATCCTCGTCGCCCGGAACTGGGACGTTTCGCTTCGCGAGCTTTGCGAGGCGGGCGTCGGAATTCTCGTCCGGTCGGTGCGGGCCGAATCGCCCGCCCTCGTCTCGTCGTTAGTCTCGTTTCTGGCGGGCCGGCTGGCGTCCCTGCTGGAGCAGGACGGGCATCGTCCGGATACGGTGGAAGCGGTCGGGGCCGCCGGCATGGACCATCCGGTTGATTTCGCGCTTCGCGTGAGGGCGCTCTCGGTCGTTCGGGGAGGGGAGGATTTCCCGTCTCTCTCCGTGGCGATGAAGAGGGTCGGGAACATCCTCCCGGAAAAGCCGCCGGAGTCGTTGGACAGGGCGCGGCTTACGCTCGACGCGGAGAAGGACCTTTACGTCGCGTTCCTCCGGCTGAAGGGCGCGATCGGCCTGCACATCGATCGGCGGGAGTACCGGGACGCGCTGATCCAGATCGCGCGGTTCCGCCCTTCCGTGGACCGGTTCTTCAACGAGGTGTTCGTGATGGACAAGGACCCGGAGGTCCGCGACAACCGGCTGGCGCTTCTCGCCCAGATCGCCAGGCTCTTCGGCCGGATGGCGGACTTCTCGCGGCTGGTGTTCGAGGGGGAGAGTCGGTGAATGGGTGAATAGGAAAGAAAGGCACAGAGGCACAGAGGCAGAGGCACAGAGGCACAGAGGCACAGAGGCACAGAGCGATCGGTGGATAAACCTCGGTGAAACGGTGAATGGGTGAGAAGGGAAGCGATCAGCGGTCAGCACTCAGCCATCAGCAATAACGGAATGGTGGTGTTGAGTTTCTTGCTGAAAGCTGATCACTGAACGCTGATCGCTCCTAAGGAGGAAGGGTCGACCATGACGACGACATCGACGAAGTACGTCTACTTTTTCGGAAACGGCAAAGCCGAGGGGCAGGGGACGTGGAAGGACCTCCTGGGCGGGACGGGGGCGGGGCTGGCGGAGATGACGAACGCCGGCGTTCCGGTGCCGCCGGGGTTTACGATCACCACGGAAGCGTGCAACAAGTTTTACGAGAACGGGAAGAAGGTTCCCGAAGGACTCGACGCCGAGATGGGCGAGAACCTGGCCCGTGTCGAGGCGGCCGTCGGACTCAAGTTCGGCGATCCCGAAAAGCCGTTGCTCGTCTCGGTCCGTTCGGGGGCGAAGTTCTCGATGCCGGGGATGATGGACACGGTCCTGAACCTGGGCTTGAACGACCGGAGCGTCGCCGGGCTGGCCCGGATGACGGGGAACGAGCGGTTCGCGTGGGACGCCTACCGCCGGTTCATCCAGATGTTCGGGAACGTCGTCCTGGGGATCGAGAAGAGCGGGTTCGAGGAGAAGCTCTCCGCGCTCAAGGCCAAGCGGGGCGCGAAGCTGGACACGGACCTCTCGGCGGACGATCTGAAGGAGCTTGTGAAGACTTACAAGGGGCTCGTCCGGGAGAAGACGGGCCGGGAGTTTCCTGCCGAGCCGACGGTCCAGCTTGGAATGTCGCGCGACGCGGTGTTCAACTCGTGGCACAACCCGCGGGCCGTCACGTACCGGAGGCTGAACGATATTCCGGCCAACCTGGGCACGGCCGTGAACGTGCAGGCGATGGTCTTCGGGAACCTCGGGGAAACGTCGGCGACCGGCGTGGGATTCACGCGCAATCCCTCGACCGGCGAGAAGGAGTTCTACGGCGAGTATCTCACGAACGCGCAGGGAGAGGACGTCGTGGCGGGGATCCGGACGCCCCGGCCGATCGCGGCGCTGGGCCAGGAGATGCCGTTGGTGTTCAAGCAGCTCTCCGAGATTACGACCCGCCTCGAGAGACACTACCGCGACGTGCAGGACTTCGAGTTCACGGTCCAGGAAAGCCGGCTCTACATGCTCCAGACCCGCTCGGGGAAGCGGACGGCGCGGGCGGCCATGAAGATCGCGACGGACATGGTGGCGGAGGGGCTCATCACGAAGGAAGAGGCGATCCTCCGGGTGGAGCCCAACCAGCTCGACCAGCTCCTTCATCCGATCCTCGATCCCCGGGCGAACGTCAAGGTGATCGCGACGGGTCTCCCGGCCTCGCCGGGAGCGGCGAGCGGCCGGATCGTGTTCACCCCGGAAGAGGCGGTCATCCGGGGCGCGACCGAGAAGATCATCCTCGTCCGGAACGAAACCTGCCCGGACGACATCCACGGCATGGACGCGGCCCAGGGGATCCTGACGGCGCGCGGGGGGATGACGAGCCACGCGGCCGTCGTGGCGCGCGGCATGGGGAAATGCTGCGTCGTGGGCTGCGAGGAGATCCAGATCAACGAGGAGGCGCGCGTCTTCCGCGTGAATGGCCACGAGGTGAAGGAGGGCGAGTCCATCACGCTCGACGGGAGCACGGGCCGCGTGATACTGGGCGAGGTCCCGACGATCGAGGCGCCGCTGGCGGACGAGTTCGAGGTGTTCATGAGGTGGGTGGACGAGGCGAGGCGGCTCAAAGTGCGGGCGAACGCGGACATTCCACGCGACGCCCGCGTGGCGCGGCGGTTCGGCGCCGAGGGGATCGGTCTCTGCCGGACGGAGCACATGTTCTTCGCGGAGGACAGGCTTCCGATCGTCCAGCAGATGATCCTGGCCGTCGACCAGCCGTCGCGCGTGGCGGCGTTGAACAAGCTCCTGCCGGTCCAGAGGGAGGACTTCATCGGCCTCTTCCGGGAGATGTCGGGCTATCCGGTCACGATCCGTCTTCTCGATCCGCCCCTGCACGAGTTCCTGCCGAAGCGGGAGGAGCTGATGACCGAGATCGCCGTCCTCAAGGCGACGGGGGGGGATTCTCGGGAGATCCTGTCGAAGGAAGCGCTGTTGAACAGGGTGGAGTCTCTCCACGAGTTCAATCCGATGCTGGGGCACCGCGGCTGCCGGCTGGGGATCGTCTATCCGGAGATCACGCGGATGCAGGTGACGGCCATCGTCGAGGCGGCGTGCCATCTCGGGAAAGAAGGGGTCCGGGTCGTTCCGGAGATCATGATTCCCCTGGTCGGCCACGTGAACGAGCTCAGGAACCAGAAGAACCTGGTGGACGAAACGGCTCGGGAGGTCATGAAACGGGCGGGCGTGACGGTCGAATATCTCGTCGGGACGATGATCGAGCTCCCGCGCGCGGCGGTGACGGCCGATCAGATCGCGGAGGAGGCGGAGTTCTTCTCGTTCGGGACGAACGACCTCACGCAGACGACGTTCGGGTTCTCGCGGGATGACGCGGGGAAGTTCATCCGGCATTACATCGACCACGGGATCCTGGAGAAAGACCCGTTCCAGGTCCTCGACCGCGGGGGCGTGGGCCAGCTCGTCGCGATGGGCGTGGAGAAGGGGCGGAAGACCCGGCCGAAGCTCAAGATCGGGATCTGCGGAGAGCACGGCGGGGAGCCCTCCTCGGTCGAGTTTTGCCACGGCGTGGGGCTCGACTACGTTTCCTGCTCGCCGTACCGCGTGCCGATCGCGCGCGTGGCGGCGGCCCAGGCGTCGATCCGCGAGAAGGGAAAGACGGCCGGCTCGGATCAACGATAGAAACGGTGAATCGGTGAATGGGTGAATGGGTGAATAGAACCCCCTCTCCCTTGGGGAGAGGGTTGGGGTGAGGGTGATACAAGCGATTAGATCGGCTGAAGAAGAACGTTTCATGTTCCGGGCGCTGGAGCTGGCCCGGCTCGGGCGGGGCCGGACGAGCCCGAATCCCCCCGTCGGGGCGGTCGTCGTCTCCAGCGGAAAGGTCATCGGCGAGGGATGGCACCGGAAGGCGGGGACGCCCCACGCCGAGATTCACGCCCTCGCGCAAGCCGGTTCGCGGGCCCGGGGCGCCGCGCTCTATGTCACGCTCGAACCGTGTTGTCACCGGAACAAACGGACACCGCCGTGCGTCGACGCGGTGCTGTCGAGCGGCGTTTCGCGCGTCGTCGTCTCGGCGGTCGATCCGAACCCTCGGGTACGCGGAAAAGGGATCGCCAGCCTCCGGCGCGCGGGCATCGAAGTCGTGACGGGCATCCTCGAAGAGGAAGGACGCGGTGTCATCCGCGAGTACGCCTGGCACATGAGAACGGGGTTTCCCTTCGTGACTCTCAAGATGGCCCAATCGCTCGACGGGAAGATCGCCACGGCGCGGGGGGAGTCGAAATGGATCACGGGCCCGGCGGCGCGGGGGATCGTCCAGAAGATGCGGGCCGAGGCCGACGCCGTCATGGTGGGGGCGGGGACGGTCCGGCGGGACGATCCCTCTCTCACGCCGCGCGGCCGCTCTGCCGGGGGACGGCAGCCGCTCCGCGTTATTGTGGACGGAAATCTCTCCATCCCGCCGGGGGCGAAGATGTTGGCGGACGGATTGGGGCCCGTCGTGATCGCCTGCCGGCGGGACGCTTCGCCCGTCCGACGGCGACGGCTTTCGAAGCTCGGCGCCGAGATTGCGGCATTTCCGGCGTCGCGGAGTGGAATCGACCTCCGCCGGTTGATGGGGATGTTGGGAGCCCGGGGGGTGATGTCCGTTCTTGCCGAGGGCGGCGGAGACCTGGCGGCGTCGCTCCTTGCGGCCGGCGTCGTGCGGGAAGCCGTCTTCTTCGTCGCCCCCATCGTCATCGGCGGGAAAGATTCCGTTGGAAGCGTCGGGGGCGCGTCACCGCGGAGGCTGAGCGAAGCGATCAGACTGGGGGAAATGCGCGTTGAGAAAATCGGGCGTGACATCCTCATCCGGACTGAAGTAACGGGGGGGAGGGATTAGGGCATCAGAAATACCCCCTGATCCATCCCCTCCAATCCCGCTTTTTCGCCGTGGGGAACGGATGTTTACTGGTATAATCGAGGCGATCGGAACGGTCGAAGGAATCGAAATCGGTCGTCTGGGCGGGGCGTTGACGATCGCGGCGCCGTTCGCTCGGGCGCTCGTCCGCGGGGAAAGCGTGGCCGTGTCGGGAGTCTGCCTCACGGTCGTGAAGCGGTCGGCCAAGACCTTTCGCGTGGAGGTTTCGCCCGAGACGCTCCGGCGCACGACGCTCGGGAGACTCGTCCGGGGGCGGACGGTCAACCTCGAACGGGCGGCCCGGCTGGGCGACCGCCTGGGAGGGCACCTGGTCTCGGGACACGTCGACGGCGTCGGAAAGCTCGCGGCGAGCCGGCGCGAGGGGAACGCCAGGGTCCTCGAGATCGACGTTCCGCTCTCCCTCCGGCGTTACCTGATCCCGAAGGGGTCCGTGGCCCTGGACGGGATCTCTCTCACGGTCAACTCGGTCCGCGGGAAGCGCTTCTCCGTGGCGATCATCCCTCACACGGCCAAGGCGACGATCATCGGCGGGAAGAAGGCGGGGGAACCGTTCAACATCGAGGTGGACCTGATCGGGAAGTATGTCGAGCAGCTCGTTCAGCCGTACCGGAAGACGGGGCGGGGAATTGATAATTGAAAATTGGAAATTGCAAGTTGGAAATTGGAAATCGAAGATTGGAAATTGAAAATTGGAAATTGGAAATTGAACATCGAAGACCGAGAGACCGAAACCCGAGATCGACATTCGAGAGAGGACCCGACCGTGACCGAGCCTGAGCCGCTCGTCCGATTTGACTCGACTGAAGACGGGATCGCCGCGATGGCCCGGGGAGAGATGGTCGTTCTCGTGGACGACGAGGACCGGGAGAACGAGGGAGACCTCACGCTCGCGGCCGAAAAGGTGACGCCCGAGGCGATCAACTTCATGGCGGTCCACGGACGCGGGCTGATCTGTCTCTCGCTGACGGCCGACCGCGTGGAGGAACTCCAGCTTCCGCCGATGGCGCCGGAAAACACGGCGCAGTTCGGGACGCCGTTCAGGGTGGCCATCGACGCGCGGGACGGCGTCACGACGGGCATTTCGGCGGCCGACCGGGCGCACACGATCAAGGCGGCGATCGACCCCAAGACGCGGCCTGGAGACTTGGCGCGGCCGGGGCACGTTTTCCCGCTTCGCGCGATGCCGGGGGGAGTCCTTCGGCGGGCGGGACAGACGGAGGGCTCGGTGGACTTGGCGCGCATGGCGGGGCTCACGCCGGCCGGCGTCATCTGCGAGATCATGAACGAGGACGGCACGATGGCGCGGGTGCCGCAACTGATGGCCTTCGCGCGCCGGCACGGGCTCAAGATCCTGACGATCAAGGACTTGATCCGCTACCGGATCCGGAACGAGCGGCTCATCCACCGCGTGGCGGAAGCGGCCATTCCTTCGGCATACGGAGATTTCCGGGCGATTCTGTACGAAAACGATCTCGACCACTACCAGCACATCGCCCTCGTCAAGGGCGAGATCCGCCGGGACGTTCCGACACTCGTCCGGGTCCACTCCGAGTGCCTTACGGGAGACGTTTTCGGATCGCTCCGGTGCGACTGCGGAGACCAGCTTCGCCGTGCGATGGAGATGATCGAGGACGAGGGGTTCGGGGTCGTCGTCTATATGCGGCAGGAAGGGCGGGGGATCGGCCTCGCGAACAAGCTCAAGGCTTACGGTCTGCAGGATGCCGGCAAGGATACGGTCGAGGCAAACGTCGCGCTCGGGTTCAAACCGGACCTCCGCGACTACGGAGTCGGGGCGCAGATTCTGGTGGATCTGGGGGTCGGAGATATCCGCCTCCTGACGAACAACCCCCGCAAGATCGTCGGCCTGGAGGGGTACGGTCTCCGCGTCGTCGACCGCGTGCCGATCGAGATCCTCCCGCACGAGACGAATGTCCGCTACTTGAGGGCGAAGAAGACGAAGCTGGGGCACCTCTTGGACCACGTATGACCACGATCCGGGGGGAGACGCGGGCGGAAGGGCTTCGCGTGGCGATCGTCGTGAGCCGCTACCACGAGACGGTCACGCGGCGGCTCCTGGACGGGGCGCTCGCCGGCGTCCGGGAGAAGGGCGGCGACCCTGAATCCGTCACGGTCGTCGAGGTGCCCGGCGCCTTCGAGATTCCGCCGGCGGCACGAGCCTTGGCGCGCGCGAAGCGCCACGACGCGATCGTCTGCCTGGGGGCCGTGGTCCGAGGAGAGACCCCCCACTTCGACTATGTCTGCGCCGAGACGTCGCGCGGGATCGCGGAGATCGCCCGGGAGGGAGAGGTGGGCGTGGGGTTCGGCTTGCTGACGACGGAAACGCTCGATCAGGCGGCCGAACGGGCCGGCGGCCGCGTGGGCAACAAGGGGTGGGAGGCGGCCGTGGCCGCGTTCGAGATGGCGTCTCTCTTGAGAAAACTCCGATGAGCCGGCGGCGGCGGGCTCGGGAGGCCGCCATGCAGGTTCTCTTTCAGGCCGACTTCGACCGGGCGGCGGATCTTTCGGAGATCAAGGAACGGTTCTGGGAGGACCATCCGGCCGACGCGGAGACGCGCGCGTTCGCGGATGATCTCGTCGAGGGAACGACGGCCCACCGCGAGGAGATCGACGGGCTCCTTCGACGGATCAGCGAGCACTGGAGCGTCTCGCGCATGAGTCCGGTGGATCGGAACCTGATCCGGTCGGCGATCTACGAACTGCTCTACAAAGAGACTCCGTCGAGGGTCGTGATCAACGAAGCCATCGAGATCGCCAAGCGATACGGGACGGAGGAGTCGGGCGCGTTCGTGAACGGGATCCTCGATCGCGTGGCGAAGGAGGCGCACGTTGGGTAGGGGGGGTACTTCTTGAAAGGCGCCACAGAGGCATAAAGGCACAGAGGCACAGAGGCACAGAGGCGCAAAGTGAGAGAAGAGGGGTAGTGGAAACACACGACAGTTCCTCCCCGACGGCGTCGATCGACGGAATCGGCGTTTGGGTCCCGGCGGGGCGGCGGCCGCCGCGGGGGGCGGCCGGCGAGATCGACTGGCTTCTCGAAGGGCTTCTATCGCGGTTGATCCTTTCCGAGCGATTCTCGGGGAAGGCCGGGGAGGTCGCCCTCTTGGCGGCCGGAAGGCGGTTCCCGGCCCCGTGGGTCCTCGTCGCGGGAGTGGGGAACGAGCCGGTTTCTCCGGGGAACGCGGACCGGGCGCTTAAGGCTTTCTTCGCGGCCTGCGCGACCCTCGGGTGGAAGACGGTGGCGCTCGAGCTTCCCGACGAGTCGTGGGGGGAGAGGATCGAGCGCAGGCTGAAGAAAGAGGCGGGCCGGGGATTTCGGGCGGAGTGGTTCCAGGGCCGCGGCTTCCTCCCCCAGAACAGACTTGCATGACCGGTGAATCGGTGAATCGGTGAAAACCCCCCTCTGATCCCCCCAGGCGTCAGTTCGGAGACGAGACTTGCGTTACGCGATCATATCCGACATTCATGGCAACCGGGAGGCCCTCGATGCGTGCCTGTCGGATGCCCGCCATCAGGGCGTCGACGCGGTCCTGTGTCTGGGCGACCTGATCGGATATGGTCCGGATCCGAACGAGGTGGTGGACCGGGTTCGCGAGGAGATCGACATCGTCGTCGGAGGGAACCATGACGCCGGCGCCGTGCTCGACCTCGACCTGTTCGAGTTCAATCCGTACGCCCGGGCGTCGATCGAGTGGACGCGGGGGATCCTGACGCCCGCGAACCGCCGCTTTCTGGCCGAGCTCCGGGTCGTGGCCCAGCTTCCGGACTCTCTCCTCGTCCACTCGTCTCCGAACATGCCGCGCGAATGGCGGTACATGGCCACGGTTGCCGACGTGGAGGAAAACTTCATGGCTTTCTCGGAAAAGGCCTGCTTCGTCGGCCACACGCACTCTCCGATGATCATGGAGAAGGGGTACGACGGATCGTTCCGGTTCTTCCATCAGGAGACGATTGAGCTTGCGGAAGGGGCCCGGTACATCGTGAACGTCGGGAGCGTCGGCCAGCCGCGGGACGGCGACGCGCGGGCCTGCTACGTCGTTTTCGATGCCCGCGTCAATCGCGTCACGACGAGGCGCGTCGCGTACGATTTCCGGGAAACCCAGGAAAAGATGAAGCACGTCCGCCTTCCGGGGTATCTCGTGGACCGTCTTGAGGTGGGGCGTTGATTCCGCGCTACACGCGCCCCGAGATGGGGCGGCTCTGGGACCCCGAGCGGCGGTTCGCCGTATGGCTCGATGTGGAGCTGCTCGCCTGCGAAGCGTGGGAAAAACTGGGGAAGGTCCCGAAAGGGACGGCGGGCCGGATCGGGCGCCGGCTCGCGAAATCCCCCCCGCTCGATCCCGCCCGGATCGAAGCCATCGAGAAAGAGGTCAAGCACGACGTCATCGCGTTCCTCACCCACGTGGCGGAGCGGGCGGGATCGGAGGCGCGCTGGCTTCACCTGGGGATGACGTCGTCCGACGTGCTGGACACGGGACTCGCCGTTCTGATGGGCGAGGCGGCCGAACTGATGCTCCGTGGCGTGGACGACGTGCTGGCCGTCCTGAAGCGCCAGGCCAGGCGCTTCGCCCGGACTCCGATGATCGGCCGGACGCACGGGATCCACGCCGAGCCGATTACGTTCGGCGTGAAGCTCGCCAACTGGCACCAGGAGATGCGCCGAAACAAGGACCGTCTGCGCCGCGCCGCGGAGACGATCCGCGTCGGAAAGGTCTCCGGCGCCGTCGGTGTCTTCGCGAACTCGGATCCGCGCGTGGAGGCGCACGTCTGCCGGAAGCTCGGCCTCAGGCCCGCGGCCGTCTCCTCGCAGATCATCCAGCGGGACCGGCACGCCGAGTACATGACGGCCCTCGCCCTCCTGGCGGCCTCGATCGAGAAGTTCGCCCTGGAGCTTCGGCATCTCCAGCGGACGGAGGTCCTGGAGGTGGAGGAGTTCTTCTCGCCGGGACAAAAAGGGTCGTCGGCCATGCCGCACAAGAGGAACCCGATCACGGCCGAGAACTTGTGCGGCCTGTCCCGGATCGTCCGCGCCAACGCATGGGCGGCGATCGAGAACGTTCCTCTCTGGCACGAGCGCGACATCAGCCACTCCTCCGTGGAGCGCGTCATCGTTCCCGACTCGACGATCCTCGTCGACACGATGCTGGCGCGGTTCGCCGATCTTGTCGGCCGCATGTTCGTCTATCCGGAGCGGATGCGGGCGAACCTGGAGAAGATGGGGGACCTGGTCTACTCGGAGAGCGTCATGCTGGCGCTGGTCGGAAAGGGGCTTTCGCGCGACGAGGCGTACAGGCTCGTTCAGCGAAACGCCATGGATGTGTGGAAGGAGGGGGGGCGGCTCGGCGAGCGTCTCAAGGGCGACCCGGGCGTGACTCGGCATCTGTCACCGAAGGAGATCGACGCCTGCCTCGACCTCAAGCACCATCTCCGGCACGTGGATGCGATCGTCCGCCGGGCGCTGGCGTGAGGCGGGGGCAAATCCCCATCCCCCCTTTTCCAAAGGGGGGTGCGAGCGAAGCGAGCGGGGGGATTCAAGGGAAGAGAGGGCGGTTGAAATGACTGAACGAAGAGAGCAAATCTACGAAGGCAAGGCCAAGAAGCTCTACGCGACGGACGATCCGAACCTGCTGATCCAGTTCTTCAAGGACGACGCAACGGCCTTCAACGCGCAGAAGCGGGGAACGATTCTGGAGAAGGGGATCGTCAACAACAAGGTGAGCGAGCGGATCTTCCGGCATCTGGCGGAGCACGGCATTCCCACGCACATGGTCGAGCGGATCTCGGACCGGGAGATGCTCGTCAAGCGCCTCAATATCTTCCCGATCGAAGTGATCGTCCGGAACGTTGCGGCGGGGAGCCTCACGAAGAACCTGGGAATCCCGGAAGGGACGGAGCTTGACCCGCCGGTGCTCGAGTTCTGCTACAAGAACGACGCCTTGGGCGACCCGCAGATCAACGAATCGCACATCCGCGCGATGAATCTCGCCACGGACGCCCAGATCGGCCGGGTCAAGGAGCTGGCCCTGAGGATCAACGAGCTTCTTCGTCCCTTCTTCGCCGATCGGGGAATGATCCTTGTGGACTTCAAGCTGGAGTTTGGCGATCATGGGGGGGAAGTCGTTCTGGGCGACGAGATCTGTCCCGATACGTGCCGCCTGTGGGACGCCCGGACGCGCGAAAAGATGGACAAGGACCGATTCCGGCGCGATCTGGGAAAGGTCGAAGAGGCGTACCAGGAGGTTTGCCGCCGGGTGTGCGAGGAGGCGCGAGTTTGAAGGCGAAGATCTACGTGACGTTGAAATCGGGCGTTCTCGATCCGCAGGGGAAGGCCGTGGAGCAGGCCCTTCACGCGCTCGGGTTCAAGGAGGTGGGGGGCGTCCGCATCGGGAAGTACCTGGAGATCGCGCTCGACGGCGGAACGCGGGATGAGGCCGAACACCGCGTCCGCGAGATGTGCGAAAAACTCCTGGCGAACTTGATCATCGAAGACTACCGGTTCGAGATCGGTCCATGAAATTCGCGGTCCTGGTCTTCCCCGGCTCCAATTGCGACCACGACTGCTATCACGTGCTCAAGCACGTGGTGGGCGTGTCGACGGAGTTTCTCTGGCACAAGGAGACGTCGCTCGCCGGGTTCGACGGGGTCGTGATCCCGGGGGGCTTCTCGTACGGGGACTACCTCCGGTGCGGCGCGATCGCCCGGTTCTCGCCGATCATGAAGGCGGTGGAGGCGTTCGCCCGCGAGGGCGGGTCCGTCATCGGGGTCTGCAACGGTTTTCAGATCCTCGTGGAGGCGGGGCTCCTTCCCGGGGCGCTCATTCGGAACCGCGGCCTCAAGTTCATCTGCGCCGACGTCAACCTCCGCGTCGAGACGACCCGGACGCCGTATACGGCGGAATTCAGGAAGGGCGAGGTCCTCACGATGCCGATCGCGCATGCCGAGGGGAACTACACGGCCGATCCGGAAACGCTGGACAAGCTCAAGCGGAACGACCAGGTAGTTTTCCGCTACTGCGACGCGTCCGGGAACGCCGCGGACTCGGCCAATCCGAACGGGGCGATGGAAAATATCGCCGGGATCGTGAGCGAGGGGCGGAACGTCCTCGGCATGATGCCCCACCCGGACCGTTGCGCCGAGAAGGTCCTGGGAAGCGAGGACGGACTCCGGCTGTTCAAGTCGATGGTCAACTCGCTGTCGGAGAGCCGGGTCTGATGGACTGGGGATCTCTCGCTCTTCTCGGCGTTTTTGTCGTTGTCCTGTGGCTCGGCCGGTCGTGGTCCGGGGGCACGTGAGCGGTGCCGCCGCCCCCTTCGGGAAAGGGGAAAGAAGGCGATGGCGTTTGACGCGGCCGTCGAGATGACGGAAGAGATCGCGGCTCGGCACGGGCTCTCGGCGGAGGAGTACGCCCGGATCGTCAGGCACCTCGGACGCGCCCCGAACATCACCGAGCTCGGGATCTTCTCGGTCATGTGGAGCGAGCATTGCTCCTACAAGAGCTCGCGCGTCCATCTCAGGCGGTTCCCGACGACCGGGCCCCGGGTCATCCAGGGGCCGGGCGAGAACGCCGGCGCCGTCGACGTCGGCGGCGGGCTTGCCGCCGTCTTCAAGATGGAAAGCCATAATCATCCGTCCTTCATCGAACCCTACCAGGGAGCGGCCACCGGTGTCGGCGGGATCCTCCGGGACGTCTTCACGATGGGGGCGCGACCCATCGCCTCCCTCGATTCCCTCCGCTTCGGCCCGCTGACCGATCCCAGACACCGGACGCTCCTCGAAGGCGTTGTGGCCGGGATCTCCGGATACGGGAACTGCGTCGGCGTCCCGACCGTGGGCGGGGAGCTGTCCTGCCATCCTTCTTACGCGGGGAACATCCTGGTCAACGTTTTCACGCTGGGGATCGCCAAGGCGGACCGCCTCTTCCGAGGAACGGCGACCGGCGTGGGGAACCCCGTGATCTACGTGGGGTCGCGGACGGGACGGGACGGCATCCACGGGGCCACGATGGCTTCGGCGGAGTTCGACGACGAGTCGGACCGGAAGAGGCCGACCGTCCAGGTGGGCGATCCGTTTACCGAGAAGCTCCTGCTCGAAGCCTGCCTCGAGCTCATGTCGAACGACATGATCGTGGGGATCCAGGACATGGGCGCGGCGGGGCTCACGTCCTCCTCCTGCGAGATGGCGGGCCGCGCCGGGACGGGGATCGAGCTATGGCTGGACAAGGTCCCGCGCCGCGAGCCGGGGATGACGCCATACGAGCTGATGCTCTCGGAGAGCCAGGAGCGGATGCTCATCGTGGCGAAGGCCGGCCGCGAGACGGAAGTCATGGAGATCTTCGAGAAATGGGACCTCCCCGTGGCCGTCATCGGGCGGGTGACGGGAAGCGGGACGCTCCGCGTCATGGACGGGGGGAGGCTGGCCGCCGAGATCCCGGTCCAGGCCTTGACCGACGACGCGCCCGTCTACAACCGGCCGATCGCAAGACCGACGGACCAGGACGAGCGGAACCGGCTCGATCCATCGGCCCTTCCCGCGCTGGCGGAGCCGGAGGACTATGGGCGGGTCCTGAGGACCCTTCTCGCCGTTCCGGGGATCGCGCACAAGGGATGGGTGGTCAGGCAGTACGATCACATGGTCCGGACCAACACCGTCGTCCGGCCCGGATCGGACGCGGCCGTCGTCAGGATCAAGGGGACGGCGAAAGGGCTGGCCCTTTCCGTCGACTGTAACAGCCGCTACTGTTTCCTCGACCCGAGGCGGGGCGGGGCGCTGGCCGTGGCTGAGGCGGCCCGGAACCTCTCCTGCTCGGGCGCGACGCCCTTGGCCGTGACGGACTGCCTGAATTTCGGAAGCCCGGAGCGGCCGGAAACCATGTGGCAGTTCTCCGAGGCGGTCGACGGGATCAGCGAGGCCTGCGCGGCCCTCGGAACGCCGGTCGTGAGCGGGAATGTCTCGTTCTACAACGAGACGAATGGCGCGGGGATCTATCCGACGCCGATGATCGCGATGGTCGGCCTCCTGGAGGACGTGGAGAAGCGGGCGGAGCAGGGTTTTTCGAAGGAGGGAGAGGCGATCCTTCTTCTGGGCGAGACGCCGGGGCGCCTGGGCGGTTCCGAGTATCTGGCGTCGATCCACGGGCTGGAGAAGGGCTCCCCGCCGTCCCTCGACCTCGACCTGGAGAAGCGCGTTCAGGCCGTCTGCCGGGAAGCCATTCGAGCCGGCCTGGTCTCGGCCGCGCACGACACGTCGGACGGCGGACTGGCCGTGGCCCTGGCCGAGAGCTGTCTCTCCGGGCCGAAACCGATCGGCGCGCGGGTCGATCTCCAAAATCCCGGCGGATCTCGGGCGGACGAGGTCCTCTTCGGCGAGGCGGCGTCCCGGATCATCCTCTCCGTTCCGGAGGGAAAGATCGCGGAGATGGAGGCGATCGCCCGGGAGCACGCGGTTCCGTTCTTCCGGATCGGAACGGTCGGCGGGGAGAAGCTCGAAATCTCGGTCGGCGGAAGAGGTCTCGTGTCTGAGGACGTCGCTGGTCTGGACGACGCGTGGAGAAACGCGCTCGCCCGCCAATTGGGAGTCGCCTGATGATCCGCCTGGACAAGTTCCGGGAAGAGTGCGGCATCTTCGGCATCTACGGCCACCCGGAAGCGGCCAACATGGCGTACCTGGGACTCTATGCCCTCCAGCACCGCGGGCAGGAGGGGGCGGGGATCGTCTCCTCCGACGGGAAACAGCTCCACATCGAGAAGGCGATGGGCCTGGTCGCGGACATCTTCTCCACGGAGCGGCTGTCCCGGCTTCCGGGCGCTCTCGCCATCGGGCATAACCGGTATTCGACGGCCGGGGGGAGCTCTCTCAAGAACGTCCAGCCGCTCCTCGTCAACTATGCCCTGGGGGGCTTGGCCCTCTCTCACAACGGCAACCTGACGAACGCGGGACTCATCCGCGACGAGCTCGAGGCGTACGGCGCGATCTTCCAGTCGACCAGCGACACCGAGGCGATCGTTCACCTGATCGCCCAGTCGGAGGCGGCGACCCTTCCGGAGAGGATCGTCGAGGCGCTCTCGAAGGTCGAAGGGGCGTATTCCCTCCTCGTGATGAACGAGAAGACTCTCATCGGCGTCCGGGACCCGCACGGGTTCCGGCCGATGTGCCTGGGGACGCTGGACGGCGCCACCATCCTGGCCTCGGAGACGTGCGCCCTCGACCTGATCGAAGCCGAATACATCCGGGACATCGAGCCGGGAGAGCTGATCCAGATCGGCCCGAACGGGACCCTGTCGATCTTTCCTTTTCCCAAGGTCGAGCCGGCCCACTGCGTGTTCGAATACATCTATTTCGCCCGTCCGGACAGCATAGTCTTCGGGAACACGGTCAACGGAATCCGCAAGGCGCTGGGGAGACAGCTCGCCCGCGAGACCGGCGTGGAGGCCGACGTCGTCATTCCCGTCCCGGATTCGGGGGTCCCCGCGGCCCTCGGGTACGCCGAGGAGGCGCGGCTTCCGTACGAGAACGGCCTGATCCGGAACCACTACGTCGGACGGACGTTCATCGAGCCCCAGCAGACCATCCGCCATTTCGGCGTCAAGATCAAGCTCAACCCCGTCCGCGAGGCGCTCGCGGGGAAGAGGGTCGTCGTGGTCGACGATTCGATCGTCCGCGGGACGACGTGCAAGAAGATCGTCAAGATGATCCGGCAGGCGGGCGCGAAGGAGATCCACGTTCGAATCAGCTCCCCGCCGACCACGCACCCCTGTTTCTACGGGATCGACACGCCGACCCGCCAGGAGCTGATCGCGTCGAGCCATTCCACCGAGGAGATCCGGCGGTACATCACGGCCGATTCCCTGGGGTACATTTCCCTGGAGGGCGTCATGTCCGTGGTTCCGAACTCCGCGAATTCCTTCTGCGCGGCCTGCTTTTCGGGCCGGTATCCCGTGGCGTTCCCGTGGGAGGCGGACGTCCAGCTTGGCCTCTTCGACGCCGGGTCCAGCCGCAACTGATCGAATTTCGGCCCCGCCGGACCGTCCAACAATCGTCGGGAGAAGAAAAAGGGATGGATCCGGAAGAGCGCGATCTGGTCCGGGCGGCCCGGAGCGGGGATGAGGATGCATTCCGGCGGCTCGTGGAACGGACCCAATCCCGCCTGACGCGCCTCCTCCGCGGGATGGTAAGGGATGACGACGAAGCCATGGACCTGGTTCAGGAAACGTACATCAAGGCCCACCGGTCGCTCGACACGTTCCGGGAAGGATCGGCATTCGGGACCTGGCTTCATCGGATCGGCGTGAACGCGGCGATCGATCAACTTCGGAAACGGGCGGCGTTAGCCGAGAGCTCCCTTGAGGGAGCGTCCTCGGCGGAAGGCGACGCCCCGGATCCCGCGGGGGCCGCCGAACGGCCGACGCCCGACCGCTTGCTCGAAGGGGAAGAGGCCGGAAAGGCCCTTCGGCGGGCGCTGGGTTCCATGCCGCCGGAGCACAAGGCGACGATCCTGCTCCGGGAACTCGAAGGCTTGTCGTACGAGGAGATCGCGGAGATCACCGGCGCGGCCGTGGGGACGGTGATGTCCCGGTTGTTTTACGTCCGCCGGAAGCTCCGCGAAGCCCTGAGGGAGCACCGATGACGCCCGCGCATGGTTCCGCCGGGATCGACGAGAAATGGGCCATCGACCTGATGGCCTATCGGGACGGCGAACTGGATTCGTCCCGTCGAAACGAGGTCGGCCGGCATATTCTGGAATGCGTCCCGTGCCAGTCGCTCCTCCGCGATTTCGGGAAGGTCGGAAACCGCCTCCGGGAAAACGCGGATGAAGACGCCTCCCGTCTGGCCGCGAGGCCCGTGTGGCCGGGGGTCCGCCGTGCGCTTGCGCCTCCCGCCGGAGAGCGAAAGGCCGAAGCCCGGACGCGGAGGACGCCCTTCCAGGCGTTCCGGTGGGCGTTCGCTCTGCCCGCGATCCTTCTTGTCTTCCTCGGCGCGATTCTCTATGATTCCATCCGCCCCGCGCCCGCCCCCGAAGGCGCCGTGATCGTCGGGCTCGTCGAGTCGCCCGATCCCGTTTTCCTGTTCCAGCAGAGGGGATCGAGCGTCACGGTCATCTGGGTGTTCGAGCCCCAGCCGGCGCCGCCGATCAAGGAGGAGGCACGCTCCACGTGATCCGGCGAACCTCCATTCTTCTTGCTTTTCTCGCCGCCGGCTTGATCGAGGCGAGCCCCGCCCATTCGCAGTCCGTCACCGTCCATCTCACGACCATCGCCGCTTCGAACCAGGAGCGGGGGATCGACGGCCGCCTCGGCCCGCTCTCCGGCCAGCTCACATCCCTCTTCCAGTACGCGGGATACCGCATGCTCGACCAGCACACGCTCAACGTCACGGGCGGACGCGAGGCGTCGGCGCCGCTTCCGCCGGACCGGCGGATCGTCGTGACGCCGAGAGGGGTCCAGGGAGGGATGGTCAGCCTGAACGTCGTCATCCGGTCGCCCGACCGCGTCATCCTGAACACCGATTTCCGGATCGCGAACAACGGAACGGTCCTGGTCGGCGGCCCGCGCTTCCGCGACGGCGTCCTGATCATCGCGCTCCGCGCGAGGTTCTGAGGGCGCTCTGGTCAAGCGGGAAGCCGGAGGGGGAATTCGTGGAGCAACAGACGGTCAAGAAAGGACAAGGGAAGTTCACCTGGCAGGATTACCTCGCCTGGCCGGATGATGAGCGGTGGGAGGTGATCGACGGCAGGGCGTACGACATGACCCCGTCGCCGACAACCGGACACCAGAGGGTCGTCGGCAATTTCTTCCGAATCCTTGCGAACCTGCTGTCCGGGGGGGCGTGCGCCGTGTTCGTGGCCCCGCTGGATGTATACTTCGATGATTTCAACTTCGTCCAGCCGGATGTCCTGGTCGTGTGTGACAAGGGCAAGATCCGCGACAGGATCCACGGGGCGCCGGACTTGATTGTGGAAGTTCTGTCCCCGGCGACCTCCCTCAAGGACAAGCGGGAAAAGAAGAGCCTTTACGAGAGATTCGGCGTGAGGGAATACGTGATCGTCTATCCGGAAGAGATGTTCGTCGAACGGTACTTCCTGGCCGACGGCCGGTATGGAGAGGCGGACGTCCTGGGAGTCGAGGACGCGCTTCCGATGCGGTTCCTGGAGGGGATCGAGGTTTCACTGAGAGAAGTCTTCGAGACCGATTCGTGACTGTGGGATAACCGACATCTCCATGAGGGTAGACAAAATGGGCTTCTTAGAGAAAGTCGAATGTATTGCCTCCGCGTTTCAACAGATGAAGAGCTATCAGGAGGACAAGAAAAGGGCAACCGTAACGAATAGGATCTTGAGATATGCGGAGGAGGCGCAAGGCAAGACCCCTGGCGCGGTCCCGCTCACCATGCGCGATCTGGCTGAATTCGGTATCATTAATCCGAAGGAAACTGATATGGCCGCGGTAGCCCTTGGAGAATTATTCGAGAAGGGTTTTCTGGAGTATTCGGACGGCTATTACTACCTAAAGGGTCGTGCACCGAGGTTCGTTTGTTCATAAACTCTCGAGGACCCGAGCGACGCGGGTCCTCGAGCGATGGCTCGGTTATGCGGGCACATGCCAATGTCGCGCGGGTGTGTACCGCATAGCGTGTGGATCAGAATGAAGAGATGCGTTGTACTTGCGGCGATCAGTCTTGCATTTTCGTGTGCATATGGGCAATCGGTCTGGGCGCAGACGACACCTTCAATAGTCGTTTCCGCCGAGTCCTTCCCGTCGGTGCTTCAGGAGGACGTGATCGTAGCGAATTCCGGTCAATACAACTTCGCGAAGGTTGACCTGCCCCCTGGCAGGAACCTTTTCTTGCGATTTTAGTGATTGATGATTTAGACCCGAGTGCTATTGTCTATATTCTGGATTCCAGGAATCTTGCGGCCTTCCAAAGAACCGGGCAGGCGTATTGCTTTAAGAATCCTTGCAGCAAGATACATAAGGGCTTTCAGACGGATTTCTTTTCAAACGGACAGAGTAGCTTCTTTGTGGTCGTTGATAATAGGTCTGCTATCCTGATGGCATCTCGGGTCGCCATACAGGTCTGCGAACCGGGCGGCGAGGTGCCCTTTCTTGAGGGCTGGCGAAATAAGTTGATAAATCTTGCCAGTATTATTCAAATGCCAGGATTTCCCGTTCACTTCAAGCGTTGTGGAATAGCTAACGCCTGCAGGAGAACATGCGGCGTCGTGCTTTTGCTTATCGGCTTCGGGGGCGCGTTGGCGCTTTTCTCGATAAGCGCCCGGCTGGCATCGCAGTACGCTTCGGAGTGTGTAGGCTTCCTTGGGCAAGGAGGCCAGTTTCTCTCGAGTGAAACTCGCCGGCAGTGCTCCAACATAAGCACGGGAGAAACGGCAACGACCTTGGTGGGCG
>JACPZO010000072.1 GCA_016195465.1 Nitrospirota bacterium
CAATCTGGCGTACCTCCTGGCCGAGCAGGGAGAAAGCCTGAAGGAAGCGGCGGAGATGATCGAGCGCGCGCGAAAGCAGGCGCCCAAGGACCCGAGCCTGATGGATACGGCCGGATGGGTGGCATTCAAGAAGGGCGAGTACCCCTCTGCCGTCGCGCTTTTCGAGGAGGCCGCGCGCCTGACGCCCAACAGCCCGACGGTCCAGTACCACCTGGGGATGGCCTCGCTCAAGGCGGGCAAGAAGGAAGAGGCGCGGGCCGCGCTCACGAAGGCGCTCGAGCTTTCGAAGGATTTCCCGGAGTCGGCGAAAGCCAAGTCGGCGCTGGCGGAGATCCGATAGGGGCGTAACGGCCTGATTCGTCACGCCCGATCCGTCGGGCGCCATGAATGGCGCCCCTACAAGAGCGAACCGATCCGAAGCGGAGGCAAGGTGGCGGTTTTTCGCTGGAGGAAAACGAAGTCCGGCTTCGACACGGCGCTCAGGGCGTTCGCCCTCGATGCCTCCGGGGCCGCGAGCGTGCCGGAGGCATCGGACCTCGTGCTGGAGACGCTGACCCGGAGCCTTCCGGGGACGACGTCCGTCCTGTTCCTTCTCGACCGCTCGCGCCGGGTATTCCGGTTCGCGGCGGCGCGGGGGATCGATGAGGCGTCCTTGTCGCCGCACGCCATCGCCCGGGACGGCTCCCTGGGCGTCCTGCTCTCGCTCAGGCGCTCCCCGCTCGAGCTCCGGGACTACCACGACCCGGTCCTGTGGGACTCCGACCGGGTCGTCCTGGCCGCGAGCCGGGCCCGCCTTGTCATCCCGTTGTTCGGGAAGACCCGCTTCATCGGCATGGTCTTCGTCGGGGTGCCGGCCGGCCGGAAGCCCTTTACGCCCGTGGAATCCGACTTTCTTTCCGACCTGGCCGTACTGGCGGGAGGGGCGATGGAGCACGTCCTCCTCTTCGACAGGCTCTTCGAGAGCCACCGGAACTTCGGGGCGGTCCTGGGCCAGATCAATCGCGGCGTGTTCATCCTGAACGAGGAACACCGCATCCGCGTGTGGAACCACGCCATGGAAAAGATCACGGGACTGGCCGCGTCCGGGGCCGTCGCGCAGGATGCCGGCCGGCTCTTCGCCGAAATGGGGGTCCCGTCGGTCTCGACGGCGGTCGCCGAAGTCCTGAAGGAGAACCGGCCGAAAGTCATCGAGGGGGTCCGCTGGCGGGAAGAGGACGGCGGGGCGGTCTTCCGCGTCCGACTCAGGCCGATCTCGGAGGGGGAGGGCGAACCCCACGGCCTTCTGGGAATGGTCCTGGACGAGACCGAACGGGCCAAGCTCGAAGCGCGCGTCCAGCGGACGGAGAAGCTCGCCTCGGTGGGGAAGATCGCCTCGACGCTGGCGCACGAGATCCGCAATCCGCTCAACGCCATGAAGGGGGCGATCGCCTTTCTGCAGACGAAGTTCTCGAACGACGTGCTCCTCCTGGAGTTCACCGAGATCATCAACGAGGAGATTACGCGCCTGAGCGCGTTCGTGACGACCTTCCTGGCCCGGGCCCGCAAGGCCGAGCCGCGTTTCGTCTCGCTGGACGTCAACGAGGAAATCCGGCGGGCGCTCGACTTCGTCGGAAAGCAGGCGCGGCCGGACGGCGTGTCCGTCACCGCGGACCTCGGCCTCCTGCCCGCCGTGGTGGCCGATCCGGGCCAGCTCCTCCAGTTGTTCACGAACATCGCGCGAAACGCCGTCGAGGCCATGCCCGTCGGCGGGTCGCTCACGGTCCGAACGTCGATCGCGTCGGCCGCCGAGGCGTGGCCCGGCCTGCCCGCCCGGCGGGCGGGCGACGGACAGGCCAGCCGCGAGGCCGTTCGGGTCGAATTTCAGGACACCGGTCCCGGCATCGCCGAGGAGATCCGCGGCCACCTCTTCGAGCCGTTCAACACCTCCAAGGAGAAGGGGACCGGCCTGGGGCTTTTCATCTCCCGCGAGATCGCCGAGGGCCATGGAGGACGGCTTGCTGTCACCTCGGCGCCCGATCACGGAACGACCGTCACCGTCTATCTTCCCGTCGATGGATCCCACGTCCCCGCAGACATCCACCATCCTGCTCGTTGATGACGAGGCGAACGCGCTTCGCGTTCTCTCGGCCATCCTCCAGGAGGCGGGGTACGCCTGCGTCACGGCCCAGTCCGTGGACGAAGCGATATCCCGTCTCGAGGGGGAGACGCCGATCGACGTCCTCGTCACCGATCTCCGGATGCCGGGCCGCTCCGGCCTCGACCTCTTCGAGCACGTTCAGACCCGCGCGCTGAAGATCCCCGTGATCTTCCTAACGGCCTACGGGACGGTCGATTCGGCCGTCCGGGCGGTCAAGGAAGGCGCCTTCTACTACTTCATCAAGCCGCCGGACTACGCGCTCCTCTGCGAGGTCGTCCGGCGGGCGGCCGAGCACCGGCGGCTCACCCGGCACCTGGCGGCCGTCTCGCGTCCGGCGAAGGGGGGCGGCCTGGCCCTGGGCATGGTCGGACAGAGCCGCGGAATGCGGGAGATCTTCCAGCTCATTCAAACGGTGGCCGAGTCCCAGGCGACGGTCCTCATCCAGGGAGAGAGCGGGACCGGCAAGGAACTGATCGCGCGGGCGATCCACTCCCAGTCCCCCCGCCACCGCAACCCGTTCGTCGGGATCAACTGCGGCGCGCTTCCGCCGACGCTCCTCGAGAGCGAGCTGTTCGGGCACGAGAAAGGGGCGTTCACGAGCGCCGTCGGCCGGCGGATCGGCCGGTTCGAGCTGGCCGACGGGGGGACGCTTTTTCTCGACGAGATCGGGGAGATGGACCTGTCCCTGCAGGTCAAGCTCCTCCGCGTTCTCCAGGAGCGGGAGTTCGAGCGGGTCGGAAGCAGCGCGAGGATCAAGATCGATTTGCGTCTCGTCGCGGCCAGCAACAAGGACCTGAAGGCCGAGGTGGAAGCGGGGCGTTTCCGCGCCGATCTCTTCTACCGGCTCAACGTCATCCCGATTCGCATCCCACCCCTTCGGGAGCGGCTCGACGATCTTCCCCTTCTCGCGTTCCATTTCCTCGAGCGGTACGCGGGCCTCAACAAGAAGGAGGTCAAGGGGATCGATTCCCCCGCCCTGTCCCGGATGATGTCCTACTCGTGGCCCGGCAACGTCCGGGAGCTGGAGAACGCGATCGAGCGGGGAGTCGTCCTCTGCTCCGGACCCACGCTCACGGAAAGGGACATCCCGCCCGATATCGCCGGCGCCGGAGCGGCCGGGACCGCCCCGCCGGAGACGAGGGAGGTCAAGCCGCTCTCCCTCCTCGAGAAAGAAACGATCATCGATACGCTCCGGCGTTCCTACGGAAACAAGTCGAAGGCGGCCCGGATGCTCGGGATCAGCCGCAAGGTCCTTTACGCCCGGCTGCGGGAATATGGGATCGAATAGAGGGAGTGCTCCCTCCCGGCACAACATGACCAGCCCCCGGCCAGTCTGTTCTCTCTTTTGAAAACAACAAGTTAGGCCGATTCCCGCCGCTCTTTTTCCATCCTTGTCCCTAAAGGAAACACGCCGCCCTGCCAAACGGATTTAGCGGTTCCGGCCAATAATCGCCTAACAGCTTGGAAACTTAGAAAGTTTTCGTTCTGGCACCTCAGTTGCCATATAGGGCGCGTCATGGTGCGTCCCAGTCATTCCGAACCCGAGCGTTTCCCCGCCTGCTCCCGCCCCGAAAGCTCGGGTGAAGCGGGGGACACCCAGACAGACCAAGCGAGTTCCCCGATCCTGAATCGCGGGCGAGCCCGAATCCTGGTCGTGAACGGGGACAGGTCTTTCTGCTTCGTCTGCAAGGAGATCCTTCGCGAGGCGGGATACCGGCCGGCGCTGAGCTTCGAGGCGGGCGAGGCATGGGAGCGTCTGGGGCGGGAACACTTCGACCTGGTTCTCTGGGACCTCGATCTGCCGGGAATGCCGGGGGTCGACCTGATCGAGTGGGAACCGCGTTCGCCCCTCTCCGGCGGACGCCTGCCGGCCATTTTCCTTTCGGTTCACGGGCCGGGCGAAGCGAGAACGCGCAAAGGCCGTCTGCCCGCGGCTTGTCTGAGCAAGCCGATCGATTTCCCTGTCCTTCTGGAGAAGATCCATGAGGCACTGGGGAGCCCCGCCGGACTTTTCGGCGAAAAGGGGGCCTGACGTCCATGTTCCGCGTCTTCCGACACTACATTCCGGTGCGCGTCGTGACGCTTCTCGCCGGAGATCTGGCCATCTTCGTCTGGGCCGCGTACGCCGGCGTTTGGCTTCGCTTCTGGGCCGATCCCCAGGCCATGGCCGCGATCGGCCCCATCTTTCCCAAGGCGTTGTTCTTCGCTTCCGTGAATATCTCCATCGCGTTTCTTCTCGGACTCTACGCCGCTCCCGGGAACCCGGACACCCGGGATACGACGGCGCGCGTCGTCGTCACGGGTCTCGCGGGGGCCGTGGCCAACTCCGCGCTTTTCTACCTCATCCCGGACCTGAGCCTCGGCCGGGGGATGTTCGTCCTGGCGATGCTGGCCGGGGCGGTCGTTTTTCTCAACTGGCGGCTCTTCTTCCTCTGGATGATGAGACAGCCCGGCCTCAACGCCCGGATCCTCGTTGTCGGCGCCGGTCCGGCGGCCGGGATCGTCGACGACGTCTTGAGCAACGGATTCAACCCGGGGTTCCAGGTCGTCGGGTACGTCGAGGAGCATGGAGGGGGACCGCGGGCGGTCCAGACCAACCGGGTCTTCCAACACTCGGAGAATTCGCTCTACCGCCTCGCCCTGAAGGAGCGGGTGAACAAGATCGTCGTCGCGCTGGGCGAGCGGCGCGGCGCCTTTCCGCTCAAGGAAATCCTGACCTGCAAGATGATGGGGATCGAGGTGCTCGACCTCCCCACCTTCTACGAGCAGGTGTCGGGGCGGATCCTTCTGAAGGATCTCCGGCCCTCGTGGCTCATCTTCTCGGACGGCTTCCGAAAGAGCGCAACCGCCCTCGCGGCCAAGCGGATGGTCGACATTCTTCTGGCCTGCGTCGGTCTGATCCTGGCTCTGCCCCTTCTTCCGCTCGCGGCCATCGCCATCAAGGTCGATTCGCGCGGTCCCATCCTTTTCCGGCAGACCCGGGTCGGCCAGCACGGGCGCCTCTTCACGCTCTACAAGCTTCGGACGATGGGCGAGGACGCGGAGGCGGAGACGGGCCCGGTCTGGGCCGCCGAACGGGACTCCCGCGTGACGCGCCTGGGCCGATTCCTCCGGGCCTCCCGGATCGACGAGGTCCCGCAGATGTGGAACGTCCTCAAGGGAGAGATGTCGTTCATCGGCCCCCGCCCGGAGCGCCCTCACTTCGTCCAGACCCTTCAACAGCAGATCCCCTACTACACACAGCGCCTCACGGTGAAGCCGGGGCTGACGGGCTGGGCCCAGGTCCGTTACCGGTACGGGGGATCGACGGAGGACGCCCTGGAGAAGCTCCAGTACGACCTGTACTACATCAAGAATATGTCCCTCTTCCTCGACCTGCTCATCGCGGTGGACACCTCGCGGGTCATCCTGTGGGGGAGGGGGGCGAGGTGAAGCGAAGAAAAATTGAAAATTGTAAATTGGAAATTGGAAAGAGGAATCGGGGAATGGGTGAATCGAAGAGAACGCCACAGAGGCACAGAGAATTCAATGGATAGCGGACGTGGAGGAACAACAGTGAACGAGACGGGCTATACACTTCCGGAATCTCGAGCGCCGCGCGCGGAACTCGGGGGGCAGGCGCGGATTCGGTCGATGCCCGTCCAGGTGGTCAACGTGAGCGAACGGGGCGTTCTCGTGGAGGCCGAGGTCCCGTTCCCGCACGGCAGCCGCGTTCCGGTGAGCCTCACGATCGGCCGGGCGAGCCTCTCCTGCCGGGGCGAGGTTGTCCGGTGTTTCGTTTCCGGCGTCTCGAGAGACGGGGCCCGCGGCGGCCTTCTCTACAGGACGGGGATCGCTTTCAACGAGTTGGCGTCCGCCGATCGCGACGCCCTGCGGGCGTGGCTCAGGTCGGCTCATGCCGCGGCCGGGGAAAATGCGGTCATGTCGGGTTTCGGAGGATGAAGATGATCAATCGACTGGTTGTATTGTTCCTGGCCCTGGCGTTGACGGCCGGGTGCGCGAGCGGCCGGACGTCGATCAAGGCGACCGACCCCGCCGCGAAGCAGGTGCCCAAGGGGGACGACTACGTGATCGGGATCGACGATGTCCTGCAGATTTCGGTCTGGGGCCAGAAGGACCTGAACCTCTCGGTGACGGTCCTCCCGGACGGGAAGATATCTCTTCCTCTCCTGGGCGACGTCGTGGCCCAGCGCAGGACCGTGGCCCAGCTCCGGGAGGAGCTTACGAAGAAGTACACGGAGTACGTCCAGGCGCCGAACGTCACGCTGATCGTGACCGGGACGGCGTCGATCCGTTTCGACAAGAGGCTCAACGTCGTGGGAGAGGTCAAGAGCCCGCAGATGGTGACCTTCCGGGAGGGGATGAGGATTCTCGACGTCATCCAGATGGTCGGCGGGTTCTCGCCGTACGCCGCCCCCAATCGGACGAAGATCGTCCGGGGGGAGGACGAGAAGGCCGTGGAGATCGTCGTCCGGATGGACGATCTCATGAAGAAGGGCGACGTGACGCAGAACGTTCCCGTTCAGCCTGGGGACGTCGTGGTCGTTCCGGAGAGCTGGTTCTGACAGAGAGACGGTGAATCGGTGAATGGGTGAATGGGTGAATCGAAAAGCGATCAGCCATTGACAGCGATTGATCGGAACGACGTTTTTGGAGGGCAGCGCCCCATGACGACGAAACTCAACCTCAGGGAATGGGCCACTTACCTCGGCGTGATCCGGCGCCGGTGGATCTGGGTCGCCGCGGTCTTCTTTCCCGTCTCGGCCGCCGTGGCCGTCACGGTGTTCTTCCTGCCGCGGTCGTTCGAAGCCGACGCCCTGATCCTGATCGAGCGCCGCGAGCCGCTGATGAGAAAGATTCCGGGCGGGTACGACTTCGACCAGTACCTGCTGACGCTCAGGCAGATGATGATGTCCGAGACGAACCTTCGCGCCATCGCGTCGAAGGCCGACATGGACCTGGGCAAGAACGAGAAGGCCCTCCGCGGGCTCGTCGAGAAACTCCAGAAGACCGTCTCCTTCAGGAACAAGGGGCGGGACCTCTTCGAGGTCCGGGTCTCGGGCGACACGGCGCAGGAGGCGTACGTCCTGGCGGGGACGGTCTCGTCGCACCTCGTCGAGACGTCCCTCGCGATCCGGCGGAGGGAAGCGGGCGTCGCGTACGACTTCATCCAGCATCAGCTCGAGAACTTCCGCAACAAGCTCCAGGAGGCCGAGGAGCGCCTCAAGTTCTTCAAGGCCGAGCACGTGGAGGAGATGCCGGGCACGGAGAATACGAACCTCTCCCGCCTTCAGCAGACCAAGACGGATCTCCAGGCCGTCCAGCTCCAGGTGAGGGAGCTCGCCGAGAAGCGGACCCAGCTCAAGGAGCAGATCGAGACGGAGGAGCCGATGATCCTGGCCACCACCGATTCGGCCCCCGCCGGAATCCGGACGCAGCAGATGGAAGCGGCGCTCGCCCAGGCGCTTCTCACCTACACGGAGAAGCATCCCGACGTGGCGCGCCTCAAGGCGGAGATCGCGGCCGCCAAGGCGGCGATGGCCAAGGGCGGCAAGGGCGCGCCCACGGGCGGAACGGGAACGACGGCGGCCAACCCCATCTTTCAACAGCTCAGGGCGAGCCTCGCGGCGGTCGAGGCCGATCTCGCGGCGGCCCAGGCCCGGGAGGCGGCGCTGAACGCCCGGATCGGGGATTACCGCCGGAAGACCGTGTCGATCCCCGAGGCCGAACAGAAATACCGGCAGATCGTCCGGGACGTCGACGTGACGGCAGGGATATACAGCAACCTTCTGGGGAAGCTCGAGGACGCCCGGATCCAGAAGGAAGTGGAGATCAAGGACGAGGGAATCTCCCTCAAGATCATGGATCCGGCAAAACTCCCGCTCCATCCGGCGAAGCCGAACCGCCCGCTCATCATCCTGATCGGCGTGCTGGCGGCCCTCGGACTGGGAGGGGCCATCGCCGTCCTCCGGGAGCTTCTGGACCGGTCGTTCCGGAGCCGGCAGGAGGTCGAAGAGGAACTACACCTGTCCGTGATCGGCGCCATTCCGGAGATCTCCACGCCCTCGGAGGATCGGCGAAGCGCCCAGCGCCTCCGGTGGGCCGTGGTCGGGACCAGCGCGTACCTGTGCGTCCTCGCCGGCGTCGCGGGCGTCGAGCTGGCTCGCCAGTCGGGGATCTTCCGATAAGGCGACAGATTGGAAATTGGAAATTGAAAATTGGAAATTGGAAAATTGAAAGTTGGAAAGCGGAAGAACAAAGAATTGGAAGACGGAAAGCGGATTCCGGTGAGAGGAGAAATTGGAGACTAAGAATTGAAAGTTGAAAATTGGAAATTGGAAATTGGAAATTGGAAAACGAAATGCGGTTGATGGGTAAAGGAGGTGCGGAGTGAGCAAGATCGAAGAAGCCCTGGCGAAGATCCAGTCCAAGCCACGCCCAGGCGGGGGGAGCGAGTCTCTCCCGCGCGTCGACCTTCCGGCCGCGATGAACGTCGACCGGGAAGCCTTCGTTGAGCGGCGGATCGTGACGGCCGTCTTCGAGTCGGGGCCGGCGGTGGAGGAGTACAAGAAGCTTCGGACGCGGGTCCTGGCGTGGCTTCGCGCGGCGGAGGGGAACGTCGTCATGCTGGCGAGCGCCGGCGGCAAGGAGGGGAAGAGCCTCACGGCCGTCAACCTCGCCGTCTCCGTGGCCCGCGAGCTCCATCAGACCGCTCTCCTGATCGACGCCGACCTGCGGCGGCCGCACCTTCATCAGCTTCTCGATGTGAAGGGACAGCCGGGTCTTTCCGATTTCTTGATGGGGAAGGGGGACCTCTCGGGCCTCTTTCATTCCACGGGGATTCCCAAGCTGACGCTCGTGCCGGCGGGCACGCCGACCGCGCGCTCTCCGGAGCTTCTCGCGTCCCAGCGGATGGGCGACTTCCTGAAGGAGGTTCGGCGCCGATACCAGGACCGGATCGTGATCCTCGACGCGCCTCCCGTTCTGCCGGCGACGGACGCGGTCATCCTGGCGAACCACGCGGACGGGATCGTCTTCGTCGTGCGGGCGGGAGGATCGGCCCGCGAGGACGTTCAACAGGCGGTCCGGCAGTTCGACCCCCGCAAGGTCATCGGCGTGGCGCTCAACGGGGCGATCGACACGGGACATTACAGCGCGTACGGCTACCACTACGTGACGTCTCCGGTCATGGCGGGCGTTGGATGAGAGGGATCTGCGTCGGGGGGGCCGTGGTTCTGGCCGTGCTGGGACTTGCGGGGACGGCGTCCGCGCAGGAGGCGGAGGTCCGCCCGTTCACGTGGGGCGCGTCGCTCGACGTGCGCGAGGAGTACCAGGACAACGTCCGTCTCGCGGAGGAGAAGACGAAGACTTCGGACACGCTCACGGGGATCACGGTCGGGGCCCACGCGGAGACGAAGAGGCCGCGCCTGGACGCCGGCGTCCGGTACGAGGGAGAAGCGGTCTTCTACGGCAAGAGCGAGAACCCCGACCGGTACTACCACCGATGGAGCGGAACGGCGACCTATGCCCTCGTCCGCGAGCGTCTCTTCGCCGAGGCCGGGGCCGAGCGGCGGCAGGTCCCGCGGGACATGCGGGAGCCGGCCCTGTTCGGCAACCTGGTCGACACGGACACCTGGTGGGTCGGCGCGCGGTACGCCCAGCCGCTCGGGTCGTCGCTCTCCTTCGGCGCGCACTACCGGTACGGAGAGCAACGGTTCGAGGACGTGGCGAGCGCGAACAACCGCTACCAGGATGCCGACGCCGCGCTTTCCTACGCGATCGCCCGCTGGGCGAGCCTGTCCGTCTTCTACGGGTGGGCCGAGACGAACGTGCGGGAAGGGACGGACATCTCCACGCGGCGCACGGGCGCCACGCTCGGAATCCAGGTCCTCCCCAAGGTTACGGTCAGCGCGACCTACGGCTACAACTGGATCAAGACGAGCGATGGGTTCGAGGAGGAAGGCCCCTACTACGCCTTGGGGCTTGGAGCGGGCGAGTCGTGGGAGATCGCCAAGAACACGTACCTTGCGTTCGGCTACCGGCGGGGATACTCGAACTCCGCGACGGAGCTTCGATACACCAGTCCGGCCGGAATGACGATCTACGACGCGATTTCCGCCGAACCGATCCAGACGGAGACGGCGGACGTGACGCTGACCCGCCGGTGGGAGGAGGCGACGGCCTTCCTGGGGGCGGCCTGGAACCGAACGACATACCTCGAGACCGATCGAACGACACGGGGCTGGACGTTCCGCGCCGGCGCGTCCTGGGATCTGACGCCCCGGACCGCGCTGCGCGCGAACATCGAGAGGACCATCGCGGAATACGAGAATGAGGACCGGATCGACCGCTACTGGAGGGCGTCCGCGAACGTCTCCTACAAGGTCCGCCGCTGGCTGACGGCGGCCCTCTACACAAGCCGCGACCAGCGGGACTCCTCGGTTGCCGGGGAAGACTATATCGGAAACGTCTACGGCGCGCGGCTGACGGCGGTGTACTAGGAGCGATTGGAAATTGGAAATTTCAAATTGGAAATTGGGGATTGGAAAATAATTAGAAATTGAAAATTGAAAATTGGAAATTGAAAATTGGAAATTGGGAGAGGCCGTGTACAACGAGTTCTACGGATTTAAGATGTGTAGGTTGGGTTAGGCGCGGTTTTTTGCGCCGTAACCCAACAAAACCATTTTGGCGAATATTCGGTTTGTTGGGTTACGCGATAAAGCCGCTAACCCAACCTACATGACCGACGGCCGTCTACTAGGAGCGATTGGAAATTGTAAATTGGAAATTGTAAATTGAAAATTTGAGATTGGGGGAGAGGTGTACAACGCGTTTTACGGATTCAAGTGCAAGCCGTTCAACCTGACGCCGGACCCGGACTTTCTCTTTCCGTCGGCGGCGCACAAGAAGGCGCTCGCCTATCTCGAGTACGGCGTCCGCGACCAGGCCGGGTTCGTCGCGGTGACGGGGGAGATCGGCGCGGGGAAGACGACGCTCCTGCGGGCCATGCTGGACAAGATTCCCGCGGGCGTGAAGACGGCTCGGGTCCACAACACGAACGTGACCGCCTCCGAGCTCCTGGAGATGGTCCTGGCCGATCTCGGGATCGAGCCGTACGGAAAGGGGAAGCCCCAGCTCCTCGACCTCCTGAACCAGGTCCTGGTCCGGGAGGCCGCAAAGGGTCATCCGGTCGTCCTCATCGTGGACGAGGCGCAGAACCTCTCGGGGGCCCTCCTGGAAGAGATCCGGATGCTGTCGAACCTGGAGACCGGAAAGCGCAAGCTCCTGCAGATCATCCTCGTGGGGCAGCCGGAACTGCGCGACCGCCTGTGCGATCCCGCGCTGGAACAGCTCCGCCAGCGGATCACGGTGAACTATCACCTCCCGCCCCTGTCCGCCGAGGAAACCGAGGCGTACGTCCGCCACCGGCTGGCCGTCGCGGGGGGGAACGGGAAGCCCTCGTTCTCGGAAGACGCCCTCGACGAGATCCACAAGGCCACCGGCGGCGTTCCGCGGCGGATTAATGTTTTGTGCGACGCCGTGCTCCTCGCCGGGTTCGTCGACGAGCGGACGGAGTTCGACGGGGACGCCGTCCGGGCGGTCGTCCGGGACCTTCACGAGGACGCCAGCGGCGGGGCCCGGCCGGACAAGCCGATGGCCGCCGCGGCGGACCCGGCCCTTTCGCGGCTCGCCCTGCTGGAGGCCCAGGTCGGCCTCCTGTCGGCCCGCTTCGACGACGAGATGCAGGAGACGCGGCGTCTCTTCCTGACGGGCAAGAAGGACGCCGAACTCTTTCAACTCGAGCTCCTGACGAAGATGGAAAGGCTCCATGCCATGGAAACGCGGATCGTCGCGCGGGAAGCGGCCGTCTCCTTGGGCGGCGGCCGTCGCGCGGGCAGGTCGCGGCGCGAAACGGACGCGGAGGTGGAGGAGAAGATCCGGACGCTCAACCAATTGATCGCCCGCCTGACCGAGGAGATCGAGAAATACCAGGAACTGAACCGCATCCTAATAGAGGCGAGATGAAGATCGCGGCGCTTGGAGGGGGACACGGGCTGGCGAACCTCTTGACGGGGCTCAGGGGGCTTTCGTCGTCGGACGTGACGGTTGCGGGGATCGTGACCGTGAGCGACAACGGCGGCTCGTCGGGACGCATCGCGCGGGAGCACCCGTTCCTCCCCCCGCCCGGAGACATCCGCAACTGCCTCACGGCGCTCGCCGGGAACCATCCGGTGGCCCAGGCCTTCGAGGTCCGGTTCCCGGGGGAAGGCCCCCTGGGCGGCCACGTGGTCGGGAACCTCGTTCTGGCGGCCCTCGCGCTCAAGAACGGAGGGGACATAGCCCTCGCCGCTTCCGAGATCGCCCGGGCGCTCGCCGTGGGCGTGTCGATCTATCCGTCGTCGGACGCGCCGCTTACGCTGTGCGCCGAGTGCCTGGACGGGGCCGTCTACCGCGGCGAGGTGGAGATCCGGGGGCGCGCCCGGCGGAGCCCGATCCGTCGGGTCTGGATCGAGTCCTCGGTCCCGGAAAAGCCGGTCTCGGCCCACGCCAACGCCGTGGCCGCTCTCGCCGACGCCGATCTGATCGTCCTGGGTCCCGGCTCTCTTTACACGAGCCTGATTCCGAACCTGCTCCTGCCGGAGATCCGCGAGGCGATCCGCCTCTCGCCGGCCCGGAAAGTCTACGTCGCCAACCTGATGACCGAGCCGGGGGAGACGGACGGGATGGGCGTGGCGGACCACGTCCGCGCCGTCATCCTGCACGGGAGGTTCCCGCTCGATGCCGTCGTCGTCAGCACGACCGTCCTGGATGACGACGAGGCCCTGCCGTACAACCGGACGGGCGCGGCGCCGATCCGGTTCCGCCGGCCTTACGACGACATGTTCTCGGCCGGTTCGCCGATCGTCGTCACGGAGGACCTGGCGGAGGTCGTCTCGCCCGGCCGGGACGGAAGGAACGTTATTCGCCACTGCCCGGAGGCGTTGGCGCGAGTCCTGGATGGTCTCGCCCCCGCGTCATACGGGGAAGGGGTGTTGAACGGCCGGACAGGCCGTTCCGCGTAACCACAAAACGGAGTCGTTCCCCTCATGGCTCTAATCACGAATGCCCTGACGATCGACGTCGAGGAGTATTTCCACGCCACGGCCTTCTCCTCGGCCGTCCCTCCCGAAAGATGGGCGGACCTTCCCATGCGCGCCGGAGAAGCGACCCGGCGCCTGCTGGACCTCCTTGCGTCCCGCGGAATCCGGGCCACGTTCTTCGTCCTGGGATGGGTGGCCGAGCGCGATCCGGGTCTCGTTCGGGCGATCCGGGAGGCCGGCCACGAGGTGGCGAGCCACGGGTACGGCCACCGGCCGATCCGGGGGGATGGCCGGGGGGATGGCCGGGGGGATGGCCGGAAGGACGGCCGGAAGGAATTCATCGAGGACACGGATCGCTCCAAGAAGCTGATCGAGGACCTGATCGGCGAGCCGGTAAAGGGGTACCGGGCCACGACCTTTTCGATCGTCCGCGAGACGCTCTGGGCGCTCGATGTTCTGGCCGAGATGGGGTTCGCGTACGACTCCTCGATCTTCCCGATCCGCCACGACCGGTACGGGATCCCCGACGCCCCGCGTTTTCCGCACCGCCATTCTTCGGGCCTGATCGAGGTCCCGCCGGGGACGGCGCGCGTGCTCGGCCAGAACGTTCCGATCGCGGGCGGAGGGTACTTCCGGCTCTTCCCGCCCTCCTTCACCCGGTGGGGAATCCGGCGCGTGAACGAGAAAGAGAAGATGCCGGTCGTCTTCTACGTCCATCCCTGGGAGGTCGATCCGGACCAGCCCCGCCTCCCGGCGGGGCGGCTCACGCGGATCCGCCACTACCGGAACCTCGACCGGACGGAGGAGCGATTGTCCGATCTGCTGGAGACGTTCCGGTTCGGGACGATCGGGGAAATGCTTGAACAGCTTGCTCCCCAGAGTATGGAACCGTGTTCTTCGCTACGACCCCCTCACCTTGATCCTCTCCCCCAGGAGAGGAAAAGGGAGGCATCGTATATTTCTTCCCTCTCCCCCGTGACGGGGGAGAGGGCGAGGGTGAGGGGGAGCATCGCATGAAGGTCCTCGGCGTCGTGGGCGCGCGGCCCAACTTCATGAAGATGGCGCCCGTCCTCGACGCGCTCCGCGGAAGGGACGGCGTCGAGACGTTCCTCGTCCACACGGGCCAGCACTACGACGAGCGGATGTCCGCGCTCTTCTTCGACCAACTCGGCCTTCCGAGGCCCGACGTCGATCTGGGCGTGGGATCCGGGCCGCACGCCGCCCAGACGGCCGACGTGATGAAGCGGATCGATCCCGTTCTGGAGCGGGAAGCCCCCGACGTCGTCATCGTCGTCGGAGACGTCAACTCCACGCTGGCGGCGGCGCTCGCGGCCGTGAAGCGTGGGATCCCCGTGGCCCACGTGGAGGCCGGCCTCCGCTCCTTCGACCGGACGATGCCCGAGGAGATCAATCGCGTCCTCACCGACCAGATCTCCGACCTGCTCTTCGTCACGGAGAGACCGGCCCTCGCGAATCTCGTGCGGGAGGGGATTCCCGTCGGCCGGGTCCACTTCGTCGGGAACGCGATGATCGACACGCTCCTCAAGCACCGGGACCGGGCGGGGTCGCTCGACATGCCGGGGCGTCTCGGACTCGGGTCCCGCCGGTACGGCGTCGTTACGCTCCACCGCCCTTCCAACGTCGATGATCCGGTCCGGCTGGCCGCGCTCGCGGACCTTCTCGCGGAGTTTTCCTGGGACCTTCCCCTCGTCTTTCCCGTCCATCCCCGGACGGAGGCCCGCATGAGAGCGGCAGGCCTCGCGGAGAAGATCGCCGCGCACCCCGGGCTCCGGCTGACGGCGCCCCTGGGGTATCTCGAGTTCCTGGGCCTCGTGGACGGCGCGCGCGCCGTCCTGACCGACTCCGGCGGGATCCAGGAAGA
>JACPZO010000073.1 GCA_016195465.1 Nitrospirota bacterium
CAACCCGGCAACGCCCCTTCCTCCTCCGGGACCGGGCGCCCTTGCGGCACACGGCGCGTCCGGCGGACCGTTGCTTCCTTCCGGACCTGGCGGGGTTGGCCGGGCCCCGTTGCGCAAGACCCGGACCCGAAGGAGAGAGAGGCGTTGGATCGGGAAGAACAAAACGATGGGAGACTATACCCAAAGCGTCCCGGCCTGTCCACCGTTCGCTTGAAGGACTCCGGTTGCCGGTCATGCGTAGAGATCGACGAACAGACCCTTCAAGGCGGAGGCCTGGATCGACCCCCATCGGTCGTAGGCGCGGATTCCCTCCGGGCCCGCTCGGAAGGACGTGCGGGAGGACGACCGGGAATCGACTCGCCCCCGGGGAGGGAGAAGTTCCCAGACGGCCCGGCGGCTGTGCCGCCTTTCCTCCGGCTGGAGGCCGGCCGGCCCCGCCCTGTTTGGGATCCACCGGGCATCCGAATTATAGGCAGGCGTATGGGCCGGCGTATGGGCTGGCGTATGGGGGTCGTACGGAACGACGGCTGTGATCGGAAGGTCGGCAACCACGGGGCCTGCCTCATGGTCAGATCGGGGCCTTCCCCGCGCCCAGCAGGCGCCTGAAGCCGGTCGGGGAGAGGGCCATTAAAATCTTATCACATCTGGCCCCCGGCCGGAGCGCCCGTTTGAGGCCGGTGGAACCGCCATTGTCAGTCCAATCTTGAACCGCTGGGTCGGGGAGGTCCGCTGGCGGGGAAGGAGCTGCTCATCCCGGATGAGTGGATAGATTGTGTGTGAATCTCTTTTCTACCAGATCCTGCGCACGCCGTAGGATTCGAAGGAAAGATCGCGGCTCACAATGGCCATGCGTTCGCTCTTGGCCTGGGCGCCGATGAGCCGGTCGAAAGGATCGCGGTGATGGAAGGGAAGGGCAGCCACTCTCACGCAATGCTCGTATTCGATGGAAAGCCACGCGATGCCGTTTGCGCTCATTTCTCTCTGAACGACGTCGTTCCAGCGGCCGGCAACTTGGAGCTTTCCGAGGGAGATCTTGATGGCGATCTCCCATGCGCTGGCCATGCTCAGAAACAAGAGGTTGTCGGGATCCAGGAATGCCTCCCGAGCCCGCGGACTCAAGCGGGGGTCGTCTCCAATCGCCCAAAGGAAGGCGTGCGTTGCGTATCGAGGAGCAGCTTCATTTCATGTAATCGGCGAAGTCTTCGAGGGGCTCATCGAAGCTTTTTGGAACGCGTACCTTTCCTTTGGCGCCCCCGAGGCGGCGCCGGACCTTCGCGCCGGGCATGGGCACGAGCCGTGCCACGGGTTCGTGCCTGCGTGTGATCACGACCTCTTCGCCCCGAAGCGCGTCCTGGATGAGGCGTGAGAGCTGCGTCTTGGCCTTGTGAACGGTGACCGAAACCATTTTCCGCTCCTTTGCCGATGAACCAGACTAACAGACCTGGCCATTTGGTGCAACCGCGCCGTCGCCAGCAGGCCCGTCCCGGGTTCCAGTTTGGCGTCAAGAAAATCTTGCGGGGAAGGGGCGCGACTTGCCGGAGTTTCAGACGACGGTCAGAAAAACCGCAGGTCGTCAGTCTGGTTCTGCTGTCACGTTTCTTTGACTGGAAGGACGCGACACGGGCCAAGTGGCACCCCGCCAAGGCGGGGGTCCTGTAACGGTGGAAGATTCCATTCGACGCCGATTTCCTCTATAATGCGTTTCAACGGACGACAGGAGCCTCCCATGCCAAAGACCATCCAGGCCGTATACAAGAACGGCGTGCTCAAACCCACCCGCAAGCTTCCCTTCCGGGACTCTCAGAAGGTGACGCTCAAGATCGTCTCTGAGGAACCATCCCCACAACCCCCTCGGCGCCGCGCTCATCCCGCTCTCCCGATCGTCGGCATCTTCGACGGTCCGCGCGATCTGTCGCGGGATCCGGATCGATACCTGTGGCGTGATCCGAATCTCTCCGGGCCATGAAGCCCGCGCGAAAACGGTCTTGGGGGACGTTGTTGACTAAACGTCTTGGGGGACGTTGTTGACTAAGTGGACTTGTTCCGCAACAGCGCCTTGCAAACGGCTGAAGTGGAGACGCCGAGATCCCGCGCCACATCCGCCAGGGGCATCCCTGTCTTCGCGACAATCTCGCAGGCCAAGCTGGA
>JACPZO010000060.1 GCA_016195465.1 Nitrospirota bacterium
GTGATCGGCCCCGGCCGCACGGCCCCCGGACGAAAACGCGACAGGAACGCCCCGTGGTCGCCGTCCGGAACGAAGCAGATCTCCACGCTGTCTGGCTTGTCGGCTACGGGCAAGGCGTTATCCCGGGCGATCCGCCGGACGTCTTCCTTGGAAAGATCGCCAAGAGGCAGAAGGAGGCGCCCCAAGATCTCCTGAGAGAGGGCGTAGAGGACGTAGCTCTGGTCCTTGCGGCGATCCCCCGCCCGTCGGATCTCCACGCGGCCGCCCGGCTCCCCGCTCAGGCGGGCATAGTGGCCCGTCGCGATCCATCGCGCCCCGAGCCGTTCCGCTTCGTCCATGAGCGCGGCGAACTTGACCATCCTGTTGCAGTCGATGCAGGGGTTCGGCGTCCGACCGTTCAAGTAGGCGTCGGCGAACGGTTCAATCACGCCGGACGTGAACGCCTCCCGCGCGTCCACGAGGCGGTGGGCGATCCCCAGCCGCTCGCAGACCTCGATCGCGTCGCCGACAGCCTCCACGGCACAGCAGACCCGCTCGCGGTCGAGCGGCGACGGCGCCGGATTCGACCAGACGTGCAGGGTCACGCCGATGACCTCGTACCCCCTCTCCTTGAGAAGGAGCGCGGCGACCGACGAGTCCACGCCTCCCGACATTCCGACAATGACCTTGTCCATAGCGTTCAGCGTTCAGCCTTCAGCCTTCAGCGTTCAGCGATCGGCATTCAGCTCGAGGAATTCTTCTTTCCGATTCACCGATTCACCCATTCACCGATTCACCGATTCACCCATTCACCGATTCACCGATTCACCCATTCACCGTTTGCGACGTCGTCATTCATCTTCCCGCTCCGGAAACCTTCCGGATCGATCCGGACGTCCGCGAAACCCATACCCTGAAGCGCCTCGACCACGCGCGACACCAGGGCCGGGTCCAACAGGCGGGCGACGCTCCCCGGCTCCACCTCCACCGTCGCGGAACCGTCCCGGACCCTCACCCGCACATCCCGAAACCCCAGCGACCGGACGAATATTTCCGCCGTGTCCGCCCGCGCCAGCATGTCGGCCGTGATCGGCGTTCCATAGGGGAACCGCGAAGCCAGGCAGGGCGAGGCCGGCTTGTCCCAGATCGGGATCCCGCGGGCCCGCGCGATCTCCCGGACTTCCGCCTTCGAAAGACCCGCCTCCTTGAGCGGAGACCGGACGGCGTGCCTGCGCGCGGCCTCGGAGCCCGGGCGGTAGTCCGAAGCGTCGTCCGCGTTCTGCCCGTCCACGACGGCCGCCAGCCCCTCGTCTCCCGCGATCTCGAACAGCCGGGCATACAACTCATCCTTGCAGTAGAAGCACCGATTCGCCGGATTGGAGGCGTAGCGCGCGTCGAAAAGCTCCTTCGTCCGGATGAAGCGGTGGCGGACCCCCGTGAAGGCGGCCACGCGGACCGCGTCCCCCCGCTCCCGCGCCGGGAGGGATTCCGAATCCCCCGTCACGGCGAGAACGCGGTCCCCCAGGACCTCGCGCGCGACGGCCGTGACGACGGCCGAATCGACACCGCCCGAGAAAGCGACGACGCACCCTCCCGTCTCCCGGAGAATCTCCATGGCTGTCTTCAGCTTCCCGACGGTCTCGTTTCGCATCGCGCCATTCTCTACCCCACCCATCCTCCCCTTACAAAGGGGAGGAGTGCCTTTCCGATTCACCGATTCACCCATTCACCGACTCATCCCGCATCCGCTTTTCCAGCACCCTGAGCCGTTCGGCCAGCTCCGAGACGCGCTCCTGCATCTCTCGGATCAACTGGACCTCGGGATCGGGAAGGTTCCCGTGGGCGAGCAACTCGTCGTCCGTGAGCTTCCTCCCCTCCATCCGGGCGATCCGTCCCGGAACGCCGACGACCGTGCAGTTGTCGGGGACAGGCTTGACGACCACGGAGCCCGCGCCGATGCGCACGTCGTGGCCGATCGTAATCGGTCCCAGGACGACCGCGCCGACGCCGACGGTCACCCGGTCGCCTATCGTGGGATGCCGCTTCCCGCCCTTCTCCTTGCCCGTCCCTCCCAGCGTGACGCCCTGGTAGATCAGAACGTCTTCGCCAATCTCGGCCGTCTCGCCGATGACGACGCCCGATCCGTGGTCGATGAAGAACCTCTCGCCGACGCGGGCGCCAGGGTGAATCTCGATTCCAGTCAGAAACCTCGAAACCTGAGAAACGATCCGTGCCAGGAGGCGGAAGCCCTTCGTCCAGAGCCAGTGGGCGAGCCGGTGGAAAAGGATCGCATGGAGCCCGGGGTAGCAGAGCAGGACCTCCAACCGGCTCCGCGCCGCCGGGTCCCGCGCCAGGAAGACCTGTATTTCGCTGTTCAGCCGCCGGAACATGCCGAGATTCTATCACAGGAGAGGATTTCGATTCACCGCTTCACCGATTCACCAATGCTTGGCCGTCGATCGCTCTGTGCCTCTGTGCCTCTGTGCCTCCGTGGCTCTGTGGTTTTCGTTCCTATTCACCGATTCACCGGCCAACGAACGGATTGTGCGCCTTTTCGTGCCCGATCGTCGTCGTCTCCCCGTGGCCGGGAATGACGACCGTGTCGTCGTCGAGCGTGAAGAGGCGTTCGCGGATCGAGCGGAGAATCTTCTCGGGGTCGCCCCCCCAGAGGTCCGTCCGCCCGATCCCCTCGCGAAAAAGCGTATCGCCCGAGAACAGGACCTTGCCGAGGGCCGGGATCGCAAAGCAGACGCCTCCGGGCGAGTGGCCCGGTGTATGGATCGTCTCCGCCTCGTACCGGCCGAAGGAGACCCTGCGGCCGTCCGCGAGGAACCCGTCGATCTCCGGCGGAGGAGGCGGCGGAAGACCGAACGACCTCGACTGCGCCGTGAGGTTCTCCATGAGCGGAAGGTCCTCCCGGTGGACGTAGACCTTCGCGCCCGACGTCTCCTGAATCTCCCTGGCCGCCCCGAGGTGGTCGAAGTGGGCGTGCGTCAGAACGACCGCCACGGCCCTCAGCCGGTGCTTGCCGAGGGCCGCCAGTATCTTCCCGGCCTCGTCTCCCGGGTCGATGACGAGGGCCTCGCGCGTCTCGGGACAGCCGACGATCGTGCAATTGACTTCGAGAAAACCAACCGGAAACGTCTCGACAATCGGTTTCATCCCAGCCCTTCCATTTGACCACGTATCCTCCGGGGCGGGGGCCCGCGAAGGAGAAGGAGACGGCGCTCCGCCCGCAGAAATTCCTTGCGGCACCCGCGCGGCGGACGGCATTATACTCCCCGCCATGCCGAGAGCGATCGTTTTCGATTTCAACGGCGTCCTCGCCGATGACGAAGAGGTGCACTTCCTCATGTTCCAGCGCGTCCTGGGCGAGGAAAGGATCCTGCTCACGCGGGAGAAGTACTACGAAGAGTACCTGGGGTACGACGACCGGGGGTGTTTCCGCGCGGCCTGCCTGGCCGCGGGGCGGACTCTCTCGGACGGGGACCTCGCGGACCTGATCGGCCGCAAGTCGGCCTACTACACGGCCCACGTAGCGGGACACGACGTTCTCTATCCGGGCGCCGCCGAGGCCGTCTGGCGGATGTCGGGGCGGTACGCGCTCGCCGTCGTCTCGGGAGCGCTCCGGAACGAGATCGACGGCATCCTCGGGCGCGCCGGGATCCGGAACCTGTTTCGCGTCGTCGTCGCGGCGGAGGATGTGTCGGCCGGCAAACCGGACCCGGAAGGGTTCGTACGGGCCTTGGCCGAGATGAATGAGAAACAAACCGGCGCGCGCCCGCTCCGGCCGGAAGAATGCCTGGTCATCGAAGATTCACACGCCGGGATCGAAGCCGCCCGGCGCGCGGGAATGCCGGTCCTGGCCGTGGCTCACACCTATCCGGCTGAGTCGCTCCGGGACGCGGATGACGTCATCCCATCCATCGCCGATCTGACGGCCGACGTCGCGGAGCGGCTGACCGGGAGGAACGCCTGATGCGCCTCGAACTTCTGACGTGGGCCGACGTCGAGACGTACCTCAAGACGAAGGACGTCATCCTCGTTCCCATCGGAAGCACCGAGCAACACGGCCCGAACGGCCTCCTGGGAACGGACCACCTCGCCGCGGAGGCGATCGCCAGGGAGGCGGGGACCCGCGCCGGAACGATCGTGTCTCCCACGATCCCGTTCGGTATGTCGCACCACCACATGGGCTTTCCCGGGACGATCTCCCTCTCGCCGGAGACCCTTATTGCCTTGATGAAGGACATCGTCTCGTCCCTCTACCGTCACGGCTTTCGCCGGTTCTACGTCGTGAACGGGCACGGCGGAAACACGCCGACGCTGGGCGCGTCGTTCTCGTCCATCCTCTCCGACTGCCCCCGGGCCTCGTTCAAGATCGCGTCCTGGTGGCTTCTCCCCGAAATCACCGAACTCGCCGGGACCCTCTTCGGCGGCCGCGAAGGACACCACGCGACGCCGTCGGAGGTGTCTCTCACCGCCCATCTCCACCCGGACCGGGTGAGAGAGATCCCAGAGTGCCGCGTGGAGCCGGTCAGCTATCCCTGGCCCGTCTCTCCCGAGCGGTTCCGCGAGATCTTCCCCGATGGCCGAATGCTCTCCGACCCTTCCCTCGCCCGGCCGGAGCACGGGAAACGCTTCCTCGACGCCGCCGCCGAGGCCATCGTCAAGGACCTGGCCGCGTTCGCCGCCGGCTAGGAGGAAGCAGTAGGGCACCCCTTCAGGGTTGCATGACGCAAGGCTAAAGCCTTGCCCTACATGGAAAATGATTTCGTGCGTTTGAAATACCTGCAGTCCGTCATTGCTGACCGCTGATCGCGATAAGGGCTGAGAGCTTTCCCATTCACCGATTCACCGATTCACCCATTCACCGATTCACCCATTCACCGATTCACCCATTCACCGATTCACCCATTCACCGTCCCACGGCCGCGCCGACCCTCTCCCGCGCCGCCGCCGAGATGTTCGGCAGAATTCTCATCCAGACTTCGCCCGTGTGCGTGTTGAAGATGATCCTCCGTCCCTGGGGCCCGCCAACGTGACGGGCGACGATCGGGATTTCCATCTCCTCCAGGAGGTCGACGGCGACCTGGATGTTCCGCTCTCCGACGTTCAGGAGCCCCGACTGCGTCTGGAGGATCGAGGAGCCGCCGAAAATCTTGGCCTTAAGCCGCCACCGTTTCGCCCCGGCCCGCTCCACCTTTTCCGCCAGCTTGTGGATCGCGATGTTGCCGAACCGGGGCGTGGGAAGACCTTCGCCGTTCCAGAGAGCGAGGAGGTAGTGGTTGATCCCTCCCAGCCGCCGGTCGGAATCCCAGAGACAGACCGCGACGCAGGAGCCGAGAACGGTCGTAACCTCGTACGGCTCCGGATGAGCGAAGACGCCCCCCGGCAGGAGGTAGTGTCTCTGAAGCGAGTCATTCTCCATTGCACCGCCCAGTGGGTCCGTCACACGAGCCGTTCCTCGCCGTCCGCCTCTTCGATCAGGAGATCGTTCCCGAAACGGCTCTCCCCCTCCGCGCCGGCGGCGGTCTCCGGCAGGACGACCGTAACGGCCGTCCCCCGCCCCGCCGCGCTCTCGAGGGAGAGCCGGCCTTCCATCAATTCCACGGCGGCCTTGACGACGCTGAGGCCGAGGCCCGAACCCCGATGGGACCGCGCCGTCCCCTGAGCGGCCTGGAAGAAACGATCGAAGACGTACGGGACCGCGTCGGCCGGAATTCCTTCTCCTCCGTCCCTCACGACGATCTTGAGGTTCCCCCCGTCCTTCTCCAGGGAAAGCCAGACCTCGCCCCCCGGCCGGCTGTACTCGACGGCGTTCCGGAGAAGGTTCGTGACGATGAGCGAGACTTTCTCGGGATCCTGAACCACGGCCCCCGGAAAGCCGGAGGACACGTGGACGGGGACCCCCTTCTCCTCCGCCTTGTGGGCCAAGCTCTCGATGCAATTCGCCAGGAAGGAGCGGACCTCGATCCGCCGGGCCGCGAGGGCCGCGTCCCCCGCCTCCAGCTCGGCCGCCGCCAGCATGTTCCGCATGTCGAAATCGAGGTCCAGGGCCTCGCACTGAATCGTGCGGGCGATCCGGCGGACCTCCCCCGCGTCGGGCGCCCGCGCCGTCTGGAGGATCGCGGAGAGGCCGATCAGGCTCGAGATCGGGCTGTTGACCTGATTCCGGATGTTGGAAAGGAAGTGCGACCGGCACATTTCCGCCCGCTCCATATGCTCGTTCATCTCGAGGAGTTTTCGCTGGACGGCCCGCAGATCGTGGAACGCGCGGTCACGCTCGTCCCGGGCGGCGGCAACGGTTTCGATCGGTTCATTCGGATTCATCGGTTCCCCCAATATCTTGGTTACAGAGGCACAGAGGCACGGAGGCACAGAGAAATGGGTTGCGCGCAAGCATCTCTCTTCCCTTCTCCTACTCCATGTCCCGTTTCTCCTCAATTCCCTTCCGCCCCCTCAATCCTTGACGTCTACCCCGAACACACTCTGTGCCTTTGCGCCTCTGTGGCGTTCTTTCCCATTCACCTATTCACCGCGATTAGAACAGCACGACGTTGTCGCCGTTGTTGACCTCGTAGTGATTGTCGACCGTGACGACGGTCTGGAGGCGTTCCCGCTTGCCCGGGTTCGGCCGCCACGTTGACAGGAGGGGAGAAACTTCCTGGATGGCCGGAAGGTCCCCGAGGAGGTCTTCGCCTTGGCCTTCCAGGGCTTTGATCACGTGCTCCAGCCTCTGCCGGACGATGTCCTGGAACTGGAGGGAGAAAACCACGTTCGAGATCTCCCGGCCGGTCGTTTCCGCGCTGGTCGTCATCGCGCGCATCGCGTCGGCCAGGGCGTTGAGGGAGTCGGTGAACCGCGCTTCGAACTCCTTGAGCGACGCCTGCGTGGCCGCGGCGTTGTCGGTGTTCCGCCTCATGACCTCCTGGGTCTGGCTTGTGGACGCGTCGATCTGCCGGCGGATGGACGTCGACATCTTCTCGATCCGCTTCCCCGCGTCGAGCGCCTTGTCCGAGAGCTTCCGCACCTCGTCGGCCACGACGGCGAACCCACGTCCGTGCTCCCCCGCGCGCGCCGCCTCGATCGCGGCGTTCAAGGCGAGAAGGTTCGTCTGGTCGGCGATGTACCCGACCTCCTCCGCAATGCTCTGGATCCCGGCCACCTCCTCGGCCATCTTCCCGACCTCCTGGGTCAGCCTGTCGGTGGTCAGCATGATATTGTTAATGACGCCCGTCACGAGCGCGTCCTGTTCGCTGTTCCGCCGGAGAAGCTCGTCGATCGAATCGAACGAGAACCGTCCTCCGTTCCGGCCCGCCGTGAAGTGGGCGATGAGGGCCTGGGATTCCTCCGTGCTCTTCTGGATCGCGCCGAGGATCCCCTGGAAGCTCTCTCCCAACTGCGTGACGGCCTTCCCCGTCTGGTCGATGACGTGCTGCATCTCCTTGTTCGCCGCCTTCAGCGTATGGGCCCCGTCGTCGTGGTGGTCCAGGACTTTCACGAGGCGGTCCAGGACCAGGGCCTCGTTCTTCTCTTCCCGTTCCGCCGCCTCGGCGGCCGCGACTTCCGTCCGGCGGAGGCGCGCAAGGCCAACCACGGCAACGGCCCCCGTCGCGGCAGCCCCGATGAGCCAGCTCCCCCATGCCGGAACCGGAAGAGCGAGAGCAAGGCCGAACGCGAGACAGCCCCCGGCCGCAACGCCCCCGATCCACAATCGCCGATTCTTGGCCGAAGATTCGCCCATCTGCCCATTCACCCCATTCACCGATTCACCGATCTATCCCGCCACCTTCTCCACGACGGACAGGAGCTGCTCCGGCCGGAACGGCTTGACGATCCACGCCTTGGCCCCCGCTTCCTGTCCCTGCTTTTTCTTCTCCTCCTGAGACTCCGTCGTCAGCATCACGATCGGCAGGAACTTGTGGCTCGGGAGCTGTTTCACCTCCTTGATCAAGGTGATCCCGTCCATGTTCGGCATGTTCAGGTCCGTAATCATGAGGTGGATCTTGGCGCCGTTCAGCTTTCCCAGGGCGTCTTTCCCGTCCACGGCTTCGATCACGTCGTACCCCGCGCTCTTGAGCGCCATGCTCACCACCTGGCGCATGGACGCCGAATCGTCTACGAAAAGAATCGTCTTTCCCATAACCGTCCCCCCCTAATCTTGAGGTCGATGGGGGGTTGGGAACCTCCCATCCACCCATCGACCCAACAACCCAACATCGCCGGCCGGCTCAGACCCCGGCGGCCGCCCCTATCGCCGCGCTCCGCACGCCGAACCGGGCCATGAGCCGGTACGGGATCTCGTCGAGAGGCGCCACCTCGTCCACGGCCCCCTTCTTGATCGCCTCCTTGGGCATGCCGAAGACGACCGAGGACGCCTCGTCCTGGGCGAACGTGTGGGCGCCGACCTGCTTCATCTCCAGGAGCCCCGAGGACCCGTCGTCCCCCATCCCCGTCAAGATGACGCCGACGGCGTTCCTTCCCGCGAACTTGGCCACGGAGCGGAAGAGAACGTCCACCGAAGGACGATGGCGGGAGACGAGCGGCCCGTCGATCACCTCCACGTGGTAGAGCGCGCCGCTCCGCTTGAGGAGCATGTGCTTGCTTCCGGGGGCGATCAGCGCGAGCCCGGAGCGGACGCGGTCGCCGTTCTGGGCTTCCCGGACCTCGATCCGGCAAAGACCGTTCAGCCGCTTCGCGAACGCGGCCGTGAAGTGCTCCGGCATGTGCTGGACGATGACGATCCCCGGCAGGCCGGGAGGGAGGACTTCAAGGACGTCCCGGATCGCCTCCGTCCCCCCCGTGGACGCGCCGATCGCGATCACCTTGTCGGTCGTCTCCGTGATGGACGGCGCGCTCCCGCGGCTGATCACGGCGTCCGCCGTGAGCTTGGGCGCCACCTTGAGGGTCCGCGCGGGCCGAAGGCGCGCCCGGGCCGCCCCCTTGACGGCGTCGCGGATCACGACGGCGGACTCCTCCAGGAAGTCCTTCACGCCGAGCTTCGGCTTCGTGATGACCTCGACGGCCCCGGCCTCGAGCGCCCGCATCGCCGTCTCCCCGCCCTTCTCCGTGAGGCTCGAGCAGATGACCGTGGGGATGGGATGCGAGCCCATGATCTGCTTGAGGAACGTGATCCCGTCCATCCGCGGCATCTCGACGTCCAGGGTGATCACGTCCGGCCGCAGATGCTTGAGCTTCTCGGACGCGAAGATCGGGTCCGACGCCTGGCCGACCACCTCGATGGAAGGGTCCTTCGAGAGAATGTCCGCCATCACCTGCCGAACGACGGCCGAATCGTCAACGATCAGGACCTTGATTTTTTCCATGCGTCCCCCATTCACCGATTCTGCAAATCCCCCCTGACCCCCCTTTGACAAAGGGGGGAACGGGGGGATTGTTCACCCATTCACCGATTCACCGTCATTTCTGATACACCGTCATTTCTGATACACCGACGGCCGCACGAGCCTGAGGCCGTCCGTGACGCCGTTCAGCGTCTCCGAGTGGCCGACGAACAGGTGCCCTCCTTTTTTCAGGACGCTCGCGAGCCGCGCGACCACTTTCTGCTTTGTCTCGGCGTCGAAGTAGATCATGACGTTCCGCAGGAAAACGGCGTCGAACTCCGGCATCCGGGGAAGAGGCTCGTTCAGGTTCACCCGCATGAACCGCACCGCCTGCCGCAGAGGCTTCGCGACGCGGATCGTCCCCGCCTGGCTCCGCACGCCTTTCTCGAAGTACCTTGGAAGGTATTCGGCCGGAATCTCGCCGGCCCGGTCCATCGGGTAGACGGCCGCCTGGGCCTTCTGGAGGACGACCTGGTCGATGTCCGAGGCGAGCACTTCGAACGAAGGCCTCCCGCCGTTCGGCGGCGCCGGCCGGACCCCGTGCGCCAGCGCTCCGCCGAAATGCTCCGACAACGTCATCGCCAGCGTGTACGGCTCCTCGCCCGACGAGCAGGCCGCGCTCCAGACTCGGTAGGGCGTCCCGCCGGGCGCGCTCCACTTGGACAAAACGCTCTCCGAAAGGAACTTGAAGTGCTGGGGCTCCCGGAAGAAGTGCGTCTCGTGCGTCGTGATGAGGCCGATCATCACGTCGTATTCGCCCGACGTCCGTCCCGGCCCCCGCGTCGCGTAGTCGAAGTAGTCCTTGTAGCTCTGGAAGCCGTGGTGGCGCAGGCGCTTCATCAGCCGGCCGGCCACGAGCGCCTTCTTCGCCGGCGCGAGCCAGACCCCCGCGTCCTGCTGCATGAACTCCTGGAAGAGCGAGAACTCCTTGTCGCTCAGGCCGTTCGCCGCGGAAGTCATCGGCCCCGGGTCCCTGCGCGCCGCCGCGCCGGCCTCCATCTACGCCGCGGCGAGCGAGCCGGACGACGCGGCCTGCGCGATGGCGGTCATCTCCTCGCCCGAGAGGACCTTGTCGATGTCGAGGAGGATGATGAACTTCCGCTCCGTCTTCCCCATCCCCTGGATGAAGTCGACCTTGATCTTGGCGCCGAAGGGCGGGGGCGGCTCGATCTCCTGAGGCAGGATGTCCATCACCTGGGAGACCGCGTCCACGAGGACCCCCATCGTCGTCTGCTCGCCGCCCAGGCTCACCTCGACGATGACCACGCACGAGCGGTTCGTCACGTCCCGTTTCGGCATGCCGAACTTCGCCGCGAGATCGACGACGGGCACGACGTTGCCCCGGAGGTTGATGACTCCGCGGATGAAGTCGGGAACCATCGGCACCCGCGTGATCCCTCCGTATTCGAGGATCTCCTTCACCTGAAGAATCCCCACGCCGAACTCCTCCTCTCCCAGCCTGAATGTCAGGTACTGGCTCTGCTCCACGCCCAACGTCATCGTTTCCATGTCAGCCTCCTCTTCCCTTCTTCAATTTCCAATTTCCAATTCTTGCCCTGTCCTCGCTTTTCACTTTGAAATTTTCAATTTCCAATTTCCAATTTTCAATTCAACGTCTAGAACCTCTCGTAGTCCTCGTCCCGGGCGTGCCCCCCGTTCCCGACGAGGACTTTCTCCCGCCCCGCCGGGGCCGCCCCGCCTTCGCCATCCGACAAGTACGGACCGTACTTCTTGTCCATCCCCTGGATATGGTTGATCAGCCAGTCCTTGAGGAAAACCATCACGTCCTGGGAAAGCGCCTTGCCCTTGCGGAACTTCTGCTGGACCTCCGCCACCTGCCTCTTGAGCTTCTCGTGCGCTTCCTTCTGCTCCCTGAGCCCGGAGTAGTCGTGCGCATGCATCAGCCGCTCCTCCTCGTCAAAGTGCGAGTGGGTGTAATCGGCGAGCCCGTCCAACACCTTTCCCAGCGCGTCCCGCCCCTTCCCCGCCCGCAGGGCGGAATGAAGGTCGTTGATATAGTCCATGAGCTTCATGTGCTGCCGGTCCATGGAGGGAACGCCCGTGCTGTAGGCCTCGCTCCACCTGATGAATCCCGAGGCGGACGCGGCCGCCGGGCGGCGTCTCGTCCCGCCGCCCGTCGCGCCGTGTCCGTGTCCCGCGCCGTTCAACTTGAAGAAGGAGACCGCCTCCTGGAGGGTCTGCGCCTGGCTCGACATCTCCTCGGCCGTCGATGCCAGCTCTTCGGCGGCCGCGGCGCCCTGCTGGGTCACCTGATCGAGCTGTCCCACGGCCGTGTTGATCTGATTGACGCCGGACGCCTGCTCCTGGGAGGCCGCCGTGATCTCCTGGACAAGGTCCGCCGTCCGCCGAATCGAAGGAACGATCTCCGCAAGAAGCGTCCCCGCCCGCTCGGCCACCTGGACGCTGTTTCCGGCCAGGGCGCTGATCTCCTGGGCCGCGATCTGGCTCCGCTCGGCGAGCTTCCGGACCTCCGTCGCGACGACGGCGAACCCCTTCCCGTGCTCGCCCGCCCGCGCCGCCTCGATCGCCGCGTTGAGCGCGAGGAGATTGGTCTGGTAGGCGATATCCTCGACGATCCCGATCTTCCCCGCGATCTGCTTCATCGCCAAGACCGTTTCCTGAACGGCCCGCCCCCCTTCGTCCGTCTCCAGCGCGGCCTTCACGGCCATCGTCTCGGTCTGCTTCGCGTTGTCGGCGTTCTGGTTGATCGACGACGTCATCTGCTCCAGGCTGGAAGTCGTTTCCTCCGTGCTGGAGGCCTGCTCGCTGGCCCCCTGGGAAAGCTGTTGGGCCGAGGACGACACTTGCTCGGAGGCCGTGGTCAGCGCGTCGGCCGACACCCGCACCTCGCCGATCACCTGCGAGAGGCGCCCGACCAGCGCCTCCATCGCGGAGAGGAGCTGGCCCGTCTCGTCCTTCGACGTCGCCTCGATCCGCGCCGTGAGGTCCCCCTCGGCCATCCGCTCGGCCGCGCCGACGGCCTGCGCCATGGAACGGCCGATGTTCCGGGTCACGAGCCAGGCGAGCGTCACGGCCGCCAGGACGGCCAGGAGCGTGAGAACGACGTACACCGCCAGGACCCTCTCGGCGCCGCTCCTCAGCGCGCCCGCCTCTTCGTTCAGGAGGGCGGACAGCTTGTCCTCTACCTCTTTGAGGAGGTCGATCTTGGCCGTGATCGTCTTGAACCAGTACGCCGGATCCACGCCGAACTTCCCGGCCGCGGCCTTCTCGAAGGCAGTCTTCCTCATCCTCGCCGTTTCCTCGACGGCGTGACCCGTCACCTTCCCCTTGTAGAAGTCTCTCGCGGTCCCGCTCGCCAGGGACAGGAAGACGCCCAGGTAGACGTCCTGCGCCGCGACGAGGGCGCCGAACTTCTCGTACATGCCGGGGCCAAACTTGTCCTCGGCGAACGTGTTCGTCAGGACGGCCCGTTCGATCCCCGTCCTTTCCTTCGCCTGGAGGAAGTTGACGTACGAGGAAAGACTACGGGCGATCTCGCCGCTGGACCCGACCCGTGCGATCCGGGCGACGACGTTCAGAAACGCGGCGTTCATCTCCGTGTAGTACCCGACGGCGTCGCCGGCCGCGATCTTGAGCGCGCTGACGGCCTCCCTCTTTCCCTTCATCTGGTCGAGGATCGCCATCGCCTCGTCCAGCGCCGCCTTGAACTCCGATCCGTAGCGGTCGCTCCGGAAATCCTTGAGCAACACTCTCAGATCGCCCGCCTTCTTATCCGTCTCCGCCCGCTGGGCCGGAAGCTCCGAGGCGAATTTGGCCCCGTGGCTCCCGATGAAGCCGGCCGTCATGCCCCTTTCCTTCTGGGACTCGTGGACCAGGGCGCTGGCCTTGACGGCAAGCTCCGACATCGCCTGGAGCGATTTCATCTCTCCCGCCAGCCGGTACTTTTCCCAGATTCCGCTCACCGAGAAAAAGAGCAGGCCCGCGAGCGGAAAGAAAAGCATAACGACGAGCTTGTTCCGGATCTTGATATTCGCCAGCAGAGACATCGAATTCACCTCCCCCTTTTCGGCCCCTCCCTGGCCGCCGATTTACCGATTCACCCAATCCCCCCGTTCCCCCCTTTGTCAAAGGGGGGGCAGGGGGGATTTACTCCATTCACCGATTCACCCATTCACCCATTCACCGATTCACCGTTGATGTGTCCTAGAACTCCTCGTAATCCCCGTCCAGGACTTCGGAAGACGCCGCCGCCATCGCCTCGTGCGTCCCGTTCTCCTTCCCGTTTCCGTTCGTCTTTCCGTTGGCCTTTCCGTTGGCCTTTCCCTTCGACCCGCTCACGGAAGACACGGCGTGTCCCGCCCGGACGAGCCCGGCTTTCTTCGCCTCTCCGCCTCCGGCGCGGCCCCCGGCGGCCGGCGCGGCGCGTTCGGCCGCTTTCTTCGCTTCTCCGCCAAGTCCCCCGCCGGCCCCCGCGCCGTTCACCTTGAAGAAGCTCACGACCTCCTGAAGGCTCTGGGCCTGGCTCGTCATCTCCTCGGCCGTCGAGGCCAGTTCTTCCGAGGCCGCGGCGTTCTGCTGGGTCACCTGGTCGAGCTGGCCCATCGCCGTATTGATCTGATTGACGCCCGAGGCCTGCTCCTGGGACGCCGCCGTGATCTCCTGGACGAGGTCCGCCGTCTTCTTGATGCTGGGAACCATCTCCTTGAGAAGACTCCCCGCGTGCTCGGCCACCTGGACGCTGTTCGCGGCCAGACCGCCGATCTCCTGGGCCGCCACCTGGCTCCGCTCGGCGAGCTTCCGGACTTCCGTCGCCACGACCGCGAACCCCTTCCCGTGCTCGCCCGCCCGTGCCGCCTCGATCGCCGCGTTGAGCGCGAGGAGATTGGTCTGGTACGCGATGTCCTCGACGATCCCGATCTTGCCGGCGATCTGCTTCATGGCCGAGACCGTTTCCTGAACGGCCTGGCCCCCTTCGTCGGCCTCCTTCGCCGCCTTCACGGCCATTCCCTCCGTCTGCTTCGCGTTGTCGGCGTTCTGGTTCACGGACGCGCCCATCTGTTCCAGGCTCGACGTCGTCTCTTCCACGCTCGCCGCCTGCTCGCTGGACCCCTGCGAGAGTTGCTGGGCCGAAGCCGAGACCTCCTCGGATGCGCTCGAAAGAGCGTCCGTGCTCGCCCGAACCTCGGAGATCACCTGCGAGAGCCTGTCCACCATCGCCTTCATCGCGGCCAGGAGCTGGCCCGTCTCGTCCTTGGAGGAAACCTCGATCCGCGCCGTGAGGTCCCCTTCGGCCATCTGGTTCGCGACGCTCACCGCCTCCGTCAGCGGCCGCGTAATGCTCCGAGTCACCCAGAAGGCGAACGCCGCCCCGATGAGAAGCGCCGCGATGCCGATCGCGGCCATCATGTTCCGCCCGGACTCGTAGTCCTGCTTCGCCTCCGCGCCCGATTCATCGAGGATCTTCCCTTGGAGCTTGACCATGTCGTTGATCGCCGCGATAAAGAGATCCAGAGCCGGGATGGTCTCGCTCACCATGACGGAGACGGCGTCCTCCCGCTTCCCCCCTTCCAGAAGGATCTTCGACGCCTTCGTGAACGAAGCCACGTACGCCTTCCGGGTCTCCTTGATCTTGGAGAGAAGCGCCTTCCCTTCGGCCCGGTAGATCATCCCCTCCAGCTTGTCCAGCTTCTCCGTGATGGCGTTCTTGTTCTTGTCGATCCTTTCGAGCGTCTTTGCGATCTTCGCCTTGTCGGTCAGAAGGAAGAGTTCCATGTTCGCCTTGGCGTTGTCGTTGGCCAGATCGATCACGTCGTTCGCCAGGACGGCCTTCGTCCAGTCCTTTGTCACGATCTTCTCGGTGACCCCGTTCACGGCCGCGAGACGCGAGATCCCGACGCCGATGATGGCGAGCATCATCGCGAACACCATCCCGAACCCGACCGCTAGCCTCAGTCCGATCTTCATGTTCCTAAAGACCCTCATTGTCTCGCCCTCCCCCTCTTCAATGTTTTCTTCCTTTCTCGATTCGTCCGATCCCCAGCCCACACCCCCTCACCTTGATCCTCTCCCCCTCGAAGGGGGAGAGGGGAGGAAGGATGGCAAGGGGGTGTCTGCCGCTCCCCAGGATCGTCGCCCCGCTCACGCCCTTGAGCCCCTGGAAGACCTTCCCCAGCGGCTTGATGACCGTCTGGACCTCGCCCATCAGACCGTCCACGACGAACCCCGCCTTCATCCCCGCGTACTGGATCACCACGATGTTCTCGCGCGCGTCCTTCTCTCCGTTCCCGCCGAACAAATGCCTCAACGCGATGAAGGGGAGGACCTCGCCTCTCAGGTTGATGAAATCCCGGCCGTTCGAGCTCCGCCGGTCCGCCTCGGTCAGCTCCACGCACTCGACCACCATGTCGAGCGGAACGACGTAGGAATTCCCGCCGACGCCAACCTGGAAACCGTCGATGATCGCGAGCGTGAGCGGCAGGCGGATCGTGACTTTCGTTCCTTTCCCTTCCTCGCTGGACACGTCCACGGAGCCCCTCAGGGCCTCGATGTTCCGCCTCACGACGTCCATCCCGACGCCCCGGCCCGACAGGTCGGTCACCTTCTCGGCCGTGGAGAACCCCGCCTCGAAGATCAGGCGGTAGACCTCCCGGTCGGAGAGGTTCTGGCCGGCGGAGATCAACCCGCGCTCGACGGCTTTCTTCAGGATTCTCTCCCGGTTCAGGCCGCCGCCGTCGTCCGAGACCTCGATCACGATCGTCCCCGCGTCGTGATAGGCGTTGAGACGGATCGTCCCCTTGGCCGGCTTGCCGCGCTTCTCGCGGACCTCCGGCGTCTCGATCCCGTGGTCGATCGAGTTCCGGACGAGGTGGACGAGCGGGTCGTTGATCTTCTCGACGACGGTCTTGTCCAGCTCCGCCTCGCCGCCGTTGATGACGAGGGCGATCTCCTTCCCCACCTCCTTGCTGATGTCGCGGACGACCCGCTGAAACCGGGTGAACGTCTCGCCGATGGGGACCATCCGGACGGAAAGGGCGATCTCCCTAAGCTCTTCCACCAGCCGGTACACCCCGGACGCCGACTCGACGAGCGCGCCGGAGCCGGCCTTGTGGGAGAGCTGGAGCACGTTCGCCCCGGCGATCACGAGTTCCCCGACGAGATCGATGAGGGACTCGAGCTTACCGGCGTCCACGCGGATCGAGGATGCCTCCTGGGCTTTCTGTGCCCGCACGGTCTTTTGTTTCTCGAGGGCCGCCTCGACGACTTCTTTCTGGACGGAGCCCTGCTTCACGAGGATCTCGCCGATCAGTCCGCCGCCCTTCTTCTGCTCTTCAAGCGCGCGCATGATCTCGGTGGACGTGACGGCGCGGCACTGGACCAGGTAGGCGCCCAGCTCCATGTCTTCCCCCGGATGGGACTTGATGAGATCGACGAACTCCCCCACGCTGCTCTCCGGCGGCAGAATGGCGATGCGGCTTTCATCCCGGACGAACTCGAATACGTCCTCGATCTCCGTCTTGGAGGCGGCGGTGCAAAGGTTGATCTCGAATCCGAGGTAGCAGTCTTCCGGGTCGAATGACTCGTCGTTCAGGGCCGGGAGGGAATCGAGAACGCAGATGACGGTATTGATCTCCCCCAGCTTGGCGAGGGGGTGAAGGAACGCCGCGGGATCCATGCCGTGGCGGAAGGTGTCGCGGCCGAAACGGACGGAGACATGGCTGTAGTGGTCCGGATCCGCCGGCCCTCCCCCCGGCGCGGCCGGGGCCGCGGACGGCGCGGGGCCGGCCGCTTTGCCGCTTCCCCCGTACGATTGAAGGAGCCCCCGGATCTCTTCGGTTTCGGCCGCCGGGGCGGACGCGCCCGTGCTCAGGCCCTCGACCATCAGAGCCAGGTTGTCCCGGGCGCGGAAGAGGAGCGCCAGCAGCGGGGAATCCCCCTTCGGATCGGTCGCTATCGCGATGCTTCCAGCCCGGACCTTGTCGAGGAGCGTCTCGAGGACGTGGGTGAAGGAGACGATCTCGTCGAACCCGAACATCCCTCCCGAGCCCTTGATCGTGTGGGCCGTGCGGAAGATCCGGTTGATCAGCTCGGAATCGGAAGGATCGGATTCCAGGGCCAGGAGGGCCTGGTCCATATCGTCCAGGAGCTCCCGGCTCTCCTCGATGTAAATCTTCTTTCCCTGTTCAAGATCCATGGGAGAACCTCGTAAAGGAGGGTTTGACGCACTACTGGGACGCGGCGGAAGACTGGATCTGCAGGGCCGAGAGGACGAGAATCGCCTCCTCGCCGAACCCGCCGTATCCCACGATCTCCATCTTCTTTCCGTCGCGGTCGGCCTGCCGCCCGGCCGCCAGGAGAAGCTGGATGAACGCGCTGTCGATTTCGCTGACGCTCGAAAGGTCCACCTGAAGCCGCTCGGCGCCCGCCAGCGCGGAGCGCAGCGTGTCGGCGGCCTCGGAAACGCCGTAGACCGTCGCCTCCCCGGAAACGGCGAGGCGGTGAAGCCCTTTTCGCTTTGTCGCTTTGATTTCCATGCGGTCCTCCAATGACTGGTATTTCTTCGGCACGGCGGTAAAGATACTTTAGTCCTTTCTCGCGGTTCTTCCGGTTTTGCCCAATCCCCCAATCCGTGGAGGAGCGCCCGGCGGCAGCCGGACGGTGAAAACCCATTGTTAAACAAGCAGATCGGCTTGAAAACTCGAAGCGCCGGCCGTTCGGCCCGGAATGCCGTCAATATCGAATGTTGACTTTGACTTGAATGGAGCGGTTGCCTAGAATGAGGCGTTAGCCGCCGGCCCGGGGAATCCCGCTTTGAGACGCATCGAATCGGAACGCGTGAGACAGGTCGTCTGGGGAACGACCCTCGTCGCCCTTTTGCTCGGGCTCTACCTCGTCCTCCGCCCGTTCCTCGTCCCGGTCCTTTGGGCGGGAATCGTGACGGCCGCCTCGTGGCCCGCCTTCGTCCGCCTGCGGGACCGCGTGGGCGAGACCTGGGCGGCGATCGGCATGACCCTTTTTCTCGTCGCCCTCGTGATCGCCCCGATTCTCCTCCTCGTCTGGGCCGTCACGCACGAGATCACGTTCCTCTACGCGGGCCTCAAGTCCTGGCTGGCCGGCCCTCGGCCCGGTCTCCCCGGGTGGCTTGCCGGTCTTCCCTGGCTGGGAGATTGGTTGAGCGGAATGTTCGACCGCGTCTGGTCGGACCCGCAGGAGTGGCAGGCATGGCTCGGGGAGGAGATGGCCGGATCTTCCAGGAGTATCCTGGGACTGGTGGGGGACGTCGGCCGGAACATCCTCGAAGGCGTCGCCGCGCTCTTCGTCGCGTTCTTCTTCTTCCGCCACGGGGACGACCTGGTCGGGCAGGGCCGCCGCGTCTTCAACCGCTTCATCGGCGAGCCGCGCTGGCCGCTCGTCCACGCCACGGCGGAGACGGTCCGGGCCGTCGTGTACGGGCTCCTTCTCACGGCCGTCGCCCAAGGGACCCTCGCCGGAATCGGTTACTGGGCCGCGGGCGTGCCCGCGCCCGCCCTCCTCGGCGCGGCGACCGTCCTTCTGGCCCTCGTTCCGTTCGGCGCGCCGTTCGTCTGGCTTCCCGTGTCGGTCCTGCTCATCGCCCAGGGGAGCACGTGGCAGGGAATCGGCCTCCTGATCTGGGGCGTCACCGCCGTCAGCACGATCGACAATCTCCTGCGCCCCCTGGTCATCAGCCGGGTCACGCGGATCCCGTTCCTTCTCGTCTTCTTCGGCGTCGTCGGCGGCGTCGCGGCCTTCGGCCTGCTGGGCCTCTTCATCGGCCCCCTCCTCCTGTCCGTCGCCCTCACGCTATGGCGGGAATGGA